>JACQOK010000212.1 GCA_016202565.1 Betaproteobacteria bacterium | reverse complement strand
GGCCTGCACCATCCCCTCGACGTGCCCCAGCACCCGCTGCGAAATCAGGATCTGTCCCGGCTTCGCCTCGCCGCACAGCCGCGCCGAGAGATTGGTGACGTTGCCGATCGCCCCATAGTCCTGCCGTCCCTCGAAGCCGATCGCCCCCAGCGTGGCATAACCCTGCGCAATCCCGATCCCCATGTGGAGGTCGTAGCCGCGCTTCTGCCACCCGCTGTTGAGCTGGGCAAAGCGCTGGCGCATCTCGACCGCCATGCGCACCGCGTGCGCCGCGGGATTGTCGAGTTCCACCGGATCGTTGAAGAAGATCATGATGCCGTCGCCGGCGAAGCGCTCGAGCGTGCCCTGGTAGGCCATGATCAAGCGCCCCATCTCGGCGTGATATTCGCGCAGCACCCCCATCACTTCCTCGGGGTCGGCGGTCTCGGTAAAGGCGGTGAAGCCGCGCAGATCGAGGAATACCACGATAATCTCGCGGCGGTGGCTCTTGAGCGGGTCGTCGGTGCCGCCGGAGAGGATGAGATCGGCGATCTGCGGGGAGAAGAACCGCTTCATCCGTCCCATCCGCTCGAGTTGCGCCACGCCCTCGGCCACCCGCTGCTCGAGCGTGCGGTTCCACTCTGCAAGCTCGGCTTTCTGCCGCTCGACCTCGTCGTAGAGCGATTTGATCCGCAGCAGCGATTTCACCCGTGCCAGCAGCTCAGGCTGATTGACCGGCTTCGTGAGAAAGTCATCCGCACCCGCTTCCAGCCCCTTGATTCGCTCCTGCCCCGGATCGAGGGAAGTGACCATGACCACGGGCAGGATGCCATTCGCGGAATCGGCACGGATCGCCTGGCACACTTCGTAGCCGTTCATGCCCGGCATCATGACGTCGAGCAGCACGAGATCCGGACGGCCTTCCGCCACGCGCTTGAGCCCTTCCTCACCGGACGCCGCGGTGACCACAGAATAGCCCTTGACCGTGAGAAGATCCGCCAGCAGTTTCACGTTCGCCGGAGTGTCGTCCACGACCAGGATCTTTGCCGCGCCGCTCATGGTTTTCCCCTCCCGAACACGGTGCCGATGGTTGCGAGGAATTCCTTCAGGTTGATCGGCTTGCTGACGAAACCGTCAAACCCGGCAGACATGATCTCTTTGCGGTCCTGCGGCATGACCGAAGCGGTGAACGCGACCACCGGGATCGCGCGCGTGTCGGGCGCCGCACGCAAACGCGCGAGCGCCTCAAGACCGCTCATCCCGGGAAGATGGATATCCATCAGCACAAGATCGGGCCTCTGCTCCGCAACGAGTGCCAACGCAGTTTCGGCGCTGTCCGCCTCGACCACGCGGTAGCCTTTCACCTGCAGCACGTCGCGCGCAAGCTTGCGGTTCTTTTCGTTGTCTTCGACTACCAGGATCAGTTCATTGGCCATGTTGGATGGGTAACGTGAAGGTGAATGTGGAGCCCTTGCCGGGCGCGCTGTCGACGCGGATCGTACCGCCGTGCAGTTCGACAAAGCGCTTCGTGAGCGCGAGTCCCAGCCCCGTGCCCTCCGCCTTGCGCGTGTAGTCACCGCCGACCTGTTTGAACTCTTCGAAGATCAATTCCTGGTCTTCGGTGGAGATGCCCACGCCGGTATCGGCCACCGCAACCTCGACTGCGGAATCGAACTGGCGCGCGGCGATGGAAACCGATCCGCCCTCCGGCGTGAATTTTACGGCGTTCGAGAGCAAATTGAGCATGATTTGCTTGAACTTCCGTTCGTCGCCGCGGAAGCTGCCGAGCGCCCGGTCCGTCTTCAACGCGAGTTTGATCCCATGGCGTTGGGCCCGCTCCTTGACCAGAGTCAGCGCATTTTGCAGCGCAGCCGGTAGGTCAAACTCTGACAACTCGAGTTCCATGCGCCCGGCTTCGATCTTGGAGAGGTCCAGGATATCGTTGATGAGCGACAGCAGATGCTTGCCCGAGCCATGAATATCGGTCACGTATTCCAACTGCTTCTCGTTCAGCTCGCCGAAGTAGCGCTCGCCCAGCACCTCGGAAAAGCCGATGATGGCGTTCAACGGCGTTCTGAGTTCGTGCGACATATTGGCGAGAAACTCGGATTTGTGCTTGTTCGCGATCTCGAGCTGGCGGCCCTTATCCTGGATTTCGTTGAACAGCCGGACGTTTTCGATCGCGATCGCAGCCTGATTAGCAAAGGTACTTACAAGATTAATCTCCTTCTCGGTGAACGGCCGCACCTCGGGGCGGTAAATGGTGATGCCGCCCACCACGCGCCCCTCCCTGAGCATGGGCACCGCAAGGTAGGTCCGTACTCCGCCCAGTTCGATCATTTGGACGCTCATCGGATCGCGGGCGCGATACCCCGGTCCCTCCCTTAAGTCCGGAAGTTGAATGGGCCGCTGTTCAGCAATCATCAGTCTCAGCCCATGGGTGGGTGGAAACCATCCTCTCTCGATAACCCATTTGGCAAAACCACCGCTGGCACCGCGTTGCGCAACGGTCTGATACTTCTCGCCGTCATACAATCCGAGCAAAGCGAGGTGCGCATCGCACAGGCGCGTCGCGTTGTCCAGGATCGCATCGAACACCGGCTGTGTATCGGTCGGCGAGCTGCTGATCACCCGAAGGATCTCGGCGGTTGCGGTCTGTTGCCGAAGCGCTTCGGTGATTTCCGCATTGCGCGCCTGCAGCTCCTTGAACAGCCGCACATTCTCGATTGCGATCACAGCCTGGTCGGCGAAGGTGCTCACGAGATCGATTTGTTTCTGCGTGAACGCCTGAACTACCGGCCGGAAGATCATGATTGCGCCGATTACCCGCCCCTCCTTCAACATGGGCACTGCAAGGTGAGTACGCACGCCGCCCAAGTCGACCATTGCGACCGTATTTGGATTGCCACGGCGGTACGCGGACGTGTCCCTTCTATCGAGGATGTGTATGGGCCGCCGTTCGGCCATCATCTGTCCTAGCACGCCGTCGGGACGTGGAGAATGCTTATCTGCTTCCTCGGCGATCCATCTAGCAAACTCGGAACTGACACCGCGTTGCGCGACCCTTCGAAAGCCTTTGCCGTCGTGAATTCTTAAGACTCCCATGTGTGCGCTGCAGAGTCGCGTTGCATTTTCCAGTATTGCGTCGAACACCGGCTGTATATCCGTGGGCGAGCTGCTGATTACCCGAAGGATGTCGGAGGTTGCCGTCTGTTGCTCCAATGCCTCGGTAACTTCGGCATTGCGCGTCTGCAGTTCCTTGAACAGGCCGACGTTGTGGATTGCGATCACGGCCTGATCCGCGAAGGTCTGGAGAAGCGCGATCTGAGAATCGGGAAACTCCCCTGCTTCCCTTCGACACACGGCCACCGCTCCGATTACGCGGCCTTCCCGCAGTAGCGGCACCGCAAGAGCGCTTCGATATTTTCCCTTCCGTGCCGTTGCATGGTCGTATTCGGGATCCGCCTCGACATCTGGAATATGTACGACAGAACCCTCGAGGATCGCGCGAGTCGATACTAGGTTACGTTGCGGACGCAAGGATTTGAAGTCCCGCTCCCAGAACTCCGCAATTTCAGGTTCAACCTGGCTATGGCCGACAAGCTGGCACAGTTCGCCATCAAAGCGCATGACCCATGCCCGCAAGCCTCCGCACAAGCGCGCCGCGCTCTCGGCTATCGTAGTGAATACCGGCTGGACATCGGTCGGCGAGCTGGAAATGACACGGAGGATCTCCGCCGTTGCGGTCTGCTGTTCCAGCGCTTCGGTGATCTCCGCGTTACGCGTCTGCAGTTCTTTGAACAGCCGCACGTTTTCGATCGCGATTACGGCTTGATCGGCGAAGGTTCTGAGAAGGTTGACCTGACTCTCCGAGAAGGCCATCACCTCGCGCCGGTACACGGTAATGACGCCAAACAGCTTGTCGCCCAGTAGGATCGGTACGCCGAGCGCGGTGCGCAGGCCTTCGTCGAGCAGGTGCTGGGGCAAGCGGAACGTGGGATCGTTCTGAAGATCGAGGATATGCACAACTTGGCGCTCCAACGCCGCGCGGCTTGACGGACCGCGGTCCGGTGTCGGGTACATCTTCGGCTGAGCCTTGTAATGTTCGGTGAGAGCAGGCGAGGCGTTCTCGTAAGCGGCTATGGCAAGAGCGTCGCCATCGCACAGGAACAATATTCCGTGTTTTGCATCACAAAGCCGCTGCGCGCTCTTGAGTATCGTGCCGAAGACCGGTTCGAGACTGTCTGGAGAACTGCTGATCACCCGGAGGATGTCACTCGTCGCCGTCTGTTGCTCGAGAGCCTCCGTGATTTCCGCGTTGCGCGTCTGGAGTTCCTTGAACAGCCGCACGTTTTCGATCGCGATCACCGCCTGGTCGGCGAAGGTCTTGAGCAGCGCGATCTGCTTGTCCGTGAACGGCCCGGGCGTCACGCGAGTCACCGCAATCACGCCGATCGCGTTGTTCTCCCTCAGCATCGGCGCGGCCAGAAGCGCGCGCCAGCCCCTCTGCCCGGCTCGTTGCTTGGCCCTCGTGCCCACCCACTCCTCGGCAGCGAGTATGTCGGGGATCTGTACGACCTCCCGGCGGCACAGGGCACGGGGGGCAGGCATGCTTTCATCGCCCAACTGGGCTGGATTTGCGCCGCCTGTATCGTGAATTGGCAAGGTACTCGCCACCGTCTCGACGAGATCGCCTTTCACAAGCCTGAGCGACACTTCATATATGCCGCTGAACAGGTGCGCACCGCTGTTCACGATCGCATCGAACACCGGCCGCACGTCGGTCGGCGAGCTGCTGATCACCCTGAGGATCTCGCTGATCACGGTTTGCTGTTCAAGCGCTTCCTTCGTCTCGTTGAACAGCCGCACGTTCTCGATGGCGATCACGGCCTGGCTGGCGAAGGTTTCCAGGAGTTTAATCTGCTTATCCGAGAACGGACGGACCTCCTGACGGCGAACGACGATGATGCCGACCGCACTTTCGTCGCGCAGCAAAGGCGCACAGAGCACCGTGCGGTATCCGGGTTCGTCCCGCTGCAGGAACAGAGATTCCGGGTATTCCTCCCGCACCGAGGGCTCCAGGATATCGTGGATGTGAATGGTCCTGCACTCTCGAACGGTGTGGCCCATGAAGGTCTTGCTGGAGACGCCGAGACCCGGACTTGGCGTGACCGGTATCGACCCGACATGTGCAACAAGTCGAAAGGCATCGCCGTCCACGCGGCGGATAATGACATCGCTGGCATCGCAAAGGCGCGCCGCACTCTCCGCGATCGCATCGAACACCGGCTGGGTATCGGTCGGTGAACTGCTGATAACACGCAGGATTTCAGCGGTCGCCGTCTGCTGTTCCAGCGTCTCGCGTAGTTCGGCGGTGCGGTCTTCGACCTTGCGTTCGAGGCCCGCGTAAGACTCTTTCAACTCGGCGGCCATCTTGTTGAATTGTTCACCGAGCGTCTCGAGTTCGTCGCCGGTGTGGACATCGATGCGCTGGTCGAGCTGTCCGGCGCCGATGCGCTCGGCACCCTGCTGCAGCGCGCGGATCGGGGTCACCATGCGGCGCGCGAGATACACGCTTACCAGAATCGAAAGCACCAGACCCGCGAGCAACAGCAGTCCGGTACGCAGGATGGATGCGTACAGCGGCGCAAACGCCTCCGCGAGCGATGCTTCAACAAATACCGTCCAGCCGAGCGTCGGGATGCGGGCGTGTGCCGTCAGCACTTCCTCCCCCTTGAGATTGCGCGCGATTGGTTCGCTCTCGCCCTCGTCGCGGACACGCGCGGCGACGTGCGCGAGCCGCGACAGATCGGTCTTCTGCAACACCAGGCTGATATCGGGATGAGCGATCAGCGTTCCCGCAGAGTTCACAACATAAGCGAGCCCAGCTTTGCCGATCTGAATGCGGGAGACCACTTCCCACACGAACTTGAGGTTCACCTCGGCGACCGTGATGCCGCCGCCGCGTCCGCCGGCGGGGCGGGAAATCGTCATGTACGGCTCGGTCTCCTTGCGGAAGTACACCGGGCTATACCATGTCTTGCCGCCCTTCGCCTGGACATATTTCGCGTCTTGCGAGAAATCGCTCCCCGCGCCCATCGCATCCATTGCTAGACGCGACACACGCAGCTGCTCGCGTCCGGATGAATCGAGCCACGCCACCTCGGTGATCGCGGGGACCTGGCGCAGCAGTTTCAGGTACTCGTAGCGGCGCTGCTCGATGACATTGGCCTCGGCACTCACCTGCGGCAGCGCGGTCCATCCGAGCTGATGTTCGATGTCGCGGATATACTGCTCGATCCGTGTAGCAGCCGCGAGCGCTTTCTCCTGCTGTAGCGCGACAAGGTTCTCCTGGTTCTCGCGATAGGAGAAATAGAGACTTACCATCCCGCTCGCGAGAAGCGCTCCGCCTACGAGCGCGATGATGAGCGTCGCGTATTTTGCGAACAGGCGCCAGCGCGGCATCATTCGATCACTCTCTCCGCCCGCACCAGGACCGACTGCGGGATCGTGAGGCCGAGCGTCTTGGCGAATCTTGTTTTCACTGTCCCGAGCGGGTGAGGCTCTTTAGCCGCTTGATGGCTGAGGCGAGATCGAGCGCGCCGCGCGTGGCCGCCGCTGCCGGTCTGGCGGTCTGGCACACGACATACCTGTGCTCGGCTGACACCAGGTCCGCCGCACGCTCGAGACGCGCGAGATCCTGAGGAGTCGCGTCGGCAGAGAGCTTGATCTCGATGGCCACCGTCACCCCTTCCAGCGCAAGCAGCAGGTCGATCTCGTAACCGTCGCTCGTGCGCAGGAAATGCGCCCCGGCATCGATGCCGGCCGCAGCGAGCGTGCCGAGCAATTGTTCGATGACGAACCCCTCCCAGCTCGCGCCCGCCGCGGGATGCCGCAATAACTCCGTGCGCGAGCCGATCCGAAGCAGCGCGTGCAGGAGTCCCGTGTCCCTCAGGTAGACCTTCGGGCTTCTTGTCAGCCGCTTGCGCAAGCTGCCGCTCCAGGGAGGAAGCCGCCGGATCAGGTATGCGCCTTCCAGATAGTCGAGATAGCCATTCACTGTGTGGTAGCTCAGACCGAGGCTCTGCCCCACCGCGGTGGCGTTCCATAGCTGGCCGTGCACCACCGCGAGCATGTGCAGCAGCCGGTCGGTGACCTGCGGCCGGGCGGGAAGCCCCCACGCAGGCAGGTCGCGCTGCGCCATCAGGGCAAGATAGTCGCGCTGCCACGCAGGAAAGCGACTCGCGCGCAGCGCTCCCCCATCCGGAAACCCGCCGTTCAGCCATAGCCGGGCCAGCGCGCCTGCGCCCAGCTCCGGAAGCAGAAAAGGGGTAAGCTCCACGCGGGCGAGCCGTCCGGCGAGCGATTCCGATACCTCGCGCATGAGGCCCGGGGATACCGACCCGAGGAGCAGAAAGCGGCCATTGCGGCGCCGGTCGGCATCGATCGCCGCGCGCAGCCGGGGAAACAGCTCCGGCCAGCTCTGCGCTTCGTCGATCACCACCAGCCCGCGCTCCGAGGCAATCGCCTCCCAGTCCAGGTCCAGGCGCACGCGGTCGGCCGGCTGCTCGGCGTCGTAGTAGCGCCGCGAGAGACTGCGGGCGAGCGTCGTCTTGCCGCTCTGCCTCGGCCCAAGCAGCGCAGCGGCGGGAAACCGCGCCAGGCGCGCGCGCAGCATCGCAGTGGCGAGACGGCGTTTCATGGGCTTGCATTATAGAACTCCATTTCTATCTTGCAAGGTCATCCTTACTCGATCACCTTATCAGCGCGCACCAGCAGTTGCTGGGGAATCGTGAGCCCGAGCGCCGTGGCGGTGCGCAGATTCACCGCCAGCTCGAACTTGGTCGGCTGCTGCGCGCGTGCTGCCCACGGCGCAAGCATGCCGGCGCCGATGGCGATCAGAAACGCCCGTCGCGTTGAACGGCACGCAGTGTCCGCTCCAACGCGGCGACGTAAACCGGCATGAATATGTGCGGATTTACGGTTCATTTGATGACCCCATCAGCGGACGGCCGCGCCGATACCGGTGGCCGCGCTTGAACCGGCTTGGAGCCAGTGATATCATTGTCCATGAATGATATCGTCAGCGGAGGACGCATGATTCGCACCGTGATCAGCCTCGATCCCGAGGACAAGGCCTGGCTGGACCGCGCCGCGAGAGCAAATCGCACGCGCATGACCGAACTGGTGCGCCGTGCGATCCGGCAGTTTCGAGAGCGGAGCGAGGCCGACCCGGCGCAGTTCGAGCGGCTGCTACGCGAGACGGCGGGAACGTGGAAGCACGGCGACGGGCTCGCGTACCAGAAGCGACTGCGGCGCGACTGGAACCGGCGGAAGTGAAGGTCCTGCTCGATTCGGTTATCCTGATAGACCACTTCAACGGCATCGAGCGCGCCTCCACGTTTCTTGCGGAGAGCCACGTCGATGCCGCCATCTCGGTCATAACACGCGCCGAAGTGCTCGCAGGCTTCGCTGCCGGCCCGGCACGAGCGGCGGTGCGGCTGCTGGACCGCTACCCCAACCTGCCCATTGACGCCGCGACGGCGGATCTCGCCGCGCAGTTGCGCCGCGCGCACCGCTGGAGACTGCCGGATGCCTTCCAGGCCGCGATCGCGCAGCGGCACGGTCTGAAGCTCGCGACTCGCAACCGCCGCGATTTCCCGCCCGACAAATTCGCATTCGTGCTGATCCCCTACCGCGTCTGACCTGATGCCGGCGTAGAACCGGATGCCGCGTCGCGTTGAGCGGCACGCCGTGTCCGCTCGAACGCGGCGACGTAAACCGGCACGATCGTGTCCGGATTTACAGTTCATTCGATCACCTTGTTCGCGCGCAAAGCGAGTTCACGCGGAATTTCAAGCTTGAGCCCTTGGCGGTTTTCATATTGACCACGAGCTCAAATTTCGTCGGCTGCTCGATCGGCAGATCACCGGGTTTCGCGCCCTTCAGGATCCGGTCTACGCAACAGGCGGCGGGGTGGCGATTCTCCGAAACGCCCTGCTTGGACGTAGCCCCTTTGCATTCTCCGCAAAATCCGTATACTGGCATCATGAAAACCATTGAACGCCCGGTTATTCCTGTCAGCCCGGATACCGCCGCGCGCTTTGCCGCGCTCAGCGAGGAGCAGAAACGCATTGTACGCATGCGCGTGGCGATCGAGATCGGCCGGCTGTCGAAACGCAAATCACGTGCCGAGTCAGCGGCAGAGTTTCGGACGGCGACCGCCGCCATCGGCAACCAGGCTCGCCGCAAGGGTCTTTCGTTGACAAAGCTCAAGCGCATGATCGATGAAAGCCGGTAAGCGTGTTGTTGTCGACACCAACACGATTATCAGCGGCATCCTCCTTCCTCAATCGGTTCCAGGCAGATTGCTCGGCTCTCTCATCGAGCGTGCCACATTGATTTTCTCTGCGGCGACGAGGGACGAACTGCTGGATGTTATCGCGCGCGAGAAGTTCGACCGCTATGTTGCGATCGAAACCCGCGAACGCGCTGTCACGATCCTTCTCCGTGACTGCGAAATGGTCACCCCACGGCGTCTGTTTCATGTCTGTCGCGATCCGAAGGACGACAAATTCCTCGACGCCGCACATGCCGGCAAGGTCGATTGCCTGATTTCGGGCGACGCTGACCTCAACGCGCTCGGCGCATTCGAAGGCATCCCCATTCTCACCGCGGCGCGGTACCTCGCGGACATCGTTCGATAACGCCCTTGTGGGCAAACCTGGCCGTCGCACGCCCTGCAAACAGTCGTTCATTCGATCACCCTGTCGGCGCGGAGGAGAACCGACTGCGGGATTGCGATCCCGAGCGCTTTGGCAGTCTTCATATTGATGACGAACTCGAATTTGGTCGGCTGCTCGATCGGCAATTCCCCCGGCTTCGCGCCCTTCAGGATCCGGTCCACGTACCAGGCAGCGCGGCGGCGGAGCGCCGAAGAGTCTGCACTGTAGCTGATCAGGGCGCCTTCCTCGGCGAAAGTCGACGGTCCGGCAACGACCGGCCAGCGCTGCGCCAGCGCGAACTTCACAATTCTGCTTCGCTCAGCGATGAACATTCCGGCGCTCGGCAAAATGACCAGTCCCTCCACGCCCTCCTTCACCAAACGCGATAGGGCGGGATCGAGATCTTCCGGTTGGGCGGCTTGGGCAAACTGCGCTTCAACGCGGTAGCGCTCGATCGCGCGACGCGCATTTTTCAAGTGCCCCTCATAACCACCAGATTTGACATCGGCCAGGAATCCTACACGCCGAAGTCTTGGTACGGCAGCGAGCAGCAACTCCAGGTATTTCTCAGATACTTCCCCCACAACATTGGTGACTCCGGTCACCATGCCGCCAGGTCGCGCAAGACTCGCCGCGAGCCCGGCAGCGACTGGAGAGCGGCCCTGCATCTGAACCACCGGCACGTCCGGCGCAGCCTTGGCCGCAACGATTACGGCGCCAACTCCGGCAACGATGACAGCGGGCTTCTTGACCTTAAGCTCTTCGGCGAGCGCTCTTAGCCGATCCATCCGTCCTTCCGCCCAGCGTTCTTCGAGCACATAGTTCGCACCCTCCTTCCAGCCGAGCGCCGCCATTCCCTCTTTGAAATCTGTAAGACGGCGCCCGGTCACCGCGCGCGATCCAGGATGCAACCAGCCGATGACGACCGGTAGCTTCCTTTGCGCGAAAACCGGTCCTGTCCAGCCGACCGCAGGCCACACGACCCCGGCAAGCAACAGTCTGCGCCGCGTTGAGCGGCGAGTATCGTCCGCTCGAACGCGGCGACGTAAACCGGCACGCCAGTGTCCGGATTTACGGTTCATTCGATCACCCTGTTTTGTTTGACATCGGCCTGCTCGGCAGATAACGTACAGCTTTTCTGTACATGTTCTAGGAATGCCGTGACCGAAACTGCAACAACATATACCCGGGCGCGGGACCAGCTCGCCGCGTTGTGCGACGCCGTGACCGGGAACCGTGAAGCCATCATCATCCGGCGTAGAGGTAAGGAGGACGTGGCGCTGATCGCAGCCTCCGAGCTGCGCAGCCTCCAGGAAACCGCACATCTCGCAGCCTCGCCCGCAAACGCACGGCGCCTCCAGCGCGCGCTGCGCGATGCCAAGGCTGGCCGGCGCATGACGCGCATGTCGCCACCGCAGCTTCGCGCATGGGCTGAGGCGGCGGCAAAAGGCCGCAAGCGTGCCCGCCGCAAGGCGTAGCGCGTTATTTCACACCGCGTTTCTCGACGATCTGAGATACTGGATCGAGACCGATCGCGCACTCGCGCTGCGCGTGCTTGAACTGGTCGAAGCAGTGCTGAAGGACCCGTTCCAGGGAATCGGCAGGCCCGCGCCGCTGCGCCACCAGTATGCCGGTTGCTGGTCACGCCGGGTGTCGCAGGAACACCGCATGGTGTACCGCGTGACGCCGAGCACGGTCGAATTCCTCCAAGCGCGCTACCACTATCGCTAAGCCGCTCTGCCCCGGAACCCCGGGCGAACGCTCGTCGCGGTGAGCGGCGAGTATCGTCCGCTCGAACGCGGCGACGTAAACCGGCATCAATATGTCCGGATTTACGGTTCACTCGATCACCCTGTCCACGCGCACCGCGAACTCTCGCGGGATCTCGAGCCCGAGCGCCTTGGCGGTCTTCATGTTCAGCACCAGCTCGAACTTCGTCGGCTGCTCGATCGGCAGGTCGCCTGGCTTCGCGCCCTTCAGTATCCGGTCCACGTAGTATGCCGAGCGGCGGTAGAGTGCCAGCCGATCGACTCCGTAGCTCAATAGCGCGCCTTCCTGAGCGTAAACCGACGACCCGGCGATCACCGGCCAGCGGTGCGCCAACGCAAGCTTCACGATGCGCGCCCGCTCAGAGGGGAACCACCCGCTAGGCGATACCACAAGCGCCTGCACACCCTCCTTCGCTAGACGCGAAATGGCCCCTTCGAGCTCTTCCGCTTTCGCCGCTTCGGCGACGCGCACTTCAACGCGGAAGTGCTCTGCCGCCCGCGGTACCGTCTTTATGTAAGCGGCGGAGACAGGAGACGTGGCATCGGCGAGAAATCCGATGCGCTTGAGCTTGGGCGCAGCGGCGAGCAGCAATTCAAGTTTTTTCTCGGATAGATCGCTCGCGATGTTGGTGACCCCAGTCACCATACCGCCGGGGCGCGCGAGGCTTTTCGCGAGCCCCCGGGCGAGCACCGCGGTACCAGCGGCGTGCACTACGGGGATATCCGGTGAGGCCTTGGCCGCAAGGGTCGGAAGCCGGCTCAGTTGCCCCTCCGCCCAGCGCTCCTCCAGCGCGTAGTTCGCGCCCTCCTTCCAGCCCAGCGCCGCCATCCCCTCCTTGAATGCACCAAGCGTGCTCGCGTCCCTTTCACGTGAGCCCGAATTCAGCCAGCCGATCAGCACGGGCGGCTTCGCAGACTGCCCAAAGACTGCGCCCGTGAACGCGAGCGCCGGCCACGCCGCCGCCGCAATGATTAATTTCCGGCGCGTTGAGCGGCGGGCCGTGTCCGCTCGAACGCGGCGACGTAAACCGGCGCGCATGTGTCCGGATTTACGGTTCATTCGATCACCTTATCCGCGCGCACGAGGATCGACTGTGGGACTGCGATTCCCAGCGCCTTCGCCGTCTTCATGTTGATCACCAGCTCGAACTTTGTGGGCTGCTCGATCGGCAGATCACCAGGCTTCGCCCCCTTGAGGATCCGATCCACGTAGTAGGCGGCACGGCGGTACATCTCCGAACTGTCCGCGCTGTAGCTGAGCAAAGACCCTGCCTCAGCCCACGCGCTGCTGATTCCAACCACCGGCCAGCGCTCGGCGAGCGCGAATTTCAGGATACGCGGGCCTTCAACGATCAGCCCTGCGGTCCCGGCGATGACGAGCGCCTGCACGCCTTCCTTCGCCAAGCGCGCGAGAGCCGGATCGATCTCTTCGTAGCGAGCAACCTCGGCATAGCGCGCTTCCACCGCGTGTTGCGCCGCTGCACGACGCGCTCCTTCCCTGTGGTACGCAACGTTTGCGGTGTTGAGGTCAAGCAGGAACCCGACCCGCCGCAAATTTGGCGCAGCACCAAGCAGCAATTCCAGGCATTTCTCGGAAATCTCGGGCGACAGATTGCTGATCCCAGTGACCATCCCGCCAGGATGCGCGTAGCTCTTCACCAGTCCTGCGACGACTGGGTCGCCCCGGATGACGACGATGGGGGTCCTCGGCACGACCTTCACCGCAGCCCTCGCTGCCGGTACCGGATCAGCAACAATGATCGCCGGCTTCCTCGCCGCAAGCGCCTCGGCCAGGGCCGGCAGGCGATCCGTCCGACCGCCGGCAAAGCGCTCCTCGATCACGAACTGCGAGCCCTCCTTCCAGCCCAGCGCCGCGAGTTCGGCCCTGAATGCGGCACGCTGAGGCTCACCGGTTTCGCGCGCCCCCCAGGAAAGCCAGCCGATTATGACCGGTTGCTTCGATTGCGCGAACACTGCGCCGGTCCAGCCGACGGCGGGGAATGCCGCAGCCGCAAGCAATAATTTCCGTCGCGTTGAGCGGCGCGCTGCGTCCGCTCGAACGCGGCGACGCGAACCGGTGCGTGAGTGTCCGGGTTCGCGGTTCATTCGATCACCGCAGTGGCACGCAGGATCATCGCCTGCGGGATCGCAATCCCCAGCGCCTTCGCCGTCTTCATGTTGATTACCAGCTCGAACTTGGTCGGCTGCTCGATCGGCAGGTCGCCTGGCTTCGTCCCTTTCAATATCCGGTCCACGTAATAGGCAGCGCGGCGAAAATTCGCTGAGGTGTCCGCCCCGTAACTGAGCAGCGCCCCATGTTCGGCCCATACGCGCGCACTCCCGACTACCGGCAGCTGCTGCGCCTGCGCGTATTTGATAATGAGCGTCCGCTGCGACCCCAGGAACGGGCTCGGGATCGAGATCAACGCCTGCACTCCCTGCTTGGCCAGCGCCGACACAGCAGGCTCGATATCTTCCGCTGTGGCAGGCTGCGCGAAATGGGCTTCGACCGCGTACTGTGCCGCCGAACGGCGCGCCGGTTCCAGCCACACAGATGGATTGCGGGAATTGCCGTCGAGCAGAAAACCGACGCGCCTCACCTTCGGCGCGACGGCTACCAGCATCTCGACCAGTTTCTCGCTGAGTTCGGTCGAGAGGTTAGTGATTCCTGTGACCATGCCTCCCGGTCGAGCGAGGCTTTTGGCAAGGCGTGTCTGCACGGGGTTGGCTCCACTCGCCTGCACGATCGGAATATTGGGCGCTGCTTCTGCCATGCGGATTGCAACGGCCGCGGACGTGGCCACGAGTACCGCGGGTTTCTTGGCCGCAAGTTCTCCCGCCAATACCGGCAAACGCTCGAAATGCCCATCCGCCCAGCGCGCCTCGATGACTATGTTCGAGCCCTCCTTCAACCCGAGCGCTGCGAGCCCTTTCTTGAACGCCGCGAAAGAGTTGGCCCCAGCCTCGCGTGTGCCCGTATGCAGCCAGCCGATTACCACCGGCTTCTGTTTCGATTGCGCATGCGCCTCCGCTAGCCATCCTCCCAGCGGCCACGTAGCCGCAGCAATCAATATGCTTCTTCGGGTTAAGCGCTGCCTGTTCACTCGATCACCCTCTCGGCCTGCAGCAGGATCGACTGCGGGATCGTGATCCCGAGTGCCCTGGCGGTTTTCATGTTCACTACCAACGCAAATTTAGTCGGTTGCTCGACTGGGATGTCTGCGGGCTTCGTTCCTTTCAGCACCTTATCGACAAGCTCTGCGCCACGGCGTATGTCCTCGGTTAGAAGCGAGCTGTAAGACATGAGCGCGCCGCTATCCGCCAATTCGCTACGGTGCCCCATTACCGGCAGCCGTTGGTTCGCGGCGAGCTCTACTATGCGCTTCCGCTCACGCAGAAAGAGCGTAACGTGCGAAGTGAGCACGGCATCAACCTTGTTCTGCGCAAGAAGCGCAAACGCGGCGTCGAGTTCCCCGGCGTCTTTTACCATTGCCGGAATCACTTGCACGCTCGAGCCTGCTGCTTGTTCGATCAATTTCAATCCTTCGGAGGCTCCTCGGTAAGGCGTCATGAGCACGCCCACCCGGCCCAGCTTCGGCATAGCCTCCTTGAGAAGCTGCATCCGCTTGCCACTGAGTTCCCAGCCCATGTTGACGATGCCCGTAATATTGCCGCCGGGGCGCGACAGGCTTTTTATCACTCCCAACTGGACCGGATCGTCAACGCCCGCAAATACGATGGGAACTTTGCTGGTTTTCGAGAACGCCGCGCGCGCCGGGAGATTGGCTTGCGCGTAGATGACATCAGGTCCCCGGGACACAAGCCCGGCAGCGAGCACCGGCAGGCGCGCGGCGTCATTGTCCGCATAAACGCGGTCAAAGATGATGTTGCGGCCTTCCACCCAGCCCAGCTCGCGCATGGAGTCGACAAAGGCCTTTTCCTGAATTCGAAACATGGCCGCCGGGAACAATGTAAAGATACCCACACGCGGAGGTTTCTCGGAGCGTGGTGCGCGCTGCGAACGTGCCACGACAGGATAGAGCGCAGCGAGCCCGAGCAGAAATGTGCGTCGTGACGTCACTCGATCACCCTCTCGGCCTGCAGCAGGATCGACTGCGGAATCGTGATCCCGAGTGCCCTGGCGGTTTTCATATTGATCACCAGCTCGAACTTGGTGGGCTGCTCGACGGGAAGATCGGCAGGCTTCGCGCCCTTGATGATCCTGTCCACGAGGCGCGCCCCTTGTCGGCCCACCTCCCGTTCATTGCGCGAGTAGCTCGCCAGCCCGCCATTTTCTACGTAGAAAGGATTGTCGAACATGGCCGGCAGCGCCAGTTTTGGCGCTGCATCGAGGATGAGCCCCGGAATGTTCAATGAAACACTCCGCGGGGAAAAAATGCCGTCTACTGCGGCGTTCCGTACATCGGTAATCGCGGCTCGGGCCTCGGCTTCTGTCCGCACCGGTCTCTCTACCAAGGTGATGCCAAGTCGCCGGGCCGCTTCGCGGTACACCTCCAGTTGTGCGCCGACAAGGCCGCTCGCAACGCCGCTCGCTGCGTCATAGGGCATGAACATCCGCTTCAGCCCGGGAACCAGTTCTCGGAAGATCTCCATCCGCTTCGACGCGAGATCGCCTTCGAGATCTGCGATGCCCGTGATATTGCCGCCGGGACGCGCGTAGCTCTTCACCAGTCCTGTTCTCACCGGGTCGCTCCCCCCGAGGAACACGATCGGGATCCGATTAGTCGCCGTCTGCGCGGCC
>JACQOK010000211.1 GCA_016202565.1 Betaproteobacteria bacterium | reverse complement strand
CACTCGCCGGGGTGGTCATGTCTGACCCGGCCGAAGCAGTTGCGGTG
Source organism: Betaproteobacteria bacterium (assembly GCA_016202565.1). Lineage (GTDB taxonomy): Bacteria > Pseudomonadota > Gammaproteobacteria > Burkholderiales > SG8-41 > DSOT01. The sequence continues at coordinate 9,335 of JACQOK010000211.1, read as the reverse complement.
CTCCGCAACCTCGGCGGCTCAAAGCTCGAGAACATGGTGGTGATCAGGATAGAGCAGCAATAAGATCTTGGGCGCCGCGTCGCGCAGGGCCGCGGCTATCGGCAGGGCGATCAGCGCGACGACTCCGGCGCGCCTATCCTTTGCCCTCCTGTTCAAGCACCCCACGGTCAGTGGTCCGACTTCATGCGGCGTAGAATGAGCTCGCGCGTTTCGTGCACGGCCGCGGCGAGCGTGCCGCCGAGCGCGGCCGCCCGTTCAATCAGTGCCAGCGCTTCGTCGTTTCGTTTTTGATCGGAAAGCGTTTGGGCAAGATTGTTCAAGACCGCTACTGAGTCCGGATGGCGTTCGGCCGCTTGGCGCAACAAGGCTTCAGCCTGCTTCAATTCTCCCAAGGCGTAGTAGCCGTTTGCCAGCCCGATGGTTGCCGTGAGGTTGTCCGGCCAGCGACGGAGAAATGCCTCATAAGCCGCTGTGGTGGCGCGAGGGTTTCCGGCACGTTCCATCGCCACAACGGCCGTCACATAGCTTGATTCGCTGGCGGTGACCGGAATGCGATCGGGCGGCACAGCGACCATCGCCCAGCGTTTGCCCTCTTTCCAGGTGTACTCGAACACGGCTAACGGCATGGACAGTCTTTGCTTCTCGCCTGAGCGCAACACCAGCTCGCCTTTGGAGCTGTCGTACCCGACAACTACGGCGTAGTGCCAGATCGAAAACGGCCATACGCCGTAATACTGCAGGGCGATCACCGGCGTGCCTGCCGCAACCTCGCGCAGCAGGTCATCGAGCCGCGGCGCAAGCCGATAAGAAACCATTCCGTAGCGCCGCGGCGCGGTCAGCATCTCGACCTGAAGGCTGCCCTGGCGGGCAGGAAGATAGACCTCGTTGATAAGATCATCCAGCGTGATCTTTGCGCCGAAATACGTGAGTGTGGTCGCAAGCGCGGCAGGGCCGCACTCATAGTCTTTCTGCGGGAAAAAAGGAACATCCTCAAGCTCGACGCGCTTGGCCAGGTCCGCGGGCCAGGCGCGGTGCAGCTCATCGGTCTGCGGAACGAGCAGGGCACAACCGCTCAGAGCGGAAAGCAAAAAAACGCCCGCGATAACGCGGGCGTTGCGGAGCATGAGCACCAGAGGCGGAATCACTTCTTCCAGACGTACCAGATGACCGCCCCTACGATAATCAGCGCGATTGCCCATTCCCACCCGGTGGAGATCCCACCGGCCGGGAGAGAATCCACTTGCCCTGCAAGGGTACGGACTTCCTCATCGGTCATCGCCCCGACACGGTCCTTCGCAACCTTCGGATCCAGGCCCAGCGCCTGAAGCTGGTTCGCCACCTCGGACCGATTCAACACAGCGAGCACGGACGCGCGGTCGGCCTGCGCGCTGGAAGCGGACGCCATCTGATCGGCCCCGATCATGCCCGCTTGGATCGCCTGAAACGGCAGTAGCAACATCGATACCATCAAGATACGGCAAATCATTCTGATCGCTGCAGATGTCATAGGTGCCCCCAGTTGAAATTCCGGTTGATCAGGTGCTTCAGTTTGAGGGTGCTGCAAAAAAACGGGCCGTCAGGACTACACTCACGAGACCACCAGTGAGCGCCCCACGTCCGCCACAAAACGCTGGCGTAGGGGGAAGGTTGCCCAAACATAAGACCGTCATCGCGGGCCTCAGTTCCCCGGTCCGCGCCGGCCCTTCTTCGTCGCGCCGCACGGGAAACTCGATGCGGTCCTTCCGGGTCAACGCCGGGCGGGGTCGGACTCGAGCCCGTGGATAGAGCCTTGCCGTGCTCGCAGATGGCCCGGCTCGCGGTTCGCGACGACGGCTTGAATTTCAGCCAGGATCGCAAGCGCGACGCCTTCCGGACCTTCGGCGCCGAGGTCGAGCCCGACCGGAGCATAGAAGCGTTGTCGCTGTTCCGCCGTAACGCGTATCGCTTGCTCTTCGAGGTCGGCGAGCAGCTCGTCGGCGCGTTTCCTGGGTCCGAGCAGACCGAGATAACGCACCGGCGAGGGAAGGAGGGTCTTGAGCAGCTTCAGATCGCGAAGGTAGTTGTGTGTCATGACGAGCGCCACTGTCTCGCTGTCCAGAGCTACGCGCGCGGGCATTTCATCAGATGAGGATACGACCACCTCATCGGCGAGCGGAAAGCGTTCCGAAGTCGCATACGCGGGGCGGTGATCGACCACCGTCACATGCCACCCCAACTCCTTGGCCAGGCGCACCAGCGGAATTGCATCATGGCCCGCGCCGAAGACCACGAGCGGTCGAGGGGGCCGAACGAATTCGACAAAGACTTCGGCACGCCCATCGGGCAAATCAAAGGTGGTCGATGCCGAAGCTCCGGTTGCCCGCGTCCGTCTGACGTGCGCCTCGATCGCCGACCTTAATTCGCCGTCCGGAATGTCGGTTCTGATCTCGCCGCCTGCGCTTTGCACCAGGCGGCAACCCGGTTTCGCTTTGATTGCCCCGTCTATCCCAATGACTGTCGCCGCCACTCCGGTCTGGCGCTGCTCGATGCAAGTCCTGATAAAGTCGACGAGATCGGGATCTGCAGGCTCGGGAGTAACGGGCTCGATCAGGACCCGGATGATGCCGCGGCAACCGAGGCCCACGCCGAACACGATATCCTCATCGCTGGTGGTGTCGTACGTGACCACGATGGCCGCGTGCTTCGCGAGGACTTCGCGTGCGCGCAGGACAACGTCGCCTTCCAGGCAGCCGCCGCTCACCGAGCCCGCCGTCCACGCGGCGTCGATAATGAGCATTCGCGCGCCCGGCAACCGGTAGGAAGAGCCTTCTATGCTGACCACCGTGGCAAGCACCGCGCTCTTTCCGGCCGCGCGGAGCTTCGCCACTTCCCGGCTTATGAGTTCAAACTCCTTCATGCTGCGCCCGGTTTGATGTGCGTGGACATGCTATCAGTATCGCAATGGCGAGGTTCCACGGCAAGTTCACGCCACGGTTCACCGGCATCAGTGCGGGGTCTTTCGCCTGAAAAAGTCTCACGCCTCATCCTCGAACGGGATAAAATTCAAGGTCGCGGGCCATGGTGGCGGGCAGTCTTTCCCGCCGGCGGCCCTTCGCGTTCAGACCGAGGAAAGAGATCGTGAGCACCGGTAAAAAGCAGTTCAAGATCGCCGTCATCGCAGGTGACGGCATCGGCAAGGAGGTGATGCCCGAAGGCGTGCGCGTCGTCGAAACGGCAGCGAGCAAATTCGGGATCGACGTGAAGCTCGACCACTTCGACTGGTCGTGCGACAACTACGACAAGATCGGCAAATGGATGCCCGACGACTGGAAAGACCGGATCGGCGGCCACGATTGCATCTACTTCGGCGCATCGGGCTGGCCGGCGCGCGTGCTCGATCACGTCTCGCTGTGGGATTCCCTCATCAAGTTCCGCCGCGAGTTCGACCAGTACGTGAACCTGCGGCCGGTACGGTTGATGCCCGGGATCAAATCGCCGCTCGCCGGCCGCAAGCCCGGCGACATCGATTACTTCGTCATCCGCGAGAACACCGAAGGCGAGTACTCGTCGATGGGCGGGCGGCTGTTCGAGGGCACCGATCGCGAGATGGCGCAGCAGATTTCGACCTTCACGCGCAAGGGGTGCGATCGCATCATGCGATTCGCATTCGAGCTGGCGATGAAGCGCAAGAAGCACGTCACCTCGGCCACCAAGTCGAACGGCATTTCGATCACCATGCCGTACTGGGACGAGCGTTTCGCCGAGATGGGCAAGCACTATCCGGAAGTGCGGTGCAGCCAGTATCACATCGACGGCCTCACCATCCAGATGGTGCTCGATCCCGGCCGCTTCGATGTCATCGTCGCTTCCAACCTGTTTGGCGACATTCTCTCGGATCTGGGACCTGCGACGACCGGCACCATCGGCATCGCGCCCTCGAGCAACCTCAATCCGGAGCGCACGTTCCCGTCACTGTTCGAGCCCGTGCACGGCTCGGCGCCGGACATCTCCGGCAAGAACATTGCCAACCCGGTCGGCCAGATCTGGTCGGGCGCGATGATGCTCGATTTCCTGGGCAACGGGGATGCGAGCTGCCGCCAGGCGCACGACGCGATCCTCGATGCGATCGAAGCCGTACTGGTCGAAGGTCCGCACACCCCGGACCTCGGCGGGAAAGCGAAGACTGCCGACGTAGGTAAGGCGATCGCGGAGGCGGTCAGTACGGCTCATTGAGCCGCGCAATCCGGAGGCACAAACCATGGCGAAGAAGATCGCCGTTCTGGGCGCGGGCGCAATTGGGAGCAGCGTCAGCGCCGATCTCACGAAAGCCGGTTATGACGTCACGGTGATCGATCAGTGGCCGGCGCAGGTCGAGCAGCTTAAGTCAACGGGCCTGCGCATCCAGATGCCGGACGAAGACCTGCAGATTCCGGCGATGCGGGCTTTCCACCTGTGCGACCTCGCTTCGGCCAACCTGGAGTTCGACATCGTGTTTCTCGCGGTCAAGTCGAACGACCACCGCTGGCTGGCGGAATTCATCAGGCCGTATCTCAAGAGCGACGGGGTGCTGGTCGGCGTCATGAACGGCATGAACGACGACTCGATCGCCTCGATCGTGGGCCGCAGCCGCACGGTGGGCTGCTGCATCGAGCTGTCCGCGGAAATCTTCACGCCCGGGCTGGTTCAGCGCAACACCACGCACCAGGGCACGTGGTTCGCGGTGGGCGAACTCGACGGCTTCTACACCCCGCGCGTGCGCGAGATCCAGTCGATACTGTCGCACGTGGCCCGCTGTGACGTCACCAACAACATCTACGGCGCGAAGTGGACCAAGTTGATCGCCAATACCATGACGATGGGTCCCCACGGGCTGTTGGGACTGAGGAACGCCGAAGCGGCGGAACTGCCCGGCATGGCCGACATCGCCGTGCAAATCGGAAAAGAGTCGCTCGCGGTCGGCACTGCGCTCGGTTACCGCATCGAGCCGATATTCGGCCTGCGCGCGGACGAGTTCGCAGGCTCTGGCGAGGAAAATCTCGTGACGGCCAGGAAGACGCTGATGCAGCACGTGGGCGGCCGCTCCCGCACCGCGCCCATCCACGATCACTTGAAGGGCCGCAGGAGCGAGATGGAATTCATCAGCGGTCTCGTGGCGCGCAAGGGGAAGGAACTCGGCATCCCGACACCGTGCAACGACGCGGTGATCGAGATCGACCGCCGGATCAACCAGAGGCAGCTCAAGATGGACCGCGCCAACTTCGCATTGCTCAAGGAGAGGATCCGCGCTTTAAGCGTCGCTTGAAATCCCGGGGACTCGTTCCCGCTTTTTCACGCGGTCAGCTGGCGCATCATTTCGTCGACGTAGTTCAGCGTCACCGCACGCATTTCTGCGGGCGTGAGATTGCTGACGGGATGCGGCAATTCGACATAGGGGTGGCCGTCCATGCCCTTGCTGCGAAATTGGTATACCGCCGCATTCCTGAAGACCTGCGTGAGAAACATCGTCGCGGGGATCCCGCGTTTTTCGAATTCCACCGTGTCGTGCACACTGCACAACGTGCAGGACCCTCACCCGCCGAGGGCGGCGACGGCCACCTGCACTTCCTGGGCCATTTCGTTGATCAGGGCCTCGGCGGCGGGTTTCGAGAAAAACTCCTTGCGCCGGATGATGACCTTGGCCACCGCGTAGCGGCTGCGCAGGGCATCGGCGACGGTCTCGAGAATGACGTCGGCCTGTTCCTTGGTGTTGTCGAGCAGCCCGACCACCTTTCCGGCGAGGTCGATCGGGCGCGGCGCCAGCGCAATCTTCGCCTTGCATCCACCCGCGGTCGGATCGATAAACGGCAGATCGTTTGTCATGTTCGCTTTCCTTTTAAACCTCGATGATATGTCGTTCCCGCGCCGGCGGGAATCCAAGCGGCGCGTCATCTCGAATCGCCCAATGGATTTCCGTCTGCACTCCCGGAATGCGCTTCGCTCCTTCCGGGCTACCCCTCCTCACCCACCACTCGTTACGCGTCAGGCGTCATACGTGCCATGGACCGCGCGGCTGGACTCGTTCCAGCCGTGGCACACGGCGGTGATCGGTCCCATGCCGCCGGCCACGATGAGATGCAGCCGCTGCGGGTCTTTCACCGCCTTGATGAAGCATTCGTCATCATCGGGATCTACGCCCATCGCCCGCGCGCGCTCGGGACGCCAGTTACCCCCGCGCTTGAGACTGCCTTGCTTGCGCGCGGCGAGCTCGGCGAGGCGCTTCACCACGTCCGCGCGGCTCATCCCCGCGCCGGCGCAAAGCTGCGCGTGCTGCGGGCTCATAGCAACCACCATGTCCGAAGTGAACCACATGTTCCATGAGCCGGGCGCCGTCATGGCATCCCCGATGCCGGCGAGAAGCCGCTCGGGTTCGGTGCTCACGTCGTCGAAGTGCAGCCGCGGGCTTTCCGCCATGGCGCAGGTGATTACGTTGTCCCCGGGCGCGTAGCCGCGCGCGACCGCGAGACTCTCCCACGGGCTGCGCGCCATGTGCTCGGTGAGGCAGGCGGTATAGCGAATGGGTGAAGAAAACACCGTGGCGGAGGAAAGGCCTGCTATGCCGCCCCCCAGATTGAGGAGCATGAGCCGGATTGCGCGGCCGATCGTGGCGTTTGCGCGGAAACCGGGACCAAAGCAGCCGTTGCCGCCGTGCAGGCCGATTTTTTCCGCGTACGGACCGTTCACGATCATGAGCGGCGCCACCCCGTGCATCGTGCACTGCACGCCGCCCATGTTGAATTCCTCGCGCACGATGAGCTTCACGCCGCCGAGCACCACCGGCAGATACTCCGGCTTGCATCCTGCCATCAACGCGTGGACGGCGACGGTGCGCACGGTGGCGGCTTCGCCGGCAGGGGGAATGTTGCCCACCACTTCATCGGGATCGCGGCGCGTGCCTTTGAGCATCCGTTGCACGCGCTTCTCGGTCGGCGTGACGACCGGAAAACCGTCAGACCATTCCTTCTCGAGGAAGAATTCGAATTCGTCCATCGCGGCGCTCAACTCGTGCTCGGATCTTTCGATTTTGGCCGAGGCTTTCGTTCCAGCTTTTTCATCCAAACTGGACTTCCTTTGAGGTGGTGATGACGGCAATGCGCTGCATCTGCTCGATCACGGCCTGATGCTGTTCTTCGGTCAGCGCGCAACAGCAGTCCTCCAGCACCACGACCTCAAAGTCGCGGTCGTGTCCGTCCTTCGCCGCGGAGAGCACGGCGCCGCTGGTCGATACACCCGAGATATAGATGCGGCGGATGCCGTTCGCGCCGAGGATCGCTTCGAGGCTCGTCGCGTAAAACGGGCTCACCCGGTGCTTCACGATGTCGTAATCGCCGGGTTCGGGCTGGAGTGCCGGATGAACCTCGGTGCCCCACGCGCCGAGCTTGAAGAGGCCCGCTTTCTTCGCACCCTGGAAGAGTCTCGACGTCGGCGGGCACTCGCGGTAGTCGGCGGAGAAACCGACCCGCACGTAGCCGATTTTCAGTCCCGCCGCGCGCGCCTTGCGCAGAGCCTCGGCGGTATTGGCGATGGTGTTGCGCCGGGCGAGGATGGGCCCGTAACCGGTCTTGCCGTTGGGCCCGTCTTCGTGGACGAGGTCGTTGATCATGTCGAGCACGAGATACATGGAAGCGGTCGTCATGCAGTGCTCCTTCAGCGCACCGGCGGCAGGTCGAGGTCGACCACGGTGCCGTCGAGCGGAATGCGCGTGCTGATGTCGCGCGAAGGCAGCATCACGGTGGCAAAGCCGGGGGAGGTGAGTTCACCGCGCTGATTGATGCCTTTCATCTCGATGTCGACGAGGGCGCAGCGATCCTTCACGTACTTTTTCACCACGGCGCCGCCGATGAAGGTGGTGTCGCCCTGGCAGTTGAACAGGCGCGCTTCCATCCGCAGGCGTTTCAACACGGCATCATCCCCCATCCAGTTGGTGACGGCGGTGGCGAACCAGCACGCCCGCTGCGGCAGATAATCGTACATGCCCGGCACGCCTACTTCCTTCGCGAAGTCCTCGCGATGGTGGCCGATGCCGGTATATTCGACGCCGCCGCCGGCCTGCTTGTTGCGGATGTAGTGCTTGGGGTGCTTCGCGGCGTGGCGCAGCAGCGCGCCGTGCGCCGCGCCGCGCCCGGAGGCGATCACGAACGCCATCGTGTCTGACGTCGAAAGCGGCCCGCGCGCGATCTCGTCGATCGCCTCGCCGACGTTGACGTCGTCCCAATAGCGGGTCTCGCCGCCGCGGATGCGCGCGGGTTCCGTGAGCACCATTTCGTCGATCCGCGCGCGCTCCTCGGGCGTATAGACGTGCGTCTTCACTTCCTTGTACTTGCCCTTCTCGCGGGAAGCCTTGCGTTCGTGACGTGCAGTGAGCCCGAGCGCGCGGCACAGCACCTCGTCGCGCTGGATGGTGTAGGTCGATTCGAGGTACTGCATCGCCATGCGCCCCGAGAACTTCGAGGGCTTTTCCTTCACGTCGAGCACGCGGTTCCAGATGTTGCCGCGATCGCCGGGGCGGACGTTCCGGTAGAACTCGCAATCGATCGCGACACCGAAGCCGTGCACGCCCGGCAGGCCCCAGTAGGAGCGCCCCGGCCAGTGGTGCGTCCAGGGAAAGCACGGATGCGCGATGATGCCGCCGAAACGCGTCCAGCGCGCGTATTCCTGGTCGCGGTAGAGCGGGTTGAGATCGCCGATGCCGTTGCCGAAGATGATGATGGAATCGACGCTCGCATCCCGCAGGTACTGTTCGGGGCGCAGCTTGCAGCCGATCAGCGCGCGCGCTGCTGCAAACGCTTCGTCCGTAAGTTTGCCTTCCGGCGCTTCTTCGCTGATGCCGAGATCCACGCGTTTGTTCACGATAGACTCCTTGATAAGTTTGCTGATGGTCCGCCGGGCCGCGCCGTTCAGGCGAGTGGCTCCGTGTCGGTGTACTTGCGAAGTTTTTCCGGCGAGAGCGTGACGCCCAGCCCCGGTCCCTCGGGGAGGGAAACGGTGCCGTCTTTGTTCATTTCGAGCGGCGGGTCGCAGATGTCGTCCGCCAGCCGCTCCAGCGGCGAGCCGTAGCCGAGCACGCCGTGCACGCAGGGCAGCGCCGCCGCGAAGTGGAGGATAGCCGCCGTGCCAGGGGAGAACGGATGCTTGCTGCCCATCAATACCCCCATTCCGGCGGCCTCGGCCATTTCGGCCATTCTGCGGCTCAGGTAGAGGCCGCCGTTCTTGACCGGCTTGAGGCAAATCGTATCGGCCGCCTCCGCGCGCGCGATATTCGCGACGTCGTGCGGCGTCCACGCGCTCTCGTCGGCGGTGATCGGCGTATCGAGCGCGAT
>JACQOK010000027.1 GCA_016202565.1 Betaproteobacteria bacterium | reverse complement strand
GAAGAGGTCCTTGAACGGACCGCCGGTCTTGCGCGCCTCGATGACGTGGTTGATCGCGGCCTCGCCCGTCCCCTTGATGGCGCCAAGCCCGTAGCGGATCACCCCTTTCTTGCTGTCCGCCGGCAATGGCTCGAAGCGGTAGTTCGATTCGTTCACGTCGGGAGCGAGGAGTTCGATGCCGTGCGCGCGCGCGTCCTCCGCGAACAACTGCACCTTGTCGGTATCGTCCATCACCGCCGACATGTTGGCGGCGCTGAACGCCGCGGTGTGATGGGCCTTGAAGTAGGCGGTCTGGTAGGCGACGAGCGCGTAGGCCGCCGCGTGAGACCGGTTGAAGCCGTAGCCCGCGAACTTCTCCATCAGGTCGAAGAGTTCGTTCGCTTTCCTTTGCGATACGCCGTTCGTCGCCGCCCCTTTTACGAAGATGTCGCGGTGCAGCGCCATCTCCTCCGGCAGCTTCTTTCCCATCGCCCGGCGCAGCAGATCCGCGCTGCCCAGGCTGTAGCCGCCGATCACCTGGGCGATCTGCATGACCTGTTCCTGGTACACCATGATGCCGTAGGTGGGTTTGAGGATGGGCTCGACCCGGGGATCGGGATACTCCACCCGTCCACCGTGCTTGCGGCGGATGAATTCCGGGATGAGTTCCATCGGGCCCGGCCGATACAGCGCGACCAAAGCGACGATGTCCTCGAAATGGTCCGGCCGCGCCTGTTTCATGAGCTCGCGCATGCCGCGCGATTCACACTGGAAGACGGCGGTGGTGTCGGCGTTCGCAAACAGCCGGTAGGTCTCCGGATCGTCGAGGGGAATCTCATTCAAATCGAACGATGAGTGATGAGTGATGAGTGACGAGCTGACCCCTGCCTCGCCGGGTTTTCGTTCTACACTCTGCGCCCCGCACTCTGCACTTCGAATATACTTCACCGTCCAGTCGAGAATCGTGAGCGTGGTCAAACCCAGGAAGTCGAACTTCACCAGCCCGACCGCCTCGACATCCTTCATGTCGAATTGTGAGACCACGCTGCCCGACCCGTCCGCCGCGTAAACCGGGCAGAAGTCGGTGAGCTTGCCCGGTGCGATCAGTACGCCGCCCGCGTGCATGCCGACGTTGCGCGTGAGCCCCTCGAGCTGTTCCGCCAGAGCGAGCAGCTCGCGCACTTCCTCCTCGCTCTTTTCGCGCTCGTTGATCTGCGGCTCGACTTCCCGCGCGTAGATCACGCCGGATTCCGGCTCACCCACGCGCCGCCGCAGCGTCACCGTCTTGCCCGGCTGGAACGGGATCAGCTTGGCGATCTGATCGCAGAAGTTGTAGGGGAGATCCAGCACGCGCCCGACGTCGCGCACCACCGCTTTCGCCGCCATCGTGCCGAACGTGACGATCTGGGAAACGGAGTCGGCGCCGTACTTGTGGCGCACGTATTCGATCACGCGGTCGCGCCCCTCCTGGCAGAAGTCAATGTCGAAGTCCGGCATGGACACGCGCTCGGGGTTGAGAAAGCGCTCGAACAGCAGGTCATAGCGCAGCGGATCGAGATCGGTGATGCCGAGACAGTAAGCAACGAGCGAGCCTGCGCCCGAGCCGCGCCCCGGACCAACCGGCACGCCGTTACCTTTCGCCCAGTTGATGAAATCGGCGACGATCAGGAAATAGCCGGGAAACCCCATCTGGATGATGGTGTTGATCTCGAATTCGAGGCGCTCGCGGTAGCGGGGAAACTGCGCCGCGCGCGCCGCATCATCCGGATACAGTCGCCGCATGCGCGACTCGAGCCCGGCCACGGCACGGCTCCACAGGTAATCTTCGAGGCTTTCCTTGTTGGGGGTGGGAAACTGCGGCAGCTGGCTCTTGCCGAGCTGCAGGGTCAGGCTGCAGCGCCGAGCGATCTCCACGCTGTTGGCAAGCGCGGAAGGCAGGTCCTGGAAGAGCGCCGCCATCTCCGCCTGCGACTTGAAGTACTGCTCCGGGGTGAACCGTTTGGGCCGGCGCCGATCGGAGAGGGTGTAACCCTCGGCGATGCACACGCGCGCCTCGTGCGCGCGGAAGTCTTCCGGTTTTAAGAACTGGACGGGATGCGTGGCGACGATCGGCAGCTTCAACGCGCTCGCAAGCCGCACCGCGCGTTGCACACAGGTTTCGATCGGAACCGTGGCCGCCCCGCTGGTCGTAGCGCCGGCCCCCAGCCGCTGCAGTTCGATGTAGAAGCGTTGCGGAAAGAGTTCCTGCCACGCGTGCGCGAGCTTCCGCGCCTGCTGCTCGTTGCCGACGGCAAGCGCCTGTCCGAGGTCGCCGTAATGCGCGCCGGAGAGGGCGATGAGTCCTTCCGTGCCGGTCTCCGCGAACCACGCCTTGCCGATTTCGGCGCGGCCGCGGTACTGATTGGTGCGGTAGGCGCGCGTCAAAAGCTCGCACAGCCGCAGATATCCGGCGCGCGACTGGCAAAGCAGCAAGAGGCGGTAGGGTTTGTCGCGGTCGGCATCGTTCGCGATCCACACGTCGCACCCGATGATGGCCTTGACGCCTTGCGCCCGCGCTTCCTGGTAGAACTTGACCATCCCAAAGACATTGGCGAGGTCGGTCAGCGCCAGCGCGGGCATGCCGTCGGCGGCAGCGGCGGCCACCGCCGCATCCAGGCGCACGATGCCGTCTACGATCGAGTACTCGCTGTGCAATCGCAGATGGACGAACGATGGATTCGGCATGGCGCTGGTATTTTATCTTTTTTGCGGCGCTGTAAACCTCGCTTGTGAGAAAAACAGCGGATTCCGGCACCACGGTTCGTTCCCGCTTCTCCTTGGCGGGCTTTCGTTCCCGCTTTTTCTTGGGGCCTTCGTTCCCGCTTTTCCTTGTCCCGGATTGCATTTTCATTCCATCCGGGCTACGCCTTCCACCCCTGACCTCCACGCCCTCCCCGCCCGCGCAGGCGAGGGAGTACCGATCGGCTCGCGTGTATTTACCGGGAAGAAAGCACGGTTGCGAACAGGCTCGCCGCGAAACCGGCCCTGCCGCCGGGTTCCATCAACGGCGCGTGCTCCTCACCGTCCCCAAATCTAAGAGTGCCTAACATAATGACCCGCGTGATGCGCTGTCACGATTTTGGCTCAGGACGCGAAGCTCGCCGCAGTGAATATCGCGAATATTCACAAGGTGAGCAACAAAGTCATGGGCCAAAACTCGTGCCAGCCCGAAGGGTTGCAGCCACAACGGCCGCTCACTTTGTCGGGCGGCTTGCTCATATTCGCGATATGAGCTGCGCCACCCTTAGCGTGATCAATCCGTTCTGGCTGCTACGCTCACGTGGTTCATTATGT
>JACQOK010000209.1 GCA_016202565.1 Betaproteobacteria bacterium | reverse complement strand
TCGTGGTAGCTGAAGGACAGCCGCTGCAGCTTCTCGAAAAACGCGAGCCGCAGCTCGTAGCCGAAACTCTGGCCGATGGATTCCGCGAGATAGTTGTGGGCGAGCGTGAAGAGGCCGCGCATCACGGCGATGCCCAGGACCAGCAGTGCGGAAGTCATGAGCGCCGCCTGCGCTTGCGCGGCCGTCACGCCGCCCGCCGCCTGCGCGCCGGACAGCAGCCCCAAGGCCTGATCGATGGCCTCGCCGAGGTAGCGCGGAATGAGCAGTTGGAACACGCCCGCGGCGATGACGGCCAGGACGGCGGCCGGAAAGCGCACGCGATAGGCGAGCGCCATGCGTAAGACGCGCCACAGCGCGCTCACGCCGCGCTGGTAGTCGCCGTCGAGCGACGGCACCAGCGTGTCGGTGCCGTGTATCGCGGATCTGACTTCAGGACTCGCCCTGGAACCGCTGGCGGCTGGAGAAGGTGCGGAAGGACTGTTCATTGCGGACGACTGCAATTTTAACCGGTTTCCGCACTGCCGCCTTTAGACAGCGTCGGATCCCGAGTTGCAGCATTGCTATCCGCAGGCGACGTTCACGGTCAGGTCGGCGCATTATCCCTTGCCGCTCATTTTTTCCCCACGTTGTCTTTCTGGTAAAGTATGACAATGCTTGATTGGAACACTTGTCCGGCGGTTGAGCGCGATCCCCAAAAAGTCAGCGGGGCGTGGGTCTTTCGCGGCACGCGGGTGCCGGTAAGCGCGCTGTTCGAAAATCTAGAAGGCGGCGCGACGGTCGACCAGTTTCTGCAATGGTTTCCTGGTCCCACGCGCGAGCAGATTGACGCCGTCCTCGAGCACGCGGCTCGCAGTGTTCAGACCGCGTGAGACGCAGTCGGGATGCGGATCCTGTTCGATCAGTGCACGCCGGTCCCGCTCAAGCAGCACCTCTCCGAACATCAAGTAGAAACCGCGTACGAGCTGGGCTGGTCTCGGCTGACTAACGGCGAGCTTCTTGCGGCAGCCGAAGGCCGATTCGACGTTCTCGTCACGACAGACCGGAACTTGCGCTATCAGCAATCCCTGTCGGGCCGGAAGCTCGCTGTCCTGGTACTGCCGACGACGAGCTGGCCCAAGCTTCGCGGCCAGGTTCAGAACATCGCTTCCAGTCTGGCTTCTGTGAAGCCCGGAGAGTATCTGGAACTCGCTGGTTGAAAATCACCGTCAGTTGTCGCCCCTTCAACCTTCAGCCGGTTATCACCCACCGCTCGATACCGCGCGTCACACCAAGGTCAGTCGCGAGTTTGTAAAGGTTTCTCTCCAGTTTGCCAGGTCTTATCCATTCCGCCGCTTCGCCGACGAGCCCTTGGAGTAAAGGTATGGGCGCCTCGTTGAACAACGCTCTCAAGTGCGGGCCGCGCTTGGCTGGGACCTTGCCAGTGACCAAGGCATGGATCAGCTCATCCTCCGTAAGCGCGCTCTTGAAGCTGACGTTCGCGGTCGTGCAGGCCATGCTGAGGTAGTCGGGCCGGCGTGGCGGCATCCCCTCTTCCAGTGCCACACTCAGACCGAGTTGGCCAAGCACAGACAATACCTTTCGGATGCCGAGGTCCCGTACCAAGCCGCTCTCCAGGAGGTTGAGTGTCTCGCGGGACAGCCCTGCTGCGCGGGCGAGTTGCACCTGCGTCAGTCGGGTGACTGGATCGCCAAGGGTGTGCGTTTTCCCGCAGGCACTGAATTCCGCGCGCACCACAAGGGGCAGACCTACCTCGCGCGTGTAGAGTCGGGCGCGCTCGTGCTCAACGGCAAGCGATACGATTCTCCCTCTGCAGCAGCGGTCTCGATCACCGGAAGCGCAGTCAATGGCTGGCGGTTCTGGGAGGGTCGGTTGCCTGGGGAGGCGAGTTGGAAGATGATTGAGTCGCTTCGCAGGTCAGTCAAATAGCGGGTATCCGCTCCGCCCGTTTGCTGAAAACCACGACGCCGAGCGTCTGCCCGCTGCCCGTGACACGGACCTTGATCTTTTCGTCGTTCATCGTTCGCCAACTTGATTGCCAATGCGCGAGCATATCAGGGCTTAAATGCCGTCAGTGTCCAACCCGGCGGCGCTCGTCGCGTCCGAGATTCCGGATTGAGAAACCGGCGGGCGAGGGGTATGCTCGCTTGAAACGAACTCTAAGGAGGATCAAGGAGGAGGATCGTATGAAAAGACTCGCGGCTATCGTTGTCTTCGCGCTTGTCGCGGTAACGGGCGCTTCCGCGCAGAACTATCCCACGCGGCCGATACTCATGATCGTGCCCTTTCCACCCGGGGGTCTGTCCGACGCCGTGGGCCGGCCGGTGGCCGAGGCGATGCAAGAGCCCCTTGGGCAGAACGTCGTGATCGCAAATATCGGCGGTGCGAACGGCTCCATCGGCTCGGCGCGCGCCGCGCGCGCAGCGCCGGACGGCTACACGCTGCTTCTCGGCATCTGGAACACGCACGTCGCGGTCGCCAAGCTCCTGAAGCTCGATTACGACGTGGTGAAGGATTTTGCGCCGATTGCCTTCATGACCGATTCGCCGCTGTTGCTCACGGTCCACAGGAGCCTGCCGGTGAACGCTTACAAGGAGCTCGTCGCCTGGCTCAAGGCCAACCCGGACAAGCTCTCTTCGGGCAGTGCCGGCATCGGCAGTCCGCCCCACCTGCTCGATGAGCTGGTGCGTAAGCAGACCCACACGCGCTTTCAGACGGTCCACTATCGTGGCGCCGGGCCGATCATGCAAGAGCTCATGGGCGGACAGATCCAGATGGCATTCCTCAATCCTGCCACTGCTGCGCCGCATGTACGCTCGGGCGTCATCAGGGCCTTGGGAGTGACGAGCACCCAGCGCATGAAGATCCTGCCTGACGTACCGACCATGGCGGAGGCCGGGTTCCCGGGAGGCATGGAGTTCTCGCTCTGGACGGCGCTGTTCGCCCCCAAGGGGACGCCGAGGAAGATCATCGATACGATCAACCGCGCGGTGGTGACTTCCCTCGCCAGCCCGAAGGTGCGTGAACTGCTCGCAAACCAAGGCGTGGAAATCGCCGCGCGCGAGAAGCAGACGCCCGAAGCGCTCGCCGCGACTCAGCGGGCCGAAATCAAGAAGTGGTGGCCGGTTATCGAGGCTGCCGGAATCCAGCCGCAATAGCTCGTATACGACGACCTCAAACCATGCCGCTCACGACGGCGTAGCAGTTGTGAACCATGCCGGAGGTGCTGCCCCGGTCGCGCTCCCGGCCGTTCAGCCGCGTGATGATCTCCAGGTTGTGCGGTGCTGGAATTACGTCAGGGGCTGTTTACTCGACCTTGATGCCGAGGTCCTTGGTGACCTTGCCCCAGAAGGCCACTTGCTCGCGCATGAACTTCTCGAACTCCGCAGGCGAATCGCTGGTGATCTGCTGCGCGCTCACCTTGCTGTACTGCTGCCCCGTCCACGGATCCTGTACGACCTTCACGGTGATCTTGTAGAGCTTGTCGATGATCGCTTTCGGCGTGCCCTTGGGCACGTAGATGCC
>JACQOK010000202.1 GCA_016202565.1 Betaproteobacteria bacterium | reverse complement strand
GCTACACCCTGCTCGGTGAACGCGTAGGGCAGCGTCCTGCGACCACCGCGGCCATCGCCGTTTGAGGTCACAATTTGTGACCTCAAACCCACAACCTCATGGATATTCAGCTGAAACATGAAGTCGGAAGGAAACCGGGAAAGATTTCTTTTCACTGCCTGTACCAGAACCTTGGTCTGCACTCCGTAAAGTTCGGCCAGGGTGGAATCCAGTAGCACCCGGTGGCCGCGCAGCAGCAGGATCGACTGCTCGATCCGTGATGCAGAGATCAGCGCTTTGCCGCGAGCAGCCATTTCTCCCCCGGGATTTCTTGTTTTCTCTGGTAACGAGCATGCCTCGCCCGCGGTTGACGGCGGCGTTTGTTATCATCGCGGCAAACTGCGGGGAGAACGCCAATGGCGCTGAAACGCATGGTAGTCGAGTTCGGCATGGGCACCGACATCCGCGGCGCGGACTACACCAAGGCGGCGGTGCGGGCGCTGCGGGACGCGCTCTGGCACAACTCGCTCAACGTCGCCGACGCGTTGGGCATGCCGGTTGACGCGATGGTGGTGGAGGTCCTGATCGGCGTGCCGAAACCGGAGCGGGTCGATAAGGCCCAAGTCCTGGCGGTATTGCCGCACGGCACGGGCACGGTGAAGGTGGTCGAGGGCGGACTGGAGATCGTGAACGACGCGGGCACCGGCTCCACGGTCATCGCCAATGCCGCGGCGATCGTGCATCTCGATATTTGAAGGAGCCGGACCATGCCGTTGAAACGCGTCATTCTGGAAATGGGCACCGGCAACGACCTGCACGGTGGCGACTACACCAAGGCTGCGCTGCGCGCGGTGCAGGATGCCTTGCACCATTCGTCCTTGAGCATGATCCGCTCGCTCGACCTCGATGCGAAGGCGGCGCAGGTGGAAGTCACGATCGGCGTGCAGCGGCCCGACCAGGTGAATGCCGCGGCGGTGAAGGCCAGCATGCCGCTCGGGCAGGTGACGGTGAACGTCGTCAAAGGGGGACTGGACCTGCCGGCTCAAGACGGTCACGATCTCGCGGTGATCGCGAGCGCCGCCATCGCGGTGCGCTTCGAAGCGCCGTAGCGTTCGCGACGCGCGAGGTCACCGCGGTGCACGATCGTCCCATGCGCCTGTGCACACGATGAATTCCAGCGCTTCGGCCTCCGCAGCATCCTGCTTCAGCAGGAGGGATTGGCGCCGGCACTCGGCGGCGAAGCGCCGCGAGCGCGTGTCGGGCACCCACAGTTGAACCAGGCGCAGGCCGGCCGCCCGCTGCCGGGTGCGATAGCCGCGTACCCGCTCGCTCGCTTTCGCGGCTTTCATGACAATCTCCTGAACACGTATCGGGCATTCTAGGCTAACGGAGCAGCCGGGTCCGTACCCCGTAGCGCTCGTAAACCGGCAGCGCGCGCCGGTCGCAGGTGACGAGCTCGGCGCCGCAACCGGCGGCGGTCGCAGCGACCAGTGCGTCATATGCCGCGCCGCCCGTTACCTCGTGGGCGGGCAACGCAAGAATGAAATCCCTGTAGGCTGGTGCGCTCAATCGCAGGAACGGCTGGCGAAACCGCGTCTCCAGGAATTCGCGCACGACCGGGCCCGATGCGCGGTGGGGCGGAGGCAAGCGGGTGAGCACGGAATACGTCTCGAGCGCGCAGTGCTCGATGAGGCGCAGGCCCTCGTCGAGGGCGCGTCGTGCAGCTTGGTGGCTCTCGTGCCAAGATGCGAATGCGGCGATCACCAGGCTGGTGTCCGCCGCCCTCACCGCCGGACGCGCTCCAGCGTGTCGCGGACCTGTTCCGCGGTGAGCTCGGGAAGTTCGGCGTCCGGTACCGCAACCACCCCTTTCCCCCGCTTCTTCAGTTGCATGGGAGTCGGGGCGATCTCGATTTCAAGGCGACCGTCGCCCGCGCGAATTTCCAGCGGCTGGCCGGGCTTCAGGCCAAGCGCCTGGCGCAGCGCTTTGGGCACGACGATCCGCCCGGCAGCGTCGAGGGTGGCTTTCATGGCTTACAGAATGGCATAAAAATGGCAGAGCGGCAACCATTTTCCGCGTGCGATGCTATCATGCCGGGTCATTTTCATTTTCTGGCAGGCATGCGCATAGAAACCATCTGCAGGGACGACCCGTTTCCGACGCGAATCGACTCTTGCCGGCCGCGGCTTCCATGACGCCGACTGCTCGATCGGACGAAGACTCGCAGAAGTTTCCCTATTGGCGCCGCAACCGGCAGGTGCTGCCGCTCGCCAACGGGCTGTGCAGTCTCGGCTTCAGCCTGTCGTGGCCGTTCGTGCCGCTGATGGTGCGCGGCTTGGGCGTGCACGAGAATCTGGAGACGTGGGTCGGCCACATGCTGCTGGTGTTCTATCTCATCAGCTTCGTCGTCAATCCGCTCTGGGGCGGCATCGCCGATCACTACGGCCGGAAGCTCATGGTGCTGCGCGCGATGCTCGGCATGGGCTGCGCGATGATGCTGGTGCCGTTCGCCTCGACGCCGATCTGGTTCGCGTGCGTGTTCATGCTGATCGGCGTTTTCAACGGATTCACCCCGGCGGGCGTGGCGCTGCTGGTCGCCAACACGCCGCCCCCGCGCACCGGCGGCGTGGTCGCGCTCGCGCAGACCGGCGGGCTCGTGGGCCAGGCTGCAGGTCCCGCTCTCGGCGCGGTGCTCGCTGCGCTGATCGACCGTCAGCACTGGCTGTTCTGGATCAGCGGCGGACTCATGTTGAGCGGCGGCACGCTGGTCGCGCTTTATGTGCACGAGGTGAAGCAGCTCGCGCCCGGCCCGTGGCGCCCGGAATGGCTCGGCAATCTGCGCGAGCTATTGACTGTGCGACGCATCGGCCCGCTGTACGTGCTCGCTTTTCTGTTTTCGGTCATGTGGTATGGCAGCGTGGTCAATATAACGCTCTTCGTGCTGCAACTGCTGCAAGCGCAGCCCGCGGAAGCCGGCGCGGAGGCATTCTGGGTGGGGGCCGCAGCGGTGGCCATGGCGCTTTCCATGATGGTCGCGCTGCCGATCTGGGGGCGTGTGATCGACCGCATCGGGCCCGGGCGCGTATTGCTGTTCTCTGCCGCCGCCACGGTGATCACCCACCTGCCGCTGCTGGTGTTGCAGACGCCACTGCAACTGGTGCTGGCGCGCGCGGCATTCGGGCTGACTGCGGCGCCCATGCAGGCGGCCATTTTTCAGCTGCTCAGGGTGCATGCGCCGCCGGGCATGGATGCGCGCGCGATTTCCTATGCGACCGCGTTCCAGTTTTTCGCGATGGGGCTCGCGCCTTTTGCAGCAGGGCTGATCAGCCCGGCGCTCGGTATGCGCGCCTACTTCGGGCTGACTATCGTGCTGATGCTCGGCGGCCTGGTGCTGTGGCTGCGCACGGGGAAGCGCGCCAAGTAAAGTTACATCTCGACCATTTCGAAGTCGCCTTTGCCGGCGCCGCAATCCTGGCAGATCCAGGTCTCCGGGACATCGGCCCAGCGCGTGCCGGCCGGGATGCCCTCGTCGGGAAGGCCGAGCGCCTCGTCGTAGGCGAACCCGCATAGCAGGCACTGCCATTTCTTGAACCCGGCGACCGCCGACGGCGCTTTGCTGTCTATGGCTGGCGCGGTGCGCGGAAAATTAAGAATGAGCGCTTCGAGTCCATCGGGGCCCGCGTGGATGGGGAACGCTTCCTCGTGCGGCGCGGTGAACACGACGGCGAGCGCTGGGCGCGCGCGGTCTTCATGCAGCATGCTGCCCTTGACCGCGATCACGTACTGGCCGGCGCCGGCCGAGGGGGCGGGCGCAACGGTGCGCGTGCCGGGCGCCATGGTGAGCGAGCGCACGAACAATCCGCGTTCATCCTTGATCTCCGGAATTTCCTGCACGCTCACGCCGGCACCGGCGGCGGGGAAGGTGGCCATGCTGGTCACCTGCCACGGCTTGCGGTCGCGAACCTGCTGCAATTTCGGGAGCGCGCCGGGCAGGCGTTGCGCGCCGGGATCGTAGCGCGCGCGCAAGGTCATGAAGGTCCATCCCGTTTTCTCGTCCGCGTGCAGCGGGCCATAGGGCGTATAGGCGCGCGAGAAATGATCGTAGTACGGCGCGACCGCGTGCCGCCCGAGCGTGCCCTTGCCCTGCACCAGGATCTGGAACTGGTCGACCTGGTGAAAATGGGTGCAGGAGTTGTCGCCCGGATCGTATTGGGCGAGAAACGCCGTGGGCGCATCCGGCGTATCGGGCGTTGCCCTGAAAAACGGAATGTTGGTCGAGTGCGGCCGGTCCGGTCCGCCGGGATTGCGCCGGATCTGATCCGGCTTGATTTCATCATATGAGACAACGAGCGGCATGTGATCTCCGAAGGGAACTGTAAGTCGGGCGAAATCATAACATCGAATTGCTCCCCTTCCTTGACGAGGAGAGGTGTTTGCTTGCTGTGCAAGCGGGGTGGTGATGCTTGCCGCTGTTGCCCGCTCAATTGATTTCTTGATTAGCGACATTCCTCAGCTAGCTCATCTGGTGAGCCAGCGAGGGCCGAGGATAGGTTCACCACGACAGGAGGTGAACCATGGCGATGAACCGAGTGCAGTTTCAACCCGGACTTTCGATGATGGAGTTCATGGACCGATACGGCAGCGAGGACAAGTGCAAGGCGGCGCTGATGCAGGCGCGCTGGCCGCAGGGCTTCGCGTGTCCGGCCTGCGGCCGCGGTGTCAGCAGCACATTCCGGCGCGAAGAGCGTCTGTACTGGCAGTGCTCGGCCTGCCGCCACCAGTCCAGCCTGACGAGCGGCACGATTTTCCAGTCCAGCAAGCTGGCGCTGACCCGCTGGTTCCTGGCCATGCATCTGCTGACGCAGTCCAAGAACAACGTCTCGGCGCTCGAGCTCAAGCGCCACCTGGGCGTTTGCTACAAGACCGCCTGGCTCGTCAAGCACAAGCTCATGGAGGTCATGCGCTTGCGCGAGGACACCCGTGAGCTCGACGGGCGCGTGGAGATCGACGACGCCTACCTCGGGGGCGAGCGCTCGGGAGGCAAGGTCGGACGCGGCTCGGAGAACAAGGTGCCGTTCATCGCCGCGGTTCAAACCACGCCCGAGGGGCAGCCGGTGTTGGCGTGCCTGCGCCAGCAGCCCCACACAGCCGAGGAAGTGGCGATCTTTGCCGCGCATCACATCGCCCCGTCGGCCACCGTGGTCTCCGACGGGTTGTGGTGCTTCCGCGCCACCCAGATCGTCGGCGCCGAGCACGATCGCATCATCACCGGCGGCGGAAAGGCGAGCGTCAAGCTGCCACAGTTCAAAGCCATCAACACCTTGCTCGGCAACCTCAAGACCGCACTGAGCGGCACTTACCACGCCTTCAACTTCGCCAAGTACGCCCATCGCTACCTCGCCGAGCTCCAGTACCGATTCAATCGCCGCTTCGATCTCGCCTCCATCTTGGCACGCCTGCTGCGCGCCGCTTCATCCACTCCGCCTCGGTCGTGCAACGTCATTCGCATGGCTGAGGTTTGTCGCTAATCAGGTTTTTGTTTGATGCGCCGGCGGTCGACGGATTACGGGAGCCGGACGCATTCATCAGGAGGAGATCGATCGTGGCTGACAACACGCTGGGGGCCTACAACATCGCCGACCTGCGCGAGATCGCGCGGCGCCGGCTGCCGAAGGGCATGTTCGAGTTCGTGGATCGCGGCACGGAGGACGAACTCGCGCTCGCCAACAATCGCGCGGGGTTCGAGCGCATCAAGTTTCGGCCCCGCACGCTGGTGGACGTCTCGGGCCGCAACCAGGAGATCACGCTCTTCGGGAAAAAGTCGCCGCTGCCGTTCGTAATCGGCCCGACCGGCACCGCGGGGCTGCTCTGGTACCAAGGCGAGATCGGCCTGGCGCGCGCGGCGGCGGCCGCCGGCATTCCCTTCACCGTCGCCCTCAACTCGATGACCTCGATGGAAACCATCGCCGAGCGGGCCGGCGGGCGGCTGTGGTTCCAGCTCTACATGTGGTCGGACCGCGCACTTTCGCATGAGATCGTCGCGCGCGCGAAAGCGGCGGGGTTCGAGGCGCTCATCATCACGGTGGACGGCGCGGTCGCGCCCAATCGCGAGTACGGGCACCGCAACGGGTTCGAGATGCCATTTCGCTTCAACCGCCACAACGTGGCCGGTGTGCTGGCGCGCCCCGGCTGGCTCTTCAACGTGCTGCTTCGTTATGCGCTCGCGAGCGGCATTCCGCGTTTCGAGAACTATCCGCCAGAGGTTATGGACAAGCTTACCGCGCGCACCCTCAAGCGGTCGTTCCTGAAAAACGACAGCCTCAACTGGGAGGACATCCGCACGCTGCGCAAGCTGTGGCCGGGGGTGCTGATGGTCAAGGGCATCCTTCATCCGCAGGACGCAGCCCTCGCCGCCGATTGCGGCGCCGACGCGGTGATCGTGTCCAATCACGGCGGGCGCATGCTCGACAGCTCGATTGCGCCAATCGACGCGCTCCCGGAAGTGCTGGACGCGGTGGGCAAGCGGCTCACCGTGATGGTGGACAGCGGAGTGCGGCGCGGTTCGGATGTCGTGAAGGCGCTGGCTCTCGGCGCGCAGGCGGTGTTGATCGGGCGCGCGACACTCTACGGGACCGCTGCGGCCGGAGAGGCGGGCGCAGCGCGCGCGATCGCTATACTGCGCGAGGAAACCGACCGCGTGATGGCGCTGATCGGTGCGCGCAATGTCGCTGCACTCAATCGCGAGTTTCTGCATTTTGCGGTGACGCAGCCGCGGGATACAGGTCATGCTGCGGTCGAAACGGGTCTCCGCGGCGTGGAAGCGCTCACACGGATCGGCTAAGAAGAGAGGAAAGCCCGCCATGTGCGATAGCCCGGCAAAAAGCGGCTACAAAGGCTGGCGCGGCTGGCTGCCGCTGCCAACGTCGCGCACCGAAAAACCGCTCGGCGACTGGATCGATCTCACTTATCCGCTCTCGCCCGATGTGCCGCGCGTGGGCATGTTTCCCGCGCCGAAATTCACACGCATCGCCGAGATGCCGGCGCAACCGCTCAACGTCACGCACATGGACACGGTCGTCCACATGGGCACGCATCTCGATGCGCCGCGGCATTTCTTTCTCGACGGGCCTGCCATGGAGGCGATTCCCCTCGAGCGCTTCATGGGGCGCGGCGTCGTGGTGCGCATCGACCAGCCCGCATACGGCGTCATCGAACCCGCTGACCTCGAACGCGTCGAGCCCGGCATCGAAGCGGGCGACATTCTTGCGATCGATACCGGCTGGGGCGCCACATGGGGCACGCCCGATTGGGACCACCAGCCGTGCCTGTCGCTCGAAGCGGCGCGCTGGCTGCTGGAGAAGCGCGTGAAGCTTGTCGCGGTGGACACGCCCACGCCGGACCTCCCGCTCGACCGCCGCCCGCCGGATTTCACCTGGCCCGTGCATCGCACACTGCTTGCGCACGGCATCCTCATCGCCGAGCAGCTTGCCAACCTGCGTTCGCTTGCCGGACGGCGCGTCGAGTTCGTGTTCGGTCCGCTGCCGATCGCAGGTTCGGATGGGTCGCCCGCGCGCGTGCTCGCCCGCCCGGTCGCAAGACCCGCCTAGACACGTTCACCCCTCGACTTCGTCGCTTCCCTGCTACGCTCGGGGCGAACGTCATACCGGCGACTCTGGGCCCGGTTTGATCTAGGACAAATTGTTTTTCGTGCGGCCCCTTATACTCGTCTGACCGTATCGTGCTGGAAGGAGCTGCTATGAAATACGAAGACCCGGCGTGCGCCTACTGTCCGCCCACCGTTCGGGCCTGCCGCCAGGGGGAGGAAGCCGAGCGCGGCCCGGGCTTCTGTCCGACCAAGGTCGACCCCGAAACGCAGGCTGCCGCGCTTGCGCGCTACGATGACCCGGAGGTCCGCAAGATCTCGCGGGAGTCGGCGCTGGTCGAATCCGAGGGTTACTGCAAATGGACGCGGGTCGAAGAGGTCGTGCAGTTCGCCAAACGGATGGGTTATCGCAAGATCGGCATCGCGAATTGCATCAGCTTCGTCGACCACGCCTACGTGTTGAGTGGCATACTCGAAAGCCACGGCTTCGAGGTCGTGTCGGCGGCGTGCAAGACGGGCAGCATTCCGAAAGAAGACCTGGGCATCGCCGACCACGAGAAAGTCCGCCCCGGACAATTCGAGGCGCTCTGCAACCCGGTGTGCCAGGCCGAGTTGCTCAATGAACACGGCTGCGAATTCAACGTCGTGCTGGGATTATGCATCGGTCACGACAGCCTGTTCTTCAAACACGCGAAGGGGCTCACGACCGTTCTCGTCGCCAAGGACCGCGTGCTCGGCCACAATCCGGTGGCCGCGTTGCAGCTTGCGGATACCTACTACAGCCGCGTGTGGGGGCCCGACAAGCCGGCGAATCCGCCGAAACTTCCTGTCGCGGGACGCCGCGGCGCCAAGGCGTGATTCTCGTTCCGTGTTGGGCATCGTGCCCTGCGCTCAGCCCAACCTACGCGCTGCGTCCCGGGTTGCGCGTAGCTCCACCCGGGCTACATCTCCAGCGGATGTAGGTTGGGGTGAGCGCAGCGAACCCCAACAGTCGGTTACCGTTCCAGACGGGTTTTGATGGCGGTGAGCCATCGCTCCATGTTGGGCTCGAGTTCGCGCGCGAGCGCTTCCTCCTGCTGCTCGCGCAGGCGCCGCGCGGAATCGAGATCCAGCAGCAGCATGATCCGGTAGGCGAGCCTCATCGCAAGATTGGTCGCGGTGTTGGGAAGCGCCTGTTCGATCATCGCTTCGGTGGGTTCGAAGGTTTCGGTTTGCGTGAGGTGGGTCCCGGCGGGATCGGGTTCGGTTTCGATGCGGACCGTAAACGGAACCGTGGAGTCGGACACGGAAACGATGCGCCGCGGCGGCTCGAATTCCAGCACGCGCGTGTGATAGTCGAGGATGCGGTCACCGGTCTGCTGGCGGAAGTGGCAGACGCTTCCTGCCTTGAGCGGTCCGCCGCCCTCGATCTCCGCCCGCAGGGAACGCAGGTTGGGCGAGAGTTCGCTGCGTGTGGCGGGGTCGCTCACGAGCGCGAACACCCGCTCGACGGGCGCGCGGATGCGAATGCTGTGCGAGACGACGACCATGGTTGCGCTTGGGTCAATCAATCATGAGACCGGCTCCCTCAGGAGAAATTCCCCCGTGCAACGAACGGGAACATCCAGGTTGCGCAAAATGGCGCCATCACGGATGATACGGCCTTTGTGAATTGAGCGGATGCTGGAGTGGAGGATTGCGATGAACGACGCGGTGATGGCGCACCTGAGCCCGAAGGTCGTGCTCGAGGAATTGAAGAAGCACGGCGTGACGCACGTGGTATGGCTGCCGGACAGCGAAACCAACTGGCTCTATCTGTTGATGAAGGCCGAGCCGTCCCTGCACTTGGTCGCCGTGCCGCGTGAAGGACTCGCCTGCTCGGTTGCGGCCGGTCTCGCCGCGGGCGGAAAAACGCCGGTCATCCTCATCCAGAACACCGGCCTGATGGAGTCGGGCGATTCGATCCGGGGGTGGCTCCTCGGGCTCAACGTGCCGGTCGTGCTCATGGTGGGACTGCGCGGCTGGACCCGGCACGGCGTCACGCAGGATACCGCGGCGACTTTCACCGAGCCGTTCCTCAACGCGTTTCGCATCAGTTATTACCTGGTCGAAAGCGACGCCGACGCATCGCGCATCAGCGTCGCTTTTGAGGAAGCGCGCAGGACGAAGCGCCCGGTCGCCGTGCTGGTGGGCGACGAATACCACGGATTCAACCGTTAATCCCCGGGGAGTCGAGTCATGTTTTACACGGCAGACATGCTGAAGGTTTTCCAGCAACATCGCGGCGATGCGATCGTCGTCCCGGGACGCGGCGGGCGGCATTGGATCAACATCAGCACCGCTCCCAATCTCGATGTGCCGCTGGGCGATCCTGCGATGGGCGGTCACGCCGCGTTCGCTTTCGGGCTCGCGCTGGCGCGGCCGGACCGGAAAGTCGTGATATTCGATTCCGAGGGCGACATCCAGATGGGTCTGGGCATTCTGCTCACCATCGCCGAGCAGCGCCCGGCGAATTTTTATCACTTTCTCCTCGACAACGAGTGCTATGCCACCACCGGTGGACAGCCGGTCCCGAACGCGAAGAATACCGCGTACGACGCGATCGCCCGCGGCGCCGGTTATCCAAGCGCGTTCGCGTTCGACGAGCTGGAAGATTTTTCCAGGAGTCTTCCGGGCATTCTGGGCGAGCCCGGGCCGGTGTTCGTGGCGATGAAGGTGCACCCGGAAGTCGAGAACAAGCCGATCGGGCAACGCAGGAAGTGGATGACCCGCACCCGCGAGCAGGTGATCAAGGATCTGCAGCAGGCGCTATCCGAGAGTCGGGGGCGCGCCTCGGTTGCGCAAGGCGCGTAACGAAGTTTCAATCGTTGGGGTTCGCGTTGCTCACCCTAACCTACGAGCCGACTGGCGCTTACGTGTGCCGGATCGAATCGAGGGTGCGCAGTAGGTAGGTTGGGTTGAACGAAGTGAAACCCAACGATCGGACGGCCGATTACGGGCGCTGAATCGAATCGAGCGTGCGCAGCAGCGCGTCGACGTCGAACGGCTTCGGCAGGATGGCATCGACGTCCATCAACGCTGCATCCAGTAGATATTCACGCTTCGCCAGCTTTGCCCCACCGGAAATGACCACGATCTTGGTCTGAGGAAATGCCCTGTGCACGGCATCGATGATCTCGAATCCGTCGGTATCCGGCATGAAGATATCGGTGATCACGACGTCGGCCGGACGCTGGTGCAGGATCGCGAGCGCCTCCCGGCCGTTGGCCGCAATCTCGGTGACGTACCCGGCCATCTCGAGGGCGAGCTTGAGCGACAGCCGCATGTCCGCGTCGTCATCGACGATCAACAGCTTTTTGACCGATTTGTTCATCGGAAGGCTGCCAGCGTGCTTTTCAACAGCTCGGTTGCCACCGGCTTGGTGAGGTGGACGTCGAACCCTGCATCGAGCGCCCGCTGCCGGTCTCCCGGCTGACCGTAACCGCTCAACGCGATGAGTGCAATGTGCCCGTTCGGCTGGTCCGCACGAAGCCGCCGCGCGACCTCATAACCATCGATGTCGGGCAGCCCGATGTCGATCAGCACGACATCGGGACGCGCCTCCGCCGCAGCCGCCAGGCCCGTCGCGCCATCGGGCGCCTCCCGCACTTCATGACCGTCCAGGGCAAGCGCAGCGCGGAGCATCTGCCTGGCATCGTCGTTGTCCTCGATGATGAGAACGCGACGCGGTCCCGCGTGCGGTTCCGTCGCCGCCGGTGCCGGCTGCTGATGCGGCCGGGCCACCGCGGGCAGGCGCACCGTAAACACCGCGCCCTTGCCGGGACCCTCGCTCACCGCCGCCACGGTTCCACCGTGCATCTCCGTCAGACGCTTGACCAGTGCGAGTCCGATCCCCAGACCGCCCTTGCTCCGGTCGGGACCATGCTCGCCCTGCGCGAACAGATCGAACACGCGGCCGATCGCGTCAGGGGCAATACCTTCGCCCTCGTCCGAGACCTGCAACACCGCCTCGCCGTTCTCCTCCCGGAGGCCGACTTCGATCTTCCTGCCGGCCGGCGTGAACTTCAGAGCATTGTCCAGCAGGTTGGAGACGATTTGCTCCATTCGCGCGCGGTCGGCGTCCACCCAGACTGAAGTGTCCCTGAACGCAATTTCATGGTGATCGAAACGCCCCGCGACCCGCCAGGCTGCGATGACGCTTACGGCCACTCCGGCGAGGTCCAGCGCTTCCCGCTGGAGACTCGCCTTGCCCATGGTCACGCGGGAGATGTCCAGAAGGTCTTCGACGAGGCGTGACATCTGTTTCGTCTGCCGGTCGATGATGCCCCGTGCCTGTCTCGCCGCGTCGTGGCCGGGATCCGCCACCCGCAGGATGTGCGCCGCGGTCGTGAGCGCAGCGAGCGGCGTGCGCAGCTCATGGCTCAGCACCGCGAGAAACTCGTCCTTGCTGCGGTCGGCCGCTCGCAGCGCTTCCTTCTCGCGTTCAACGAGGTCATGCCGTTCGTGAATCGCCTGCGCCGCTTCGTGCAACGCCGCCGCAAGCGTGTGCACTTCGCTTATGCGGATTTCGTGCGGCAGCGTGACGGGATCGCCCCGGCCCATCGCTTGGGTCGCGGCAGCCAGCGAGCCGATCGGACCCGCGATACGCCGGCCGACAATCGTGGCGAGCGCGACAGCCAAACCGACGGCGGCCAGCAGTCCGAGCGCCAGTATCCATGTGGCCCGCGTCGCGACCTGTTCCACGGCGGACGCCGGAATGCCCATGGCAAAGACCCAACCCGTGGTTTCGGAGCGACGGTATGGCGTGTAAACCACGGTGCCTTCGATGGTCGTCCCGTGAAACCACCCGCTCGGGGACCGGGCGAGCGCATCGCGCAGGCTTTGCGATGCAAGCTGTCCGACGCTTTCCTCGGGATTGACGCTCCTTGCGACGATCCGGTTATTCCGGTCGAGCACCACGCCCACCCAGTCCGGGGGCAGGTGCTGCGCTCTGATGAGGCGGCCGATCGCGTCGGAATTTACGGCGGCGGAAAGCACATATTTGAT
The DNA here is from genome assembly GCA_016202565.1 of Betaproteobacteria bacterium. GTDB lineage: Bacteria > Pseudomonadota > Gammaproteobacteria > Burkholderiales > SG8-41 > DSOT01. The sequence continues at coordinate 4,249 of JACQOK010000202.1, read as the reverse complement.
CTTGCCGTCCCGGATGGTCGGCACCCGTACCACGAAGTTCCACTGCTTCAGCACGGGAGCCACGTAGAGATCGCTGACGACCGGCGCTCCCGTTCGCAGCACCCGCTCGAAACTTCCGTCGACCGCGCCGATGTTCGGCAAGGGTTCACCGTCGGGGACCCGCATATTCATGATCTGCTGCCCGTCCGGTCGGGCGAGGGTGATGTTGATCCAGTTGGGCTGCGCGCCCAGGATATTCGCGGCAACCTGGCGGAAATTGTGCAGTTTCGGCTCAAGCAGGCTCGGCGCAGCCGCGAGCGCATGGGCCGCGCCGATCGAGCTATTGAGTTCGGTATCGATGGCGGTGAGGACGGCGCGCGTCCGCTCTTCGGCGCCCCGCCGGAAAGTCTCGCGCTCGCTTTCGACGAAGAACACGCCCATGACCGCCGCGAAGATTGCCACCGGCAATAGCGTCGCCAGCGTCAATACAACAAGGTACGAGCGCAGCGTCATAGCTATTGCTCTGTTCCCGGTATCCGCCCCATGCCATTCTGGCGGGTTTGATGCGCGGACGCAACGCGTCCGGATGGCGGGCGTGGAACGACCCGTCCCGCCCGATGTCATTGATCATAGAGCATGCAATTCGGTAGGATTGTATCCGTGATTCACAGACTCTTCGTCCTGCTGCTGTTCTCCGCGCTGGCGTCATGCTCCTCGACGCGGGGGAATCCTGCCGCGGAGAATGCCCCCCGGGCGGCGCGGATCGTGCCGCTCGCGTCTGATCGCCCGCTGATTGCCCTTGCGCTCGGCGGCGGCGGCGCACGCGGTTTCGCGCACGTCGGGGTGATCAAGGCGCTGGAGGACGCCGGCATCGTGCCCGACATCATCGCCGGCGCGAGTTCGGGCGCGGTGGTGGCGGCGCTGTACGCGAGCGGCTATGGCGCCCGCGCGCTGGAGGACATCGCGGTCGGCCTCGAGCAGGGCGCGCTCCTCGATTTCACGCTGTTCGGGCGCGGCTGGGTGCGCGGCGATGCGCTGCAGGAATTCGTCAACCGCGCGGTGGGCAACCGCCCGATCGAAAAGCTTGCCAGGCCGTTTGCCGTGGTGGCAACGCGTGCCCGTGACGGCGTCATGACGGTGTTCACCCACGGTGATACCGGACTCGCGGTGCGCGCATCGGCGAGCGTCCCCAACCTGTTCGTACCGCCGCTGATCGCGGGCGAGGAATACATCGACGGCGGCCTCACGAGTCCGGTGCCGGTCGGCGTGGCGCGCGCGATGGGCGCCGACATCGTGATTGCGGTCGATGTGTCGTGGTTTGCGAACGCCCGCCACAACGGCGATCCCACGCCGCTTGCGCGTTCGGCGCGGCGCATTTTGCTGGAACGCGAGCTCGAAGCCGCCGATGTCGTCATCACCCCGCGCACCATACTGACCCGCATGCTCGATTTCGATTACAAGCTGGAGAATATCGCGGCGGGTGAGCTGGCCGCGCGCGCCGCGGTGCCGCAGTTGCAGGAACTCGTCGCGCGGACCGCTGCCGGCAAGAAAGGCATCGCGCGGGCACGCGCGCAACCGGCCGCAGCAGTCGCGGATTGACCGTCGACTGTGCCTGCACGGGGACATGTGCCAGCTCCTGGGAATGAACTGCAACGTCCCCACGGACATCTGTTTTTCGTTCGAGGGATTTCACCGCCGCGGCGGCTCCACTGACCACCACGCCGACGGCTGGGGCATCGCCTTTTTCGAAGGGCCGGGATGCCGTGTATTCCTCGACGCGAAATCCGCCGTGCAGTCGCCGGTAGCCGATCTCGTGCGCCATTATCCGATCCGCTCGATGAATGTGATCGCGCACATTCGAAAGGCGACGCGAGGCGTCGTCGCGCTGGAGAACACGCATCCTTTCGTGCGCGAGCTGTGGGGTCGTTACTGGATTTTCGCGCATAACGGGATCCTGGAGAACTTTGCGCCGCAAATCTCCGGGCACTATCAGCCGGTCGGCACCACCGACAGCGAACTCGCCTTCTGCTACCTGTTGGAGGTGCTGCGGACGCAATTTCCCGACCGCCAGCCGGTGCTCGATCAGCTGTTTCCGCTGCTGCGGGAGGTGACGGGCAAGCTCGCGCGCCACGGGCTTTTCAATTACCTGCTCTCAAACGGCGAATACCTCGTCGCGTACTGCGCGGACCATCTTTCCTACATCCTGCGGCACGCCCCGTTCACGCAGGCCCATCTGATCGATCAGGACGTGACCGTGGATTTCAGCGCGCTCACGACCCCCGATGACAAGGTCGCGGTGATCGCGACCGAGCCGCTGACGGACAACGAGATCTGGACCCCGATGCAGCCGGGAGAACTTCAGGTGTTCCAGCACGGTGCTCCGGTGCCGATGAGCTAAACGGGACGCTGCCGCGAGCGGGGTATGCGCTCGACGCCCCAGTTCGCTATCGCCCACTTCCATATTTCATCGGTACGCGCGGCGTTCAGGTCCGGCGGAAGCGCCTGCCCGAGAAAGTGCAGCGCGGCGACCAGCGCTGGAACCGGATGATCGGCATCAATCGGCGGGGCCAGCGTCTGCTTGCTGAGTTTTTCGCCGTTCTCGTTCACTGCGGCCGGCAAATGCATGTAACGCACTTGAGGCAATCCCAGCAGGCGCTGCAGGAAGATCTGGCGCGGGGTGGAATCGAGCAGATCGGCGCCGCGCACGATATCGGTGATGCCCTGTTCGGCGTCGTCGACGACAACGGCAAGCTGGTATGCGAACACGTGGTCGGCGCGGTAGACGACGAAGTCGCCGATCGCAAATTCGACGTTCTGCCGGACCGACCCTTGGAGCGCGTCGGTGAATTCGATCGCGGCACCGCGGGTGTCGAGGCGCAGCGCGCGCGCCGTCTTGCCGGCAGGCAATCCCGCGCGGCAGGTGCCGGGATACACGTGGCCTTCGATGCCGCTCACCGCGGAGTCGGCGATTTCACGCCGGCTGCAGGCGCAGGGATAGACCAGGCCGCGCTGTTTCAGTTCGTGCAGCGCGGCGTGATAAGCGCCTTCGCGCGCGCTCTGGTAGACGATCGGCGCGTCCCAGTGCATGCCGCAAGCTTCGAGCGCGCGCAAAATGTCGTCCGCCGCGCCGGGAACAACCCGCGGCGGGTCGAGGTCCTCGATGCGCACGAGCCATTCCCCACCGCGCGTTCTCGCTTCAAGATAGCTGCCGACCGCGGCCACCAGCGAGCCGAAGTGCAGCGGACCCGTGGGTGAGGGCGCGAAGCGGCCGCGGTAGTGGGGCCGGGCTGCACTCGATGAGGATTCATTCATTGCAAAAGAGTTTATAGTACTGCGCTCGCCGTTCGGAAATGGAAAGGAGAATATGAATGGAAGTGCGAGCCGCGGTCGCGCACAAGGCGGGCGCACCGCTGACGGTTGAAACGGTGCAGCTCGACGGCCCCAGGGCCGGCGAGGCGCTGATCGAAATCAAGGCGACCGGCATCTGCCATACCGACGAATTCACGCTATCGGGCGCGGATCTCGAAGGTTTGTTTCCCGCAATTCTGGGCCACGAGGGCGCCGGCGTGGTGGTCGAGATCGGCCCCGGCGTGACAACACTCAAGAAAGGCGACCACGTCATTCCGCTCTACGTTCCCGAGTGCCGGCAGTGCGAGTACTGCGTTTCGGACAAGACCAACCTGTGCCAGGCGATTCGCGCCACGCAGGGGCAAGGCGTCATGCCCGACGGCACCAGCCGCTTTTCGCTCGGTGGAACGAAGCTTCATCACTATATGGGCACCTCGACTTTTTCGAACTACACCGTGGTGCCCGAGATTTCGCTCGCGAAAATCCGCGAAGACGCGCCGTTCGACAAGGTGTGCTATATCGGCTGCGGCGTCACCACCGGCATCGGCGCGGTGATCAATACCGCCAGGGCCGAGCCCGGGGCGAATGTCGTGGTGTTCGGCTTGGGCGGCATCGGATTGAACGTGATCCAGGGCGCGCGCCTGGTCGGCGCGAACATGATCGTCGGCGTCGATATCAATCCGTCCCGGAAGGCGCTCGCCGAGAAATTCGGGATGACGCATTTCGTCAATCCGCGGGAACTCGACGGCGATCTCGTGCCGTATCTCGTGAATCTTACGAAGGGCGGCGCCGATTACAGCTTCGAGTGCATCGGCAACGTCGATGTGATGCGCCAGGCGCTCGAATGCTGCCACAAGGGCTGGGGGGTGTCGGTGATCATCGGGGTGGCCGGCGCCGGACAGGAAATCCGCACGCGGCCGTT
>JACQOK010000201.1 GCA_016202565.1 Betaproteobacteria bacterium | reverse complement strand
GCGCCGGTCCTGCCATACGATGGCGTTGTGGATCGGCTCCCCGCTCTTGCGATCCCACGCGATCGTGGTCTCGCGCTGATTGGTGATGCCGATGGCGGCAACGTCCCTCGCCTGAATCCCCGCGCGCGCCATCGCCTCGGCGGCGACCGCGACCTGCGCCGCCCAGATCTCGTTGGGGTCGTGCTCGACCCATCCCGGCTGCGGATAGAGCTGCGTGAACTCCTTCTGCGCCACGGCCCTGATCGCGCCGGCGTGATCGAACACGATCGCACGCGCACTGGTGGTGCCTTCATCGAGAGCAAGAATGAACGACATGCCTGTTCTTAAGGTCGATCAGATGCCACCCACATGCGAACATTATCACGCCGGCGGCGCCCGCACACCACGCCGATGCCGGGCAGCAGCATAAGAGTGCCTAACATAATGAAGCACGTGTGCGTTGCGTGCCAGAATTGGGGATGACGCGAAGGGCGGCGCAGCTCATATCGCGAATATGAGCAAGCCGACCGACAAAGTCAGCCTCGATTGTGGCCGCAACCCTTCGGGCTGTCACGCCAGCAAGATTTGGTTTATGCTTATCCAAGCCGCACAAAGGGGAGACGCTCGATGGCCTTCTACGCTTTTTATGTCGTCGCGATCACCATACTGGTCCTGCACTTCACCGGCTGGCTCAAGCGTAACAACCTCGAATGGATAGTGCTGGTGCTCGCCGTCGCCACGTTTCCCGCCGTCATCTTCCTGAGATAACCTGCTTTCGCTGCGGCAGCAGCTCGTCACCGCACCACTACGCCTTCGTGCCCGGCAACCGAGCGAGGCCCGGTCCAGGCATCGTCATTTGAGCAACACACTGACGCCGCACAGCAGCAACATGACGGCCAGCACTTTCGAGAACGTTTCCTGGCTGATGCGGTTGCCGATGCGTTCGCCGACATGGGTGCCGGCCCATACCAGGGGCAGCATCAACGCCGCGAACAGCAGCGTTGAGAGCGTGTAATAGCCCGATACCGCGTAGCCGGCAAGACGCGCGATCATCTCGAAGAACCACAACACCGCGACGGTGGCGCGAAACTGCGCCGTGCCGATCCCGCGCATGTGCATGTAAACCACGACCAGCGTGCCGCCGCCGCCCCCGAACATGGTATCCACGGCCGCACCCACGAACCCTATCGGCGGCGCCCATCTTCGGGAACAACGAACCTGCGGCAACCCGAAATGATGGACCGCCAGCACATAAAGGGCAAACCCCATGATGAATGCGCCGAGCAGGCGCAGCAGCACTACGCTGTCGAGGTTCTTGAACAGCAGGGCACCCGCGACAACACCGAGAATAGTGGCGGGAACCAGCAGCTTCAGTTCGTCCCAGACGACGTCACGCCGGTCGCGAATGGTGAGAAAGATGAAGAGGACGAATGCCAGGAGCCCCATCATCGGCACTGCGGTATGAATCGGGAGCACGAAGACCAGCAACGGGATCGCGACCATCCCGGCGCCGAAACCCGACATGCCGCGCACGATGAAGGCGCCGAACACGACGGCGGCCGCAACCGCGACCTGTACGGCACCGAATTCGAATGTGTCGAGCATGCCGCCCTACACCGGGCACAGCGGACTCACCGGAGCGGAACTCGGCCGGTGACCGGATACTTGGGGTCGGTGTAGCCGGGCGTCGAGCCGTGCCCGCGTCCGACGAGCCGATCGACCAGCGCCTCATCCTCGGCATCGAAGCCGTAGTTGAGCGCCCCCAGATATTCCCTCCATTGCTCGAAAGTGCGTGGGCCGGCAAGCACCGAAGTCACGAGCGCATTGTTGAGAACCCAGTTGAGCGCGAACTGCGCGGCGCTCATTCCTCGTTTCTCCGCGTGCCGCTTCAGCGTCTGAGCGATGATCAACGACTCCCTGCGCATTTCGGTCTCCATGAAGCGCGGTTCCCTGCGTCCGGCCCGTGAGTTGGCAGGCGGGCGTTTGCCGGGCGCATACTTTCCAGTCAGCACACCGCGTGCAAGCGGGCTGTAGGGCACGACGCCCAGTCCGTGGTAGCGACACGCGGGAATCTGCTCCACTTCGGCAAGGCGGTACAGCGCGTTGTAATAGGGCTGGAGCACAATCGGCCGCGGCACACCGAGCAGACGGCACTGCGCGACCACCTCCGCAATTCTCCAGCCCGCGATGTTGGAGAGGCCGAAGTAGCGCACCTTCCCCGAGCGAATCAGCTCGCCCATTGCAGAAAGCGATTCCTCCAGCGGCGTTTCGGCATCGTCGCGGTGAAAATAACAGACGTCGATATAGTCGGTCCCGAGGCGCTTCAAGCTTGCCGCCACCGCCTGCATCATCCACTTGCGTCCCGTGCCGCCCGAATTCGGATCACCGGCGACAGTACTGCTGGCGAACTTCGTCGCCAGCACCCAGCGATCGCGGTTTTTCGCGATGAGTTTTCCGACGATTCTTTCCGCTTCGCCTTCGCCGTAGGCGTCGGCGGTGTCGAGGAAGTTAACCCCCGCTTCGAACGCCGTTCTTACGATGCGCGCAGCCGTCGCCGCGTTGGTGCGCTCGCCAAACATCATCGTACCGAGGCAGATCTGCGAAACCTTCAGCCCGCTCGTCCCCAGCCTTCGATATTCCATCGTTTGTCCTCCCGCGCATTCGACATCGCATTTTCGCCCTCGTCAGTGAACCGCGACTTTCCGCCGCGCCGCGGTCCCACCCAAGAGGAGCAGAGCGCAGCCCATGGCCGCGACCAATGCGAGCAATCCATAAGTCCACGCGTAGCTGCCCACCAGCGCATAAACCGTGGCGAAGGTCGCCGGCCCGATCAGTATGCCGGCGAAGTTCCATACCATGGCGCCGCTGGTCGCGACACTCACCAGGCCACGCGGGCTGCAGCGCGCGATCTCGGCCATGAATACGCCATTCCAGCCGACCGCAGTCGCGCCGAATATCATGAAAATGAGCGCGGTCAAGAGCGCCGGGGTTGCCGGTGTAATGAATGGGATCAGCACGCAGCATACGGTCATGATCATGCTGACCTTCGCCAGGACGCCCAGGCCGTCACGGGTGAGATCTCCCAGCCATCCCCAGAGGATACGTCCCGCCACGCCGCTTGCCTGCACCAGCGAAAGCATGATCCCTGCGGTTACCAGGCTGTACCCCGCTTCGTTCACCAGCATCGTCACCGCGAAGGCGCCGAGGCACAGTTGCACGAAGGAAAGAAAGAACGACGCCATTGCGAGCGAGCGCAGTCCGGGATAGCGCCAGATGAGTGCCAGCCCCGCGAACGGCCGCTGCCGGGCCGCAGCCCGGGGATTGCGGTCGTCATCCCAGCGCGCGCGCACGCGCTGCAACCAGAAAAGCGTGCCAAGCGTCACCCCAAGGACCAGCACCAGAGCCCAGCGCCAGCCGAATGTCACCGTGATCGCCGGCGCGGCGAGCGCCATCAGCGTCCAGCCGAGCGGCACGCCGGTCTGCTTGAGGGAAAAGAGCAGATTGCGCCTTTCGGCCGGACAGAAACGGAACAGCAGATGCGCCGACGCCGGCACCAGTACGCTCAAGGCCACCCCGAACAGGATGGAGGTAGCGACCAGCGCCCAGAGATTGGATGTCAGGGCGAGCGCGAGGCCCGAGGCGCTGAACCCGAGGCCCACTTGCGTCGCCCGGCAGCCGCCCCAGCGCGCAATGGTCGCGCTCATGAACGGCGCGGCGATCATCGCCGAACCATAGGTGAGGCTCACCTGATAGCCGATCAGCGCAGGCGCCACCCCCATTTCGGCTGCGAGCCGGGGCGCGATCACCGGAAATACCGCAATACCCATGATCGAGGCGACCTGGGCGACCATCGTCGCCACGACCACCGCGACCACGGGGGATCGCGTAATCGGAGCTGATGCGGACTGCGGATCGGAACTCACTTATCCGGTGTTCTGCGGAGGGCGGCGAAGGAGCGGGAATTATACCCGCGGTTGCCGCCGCCAGCCGCAATTAAGGGCGTCGCCGCGTTGACATGTCACTGAGCAATTCCTAGAATTTCACGTGAACGCTCGCTCCCCGGCGCGCACCGTCATCGAAAGCCAAATGGGCAAGACCATTCCCCTGCTGACCGACCGCGCCTACGAGCGCATCAAGCACGACATCATCAGCTGCACCATCGCACCCGGCACCGAGATATCGGAGGCGCAGCTGTGCGCGCAGTACCGGCTCGGCAAGGCGCCGGTGCGGATGGCGCTGTCCAGGTTGGCGCATGACGGACTGGTCCGCGCGATCCCGCGTCGCGGCTACATGGTGACGGCTATCACGCTCAAGGATATCCAGGACGTGTTCGAGTTGCGGCTCATGCTGGAACCGGCTGCGGCGCGCATGGCGGCGGGACGGGTCAACGCCCAGCGCCTGCGAACGCTCGACGAAGCCTGCCGCGCCGGTTACCAGTCCGGCGACGTCAAGAGCATTTCGCGTTTTCTCGATGCCAACAAGGCGTTCCATGTCGCGATTGCCCAGGCCGCCGGAAACCTGCGGCTCGCCAATACCATCGAGCAGTTGCTCGACGAGATGACGCGGCTGCTGCATCTCGGGCTCGGCCTGCGCAACCGCTCACAGGAAATGCAACATGAGCATCGCACGCTGGTGAAGGCGCTGGTCCGGGGCGATGGCGGCACCGCCGAGCGCATTTGCCGCGACCAGATCGAAAGCACCCGCAACATGGTGCTCTCGGCCATACTCATCAACAGCTCGGTAATGAATCTCGCGATCACCGCCGGGAGCAGATGACGCCCAGCCGCGGGCACACCTGAAGCGTCATAATTTCTTTTTGCATTACACCGCCGCGGCACATCGCCGCCACGGGGTCCGATTCAGGAGAGCGCAATGAAGGCAGTAGTGCTGCGAGAACACGGCGGACTCGACAAACTGCAATACGTCACGGACTTTCCCGATCCCGTGGCAATCGAAGGCCATGTCGTGATCCGGGTCAAGGCGACCTCGTTCAACTACCACGATGTCTTCACGGTGCGCGGCATGCCCGGCATCAAAGTGCCGATGCCGATGATCATCGGGCTCGACATGGCCGGAGAGATCCTCGAGGTCGGGCACGGCGTCGACAGCTGGAACAGTGGCGACCGTGTGCTGGTCAACCCGCTCAACCGGCAGAAAGGGCTGATAGGCGAGATGATGCACGGCGGACTTGCGGAGAAGTGCCTCGTCGCCGAACATCAGCTGATCCGCATGCCGGAGGATGTTACCTTCCCGGAAGCGGCCTCCCTTCCCGTCGCGTATGGCACGGCACACCGCATGATCATCACGCACAACACCATTCAGAAAGGGGAAAAAGTTCTGGTGCTCGGCGCAAGCGGCGGCGTCGGCACCGGCTGTGTGCTGCTCGCCAAGATGCTGGGCGCCGAGGTGATCGCGTGCGCGGGCAGCGCGGACAAGATCAAGCGCCTGAAGGAACTCGGCGCCGACCACGCGATCAACTACCAGGAGGTCGACTTCTCGAAGTGGGTGATCGAGAAGTTTGGCAAGCCGCAGCGGCGCAGCTACGAAGGCGGCGTGGACGTCGTCATAAACTTCACCGGCGGCGATACCTGGGCCCCGACGTTGCGGTGCGTGAAGCGCGGCGGCAAGATCCTCGTATGCGGCGCCACCGCCGGCCACGATCCCAAGGAAGACTTGCGCTACGTCTGGAGTTTCGAGCTGAAGATCATCGGCTCGAACAGCTTCTACGATGAAAACCTCAAGGCGCTGATGGATCTCATCCGGCAGGGCGCGATGAAGCCGGTCATCGATGAGACCTTGCCGCTGGAACGCGCGGTCGAGGGCCTGCGCCTCATCGAGAAGCGCGAGGTCTTCGGCAAGGTCGTCGTCACCCCGTAATACCCCTGCAAAAAGCAAAATCAGCCACAGAGAGCACAGAGAAGTGCGAAACTTCAGGAGCCCCGTCGTTATTCTCTGTGAACTCTGTGTCCTGTGGCTAACTTAAAGATGGCCATTCCCTGCCCTGAACCGCGCGGCTACCCGGGCAACCTCGGACTGTTGTTCGCCGACCACGCGCACGCGACCCGGCCTGCGATTATCGACCTCTACGATCCGCAGCAGCCGCGTGAGGTGAGTTTCCGCGAGCTCGACGGCGCGTGCAACGCCGCAGCGCGCGGTCTGGCCCGCGCGGGACTGAAGCCCGGCGATCGCATCGGCATTCTGTCGCTCAACCGCGTGGAATTCGTGATCACGCTGCTGGGCGCCATGCGCGCCGGCGTGATCGCAGTGCCGATCAACGTTAAGCTCGCAGCGGACTCCGTCGGCTATATTCTGAAAGACGCGGGTACGGCCTTCGTGTTCACCGAGCCCGCCCTGCGGCGGTCGTGCCCCCCGGAGGTCAAAGTCATCGAATTCGGGACCGAGTTCGACCGTTTCCTCGATCCGGGGTCTTTCTCCGCATTCGAACCGGGGCCCGATTCCGTCGCGATTCAGCCCTATACCTCGGGCTCAACCGGTCGTCCCAAGGGGGTGCTGCTCACTCACTTCGGGCAGAACTGGAGCCGGCGCATTCTGGCGCACACCCGCGGCACCACCGAGCGCGATGTCATCCTCATCGCCGCCCCGCTCTATCACAAGAACGCGCTCAACGCGCTCAAGCAGGGGCTCACCGCCGGTGCCACGCTGCCGCTGCTGCCGCAGTTCAGCGTCGGGGGCTATATCGAGGCGATCGGCCGTTACCGCTGCACCGTCATTTCCGGCGTGCCGACCATGATGTCGATGGTACTCGCACGCCGGGACCTGCTCGGCGGCATCGACGCCTCGTCGGTACGCACCATCATGATGGGCTCAGCGCCCTCCTCGCCGCAGCTGCTGCGCGAACTTGAAATCCAGTTCCCGAACGCCGCGCCCCTGGTCGTCTACGGCGTGACCGAAGGCGGTCCGGTTCCGCTGGGGCCGCATCCTGAAGGCAAGCCCCGCCCTGCCGGTTCGCTTGGCGCCCCGTACGCCGGCACGCAGGCGAAGCTTGTCGGCGGTGCGAGCCCCGATGAAGGCGAACTCGCCGTGAAAAATCCCGGCATCCTGCTTGCCTACCACAACCTGCCGGAAGAGACGGCAAAGCGCATCCGGGACGGCTGGTATTACACCGGAGACATCTGCCGCTGTGATGCCGGGGGCTTCTATTATTTCATCGGTCGCACCGATGACATGTTCGTGTGCGGCGGAGAGAATATCTTCCCGATCGAAGTCGAGTCGCTGCTCGAGCGGCATCCGGCCGTGCACCAGGCCTATGTCATGCCGTTCGACCACGAGTTGAAAGGCCAGGTGCCCTACGCCTTCGTGGTGCTGCGACGGGGCGCGACGGCAACCGAAGAAGAACTCAAGCAATTCGCACTCGCCAACGGCCCGGCCTATCAGCACCCGCGGCGCGTGTTTTTCCTGGAACAGCTGCCGCTTGCCGGCACCAACAAGGTCGACCAGCCGCTGCTCAGGTCGTGGGTCGCGGACGGGACCCTGGAGCGCGGCGCTCCGGAAGGGCGTCAGGCCGCCGACGAGCGCCGATGAACGCAGATAACTTCACAAATCAAAATCCAAAAGCTGGAACACGAAGGACGCGGAGAATACGCGAAGTACGAAGTACGCAAAGGAAGGACTACAAGGTTCGAATTACGATTTGCCGTTGATGCCTCTTGATTTCTATCGGCGTTCATCGGCGTTCATCTGCGGCTCATCAGGTTTTTGGAAACCAGCATCGCCACCGAAGGAAAGCAGGAGCGACAAATGTCTGAAGAGAAACTCACCGTCGAAAAACTGCAGCAACTGATCACCCGCGGGCCGTTCAACAAATGGCTCAACTTCACCGTGCTCAAGATCGATGATGACGGCATCGAGATCAAGGCGACATGGCGCGAGGAATGGGTCGTGAATCCGGAGCGGCGCTACACTCACGGTGGGATCCTGGCAGCGATCGTGGATACCGCTGCCGACTATGCGATCGCCGCGCGGCTCGGCCGGCCGGTGCCGACAATCGATGTGCGTACCGACTATCACAAGGCCGCGATGCCCGGCGATCTCACCGCCAAAGCCAGGATCGTGCGCATGGGAAGCCAGTATTCGACCGCCGAGGCGAGCGTCTACGATCAGGAAGGCGCGCTCGTCGCAAGCGGCCGCGGCACGTACTTTACCGCCTCGCCCAAATGAAACACGTGAGGGCGGAAGGGCGAAACAGCGCTGACTCACTACTTACGATCTCACGACCTTACGACCTTACGACCTCCCGACTCACGGATATCCAACCAGCCATGCCGACGGTATTCGAGGACAAGATCCACCTGCGGACGCCCTCGCGCACCTGGCGCCTCGATCTCGTCGCGCAGCGCGCCACGCTGGTGGGCGCAATCGTCGGCATCTGGTGGCTCACTTCGCTCACTCTGCCGCACTACGTCCTGCCCGGTCCCCCGCGCGTCTGGGCAAGCCTCATGCTGATATCCGGCAACGGCGATCTGTGGGTGAACCTCGGCATCACGCTCGGACGCGTGGCCGCCGGTTTCCTGTTCGCGACGCTGGTGGCGTTGCCGCTCGGCATCCTGTTCGGCGCCAACCGGCGGCTCGGCGACTTCTTCGAGCCGGTCATCCCGGTGATGAACACGGTGTCCTCGGCGATCTGGGCGATCTTCGCCATCATCTGGTTCGGCATTTCCAACGCGACCACCATTTTCGTCGTATTCATGACCGCGATGCCGCTCATCATCACCAACGTCTGGCAGGGGACGCGCACGGTCAATGCGGATTTCATCGAGCTCGCGCACACGCTGCGCATGCCGGACTGGAAGATCATGGTCAAGATCTACCTGCCGACGATCCTGCCGCATTTCTTTTCCGGCGCGCGCCTCGCGTTTGGTTTCGGCTGGCGCGTTTCGCTGGTCGCCGAAACACTCGGTTCCTCAAGCGGTGTAGGATATCGGCTGCGCCAGGCCGCGGACTTGATCCAGACCGACCAGGTGTTCGCGTGGACCATCACGCTGGTCGTGTTGATGGCCGCGATCGAGATGGGTGTACTGCGGCCCCTCGAAAACTATCTCTTTCGCTGGAAGAAGGAAGCAGAGGGCTAGAACCTATCTCAATAATAGGCACGTGTGCGACGGAGGCGATATGGGATGCAGTTCTAGGAGGACGAATGCAGCAATATCGCGAATATTAACAAGATCCGCGACAACGCAGGCGCGCGTTTTGGCCACACCCCGAAGGGACGGGGCGCTGAGCAACGGCTTGCCGTTGCGCGCCCAGTTGGCAGGCACACGCCCCGCGGGCGCAAGCGCCCGCTCAGGG
>JACQOK010000200.1 GCA_016202565.1 Betaproteobacteria bacterium | reverse complement strand
GGGCGGCGCCGATTACAGCTTCGAGTGCATCGGCAACGTCGATGTGATGCGCCAGGCGCTCGAATGCTGCCACAAGGGCTGGGGGGTGTCGGTGATCATCGGGGTGGCCGGCGCCGGACAGGAAATCCGCACGCGGCCGTTCCAGCTCGTCACCGGCCGGGTATGGAAGGGCACCGCCTTCGGCGGCGCCAAGGGCCGGCGCGACGTGCCGAAGATCGTCGACTGGTACATGGACGGCAGGATCAACATCGACGACCTGATCACGCACAAGCTGAAGCTCGAGGACATCAATAAAGGCTTCGATCTCATGCACGAGGGCAAATCGATCCGCAGCGTGGTCGTATTCTGAAGGTGAATCCGTGAGTGCGCCTCTGCTTGCCGAGCTTCCGTACCGTCCCGACAGCACCGCGCTGTTCGAGGCGATCGCGGATCTGCCGTGGGCGGTGTTTCTCGACAGCGGGCAGCACCATCCGGCCCAGTCGCGCTTCGACATCCTTTCCGCGCAGCCTTACGTGCGGCTCATCACGCGCGGCAACCTCACCGAAATACAGGGCGATACCGTCGAGCTTTCGCGCGAGGATCCCTTTGCGCTGGTGAAGCGCTTTCTCGAAATCGATCCGGCGAGCGGGGGCGACCTGCCGTTCAGCGGGGGCGCCATCGGCTATTTCGGCTACGACCTTGCGCGGCGCCTGGAACGGCTGCCGGCACGTGCAGAGGATGCGGAAAAGATCCCGGACATGGCGCTCGGCATCTATGACTGGGCCGTGGTGGTGGACCATTGCGAGCGCAGGAGCTGGCTCGTGGGCCAGGGCCGCGACCCCGACACCGACATCAAATGGGACGGCCTCCTCGCGCGCTTCACTACGCCGCCGCCGGAGCGATCGCGCGTGCCGTTCCGCATCACCTCCCCGGTTGCGTCCAATATGACGCAGGAGGGTTACGGCCGCGCCTTCACGCGCATCCACGATTACATCCGCGACGGCGACTGTTATCAGGTCAATCTTGCGCAGCGCTTCGCCGCGACCGCCGCGGGGGATCCGTGGCTTGCCTACCAGGCGCTGCGGGTGATCAACCCGGCGCCGTTTTCGGCTTTCCTCAGCACCCCGTACGTGCAGGTGCTGTCGGCCTCGCCGGAGCGTTTCCTGAAGGTCGAAGACGGCCGCGTGGAAACCAAACCGATCAAGGGCACGCGCCCGCGCGCCGGGCATCCGCGGCTCGATGCCGAACTCGCCGAGGCTTTGCGCGTGAGCGAGAAGGACCGGGCCGAGAATGTCATGATCGTCGATCTGCTGCGAAATGATCTCTCGAAGAATTGCCGGCTCGGATCGGTCAAGGTGCCGAAGCTCTTCGACGTGGAGAGTTTCGCCACGGTGCATCACCTGGTCAGCACCGTGACCGGCGAACTGAAGCACGGACGCGATGCGCTCGATCTGTTGCGCGGCTGCTTCCCGGGCGGCTCGATCACCGGCGCGCCCAAGTTGCGGGCGATGCAGATCATCGAGGAACTCGAGCCGCACCGGCGCGGCGTCTACTGCGGCGCGATCGGCTATATCGGCTTCGACGGCGGCATGGACGTCAATATCGCGATCCGCACGCTCGTGTATTCAGGCGGCGTGATCCGCTGCTGGGCGGGGGGCGGCATCGTCGCCGATTCCAGGCTCGAGGACGAATACCAGGAGACCTTCGACAAGGCGGCGGCGATGTTGAAACTGCTGCAGCAGAGCGCCGCGGTTCACGTTGGCGCGTAGGTTGGGCTGAGGCGCATCGCGCCGATGCCCAACACGTGATCGTTGCCGAATCGTTGGGCATCGCTTCGCTCAACCCAACCTACGAAACTACGAAACCGGGATGCGGGGACGAGAAAGACCTGCGCGCGTAGCCCGGATGGAATGAAATGAAACCGGGGACCGGGAGAAGCGGGAACGAATGCCCCCCAAAAAAGCGGGAACGAAGGCCCCAAGAAAAAGCGGGAACGAAAGCCCGCCAAGGAGAAGCGGGAACGAACCGTGCTCCCGGAATCCGCTTCGCTTCTTCCGGGCTACCGGCTATGAGGCTCCTCAGGTGCCCGCCGTAGCCGACCGCGTCGTATTCCGGGATCGCCGACGCCGCACCGGGGCGGCACGCTTCATCGCGCCAGGCAGGACTTCCTGAAGGCTGCTTGCAAGCTGCTCGATCAGCGGCGGGAGTTCCGTGACCACGTTGATCTTGGAGACCAGCGCCACAGCACCGCAACGCTTCGCATAATCGTGGTAAACGGGGTCGTCGTACAGCGACACCAGCACCACCCGGAGCGCGGGATCGATCTCGCGTATGCGGCGAACCGCTTCGAAACCGCTTATTCCCGGCATGCTCACGTCCATCAGCGTGAGATCGGGTTCGAGCCGCTTCACTTGCTCCAGCGCTTCCTCGCCGGAGGCGGCGCAGCCAATGAGATCGACCTCCGGCAGCATGGCCAGGTATGACTGCAGGGCGTTGCGGAAACAGGCGCTGTTATCGACCAGCAAGGCGCGCATCTTTCTCACCGCAGTTTTCTCCCTTGAAATCTTGTTCTTGCGGACTCGGAAACGGTTCGGCCGTGCCCCGCCGCAACCCGTATTGCGGACGGATTATCGGCCCGGCGACGGCGGGGGGCTATCAGGCAATCCCCGAGGGAGGGGGGTAAAAAAACCTTAGACGCGCGGAACGATGAACGATGAAGGCGAAACGGAGGAGGACAGGCGGGACGCCCTACTTGCCCAGCGCGGCCAGCCCGTTACGGATCGCATAGCGCACGAGGCCTGGAACGTCATGGATCTCCAGCCGTTCCATGATCTGGGCGCGGTGCGTTTCGACGGTCTTCACGCTGACGCGCAACTGTCCGGCGATCGCCTTGGTGCTGTGGCCTTCAGCAATGAGTTGCAGGATCTCGCGCTGGCGCGCGGTAAGCGGGCTCGGCGGCAAGCGGTCCGCACCGGTGCTGCGGACATAGGCGTCGACCACCGGTTTCGATACCCGGGGACTGAGATAAGTTTCGCCGCGCACCACCGCGCGCAATGCGAGTTCCAGTTCGGGTTCGGCCGAATCCTTGAGCAGGTAGCCGCAGGCACCGGCGCGGAGCGCCTGCGCCACGTAGTCCTCGGAATCGTGCATTGACAGCACAATCACTTTGGTGGCGGGCGCCTCGGCCTTGATCCGGGCCGTGGCCTCCAGCCCGTTCAATCCTTTCATCGAGATGTCCATGACCACCACGTCGGGGTGGTGCTGCCGGGTCAACTCGACGGCATCATTGCCGTTGCCGACTTCCGCGATGACCTGCGCGTCGGGCAGTTCCCTCAAGAGCGCGCGCAATCCCGCGCGAAACAGCGCGTGATCGTCGGCGAGCAAGATGCGAAGAGGTTCCACGATACGGGCGTCAATGGACGTTCTCCGGTGCGGAGGTCGTCGTTGCGGACAGAGGTAATGCGATGTGGATTTTCATGCCCTTGCCGGGATTGCTCTGGAGTTCGATGCTGCCGCCCGCGAGTGCCACGCGTTCTTCCATGTTGAACAGGCCCATGCTCTCCCCCTGTTTGGCACGCCGGCGGACTGCGGCGAGATCGCAGCCCCTGCCGTCATCGCGCACTGTGAGATGCAACACGCCGCTCTCCGCCGAAAGTTCGATCCATATGTTTTGCGCTGATGCATGCCGGACGATGTTTTGCAGCGCTTCCTGGGCGACGCGGAAGCAGGTGGTATCGACTTGGGGCGGAAGCGCCGGCAGTCGCGCCGGCGGGAAGTGAAGTTTCAGCTCTGATGCGCCGGCCACTCGCTCGGCGTACATCCGGAGCGCCCTGGCGAGGCCGAGGTCATCGAGCTGCGGCGGGCGGAGCTCGAGCGACAGTGTGCGTGTCTCCTGTAACGCCTGGTCGATCGTCCGTATGGATTCGTCGAGGTCGGCGTGGAGCGGCGCTGCGGTGCTGCGACGCCGGATCACTTGCAGATCGAGTTTGGCCGCGCTCAGCAGCTGGCCGATCCGGTCGTGCAAGTCGCGGGCGATGGCGGCTCGCTCGTTTTCCCGCACCTCGAGCAGCTTGCGCGAGACACTTTCGAGTCGTTCGGTGTAGTCGCGCAGCGCCTGCTCGGCCTGCTTGCGCTCGGTGATGTCGCGTATCATGGTGGCGATCAAGATGACGTTTCCCTGCGCGTCCTTCACCGGTGAGTAGCTCACCTCGCCGTAGAAGCGCGTGCCGTCCTTGCGCAGGCGGATGGTTTCGATCGATCCGACCCTCTCGCCGGCCTTCACCCGGTCGATCAGTGTATCGCGCTTGCCCCAGGCTTCGGGCGGGGTGGTGATCCTGATGGATTGCCCGATCGCTTCCCCGGCTGTCCAGCCGAAGAGTCGTTCGGCGGCCGGATTCCACGAAAGAATGGTTCGGTCGAGACCGCGGCTGATGATGGCATCATTGTTCGACTCCACGATTGCCGCGAGCTGCCCCAGCGCCTGCTCGGCCTGCTTGCGCGCGGTGATGTCCGTGTCGGTGCCAACCATCCGCAGCGGCGTGCCATCCGCGTCCCATTCGACGACCTTGCCGCGGTCCAGATTCCAGCGGTATTCGCCCGACTTCAAGCGGAGGCGGTTCTCGCAAACGTATACGGGCGTGCGGCCCTGAAAATGAGCCTCGAGCGCTCTGCGCAGCGGGCCCACGTCGTCGGGATGTACGATGCTTTGCCAGAAACCCACGTGAGGTGGCACTTCGTCTGGCGAGTAACCGAGCGATTTGATCCAGTACGGGCTGTAATGCACTGTGCCGGTCTGGATGTTCCAGTCCCACAGGCCCTCAGTGGCGGCTTCGAGCGCATAGGAAAGCCGCTTCTCGCTTTCGCGCAGGGCCTCCTCCGCGCGTTTGCGTTCGGTGATGTCCTGCAACAGTGCTACAAAGTAATCCACGGACCCGTCGGTCTGGCGCACACATTTCACCGAAATCGTGGTGAAGATTACTTGGCCGTCCTTGCGAATCCAGCGCTTGTCCAGGGAGTAGCCGTCAATCTCTCCGGCGATGACGCGATTGAACTGCGTGGAGTCTGCGCCCACATCATCGGGATGCGTCAACTCTACCCACGTCGAACGCAGCAGTTCGCTGCGTTCGTAGCCGAGGACTGTGCAGAGCTCGTCATTGACCTCCAGTATGCCTTTGGCCGGGGAAGTGATCGCCATGCCGATCAACCCGAGTTCGAAGTAGCTTCGAAAGCGTGCTTCGCTGGCGCGCAAGGCCTGTTCGGCTAGCTTGCGCTCGGTGATGTCGACAAAAGCCGCGACCGATCCGCGCGGCCGGCCCTGTTCGTCGCGCAACGGCACGGCGTTGCCCAGAAGATGGCGGACCGTGCCGTCGGCGAAGACGTCGGTGCACTCGAAGTCCTGCACGGCATGCCCGCGTGCCGCCCGCTGGACCGGGAGTTCATCGCCGGTCAGCTCGCGTCCGTTCGTCATCACCTTGAAATGCGTCGGCCGCCCGGGTGCGGGCGCGGTCAACGACGCTTCGTCGCCGGCGTTGAGCCGCAGCAACTCGTTTGCCGCGCGGTTGCCCGTAATTCGGTGGCAGTCTGGATCGTGCGCGATAAACACCACCGCCGGCACGGCCTCGAGCAGCGCCTCCAACTCCGTTGCCCGCTCTCGCTCGCGCTTTTCGCTCTCGCGCAGCGCCAGTTCCGCTTGCTTACGGGCGGTGTCGTCGAAGGTGACGCCCGCAAAGCGTATCGCTTCGCCCGCATCATCGTAATGAAACCGGCCGGCCACGCGCAGCCAGACGATCCGGCCGTCGTCCGCGCGAACGATGCGGTGGTCGGGCGCGTACAAGGAGCGTTCCTGGCGGGCCGTTTCGAGGGCCCGCATCACGCTGGGGAGATCGTCCGGATGGACCCGGCTGCGCCACATCTCCATCGTGGCCCGTCCGCCGGGCGCCGGCGGGTAGCCGAAGAGTCTAAAACGATTGTCAGACCAGACCGCCCGCCCCGTACGCAGGTCCACGTCCCAGGTGCCCATGTCGGCCGAGTCCATGGCCAGCCGCAACCGCTCCTCACTGGCGCGCAATTCGGCTTCGGCGCGGCCGCGTGCGGCGTCGGCCTGCTCGACAGAACGGGCGTACCGCCACGCGAGCATAGTCAGCACAAGAATGGCTAGAGTAATCATCAACGCGAGACCGAACTCGGTGTCATAGAAGCCGGCTCTTTCCCCAGCCAGCCTGAACCATGCAAGAACCGGAAGGATGCAGACGCTCGGGATCCAGAGACTGCGGAGCATGCGTCCGCCGCTGTTCAGACTCACGACGAGGGCCATCCAGCCCTGGGACCCCGCCGCGGACAGCGCGCCCGCCGACAGCACCATGAACGCGATGCTGGTAGGAAGCGCCATCGTAGTGTGGGTTCCGAGCTGGTACAGGGTGTGAACCCCATAGAGATGTCCGAGCAGCACGAGGCCAGAAAGCATCAATACGACGACCGCGAGATACTCGGCCACACGGTGCCATCGCAACGAACCGCCGGCAAGGAGCAGGATTGCTGCGCCGATCAGGAAAAAATTAAGCGCTGTGGGAGGCGACATGCGCCCGGGAATGGCGGTGCCCATCGCTCCGGCGGGTTCCGCGAACAGCAGCTGATCAATACCGAGGTCCCAACCGAAAATGTCCTGCGACAGTGTGAGCAGACCGATCGCCATACTGGTGAACGAACCCGCGAGCGCCGTCGCGCGTCGGCCGCGCTGCGCAGGCTCGCGCGACACGGCGCAAAGCGACAGGCCGGCGAGGACGCAGGCGAGGGCGGTGTTGGCTTTCATCGTGGGCCATCCGGTCACGATGCTCTTGAGCACTGGGATATCGAGGAGCCATCCGATCAGGACGAGTGTCCCGAGGGCCGCCGCGGTAATTCCTGCGATACGGGAAAGCTGTGCCAACCGGCTAATGATCCGCGGATCCGCGCGTCCCGGGCCTGGCGCGCCATGAGGGCTGGCAGCGCGCACCTCGATCGGGTCGTTGTCATGGAGCGGCATGAGTCCTTCCAAACCACGAACGGGAACGCGACACCAGCATGCGCTGCTGGAGGACAGCGGTTCCCGGCAGCCTCCCCTGATTACAGTCTATACCAAGGCGCGGGTGATCCGCACGTTCTTGTTGCCACGGGAATGACAATCATGGTCCTACAGCTCGAGCTTGATCCCGGCCTGCTTGACGACTTTCACCCATTGCGCGAGATCCTCGCGAATGAACCTGGCCAGTTCTTCGCTCGTGCTCGGCTGCACTTCAGCGCCGAGGGAAGCGAAGCGTTCCCGGACTGCCGGCGTGCCGAGCACGTTCACCAGCGTCGCATTGAGTTTTATAACCACATCGCGCGGCGTCGCCGCCGGTGCGAGCACACCCGTCACCGTGCTTGCGTCGAACCCCGGTACGCCGGATTCCGCAAGCGTTGGTACGGTGGGAAGCAGCGCCGCGCGCTTCGCCGTTGTGACCGCGATCGCCCGGATCCGGTCCGCCTTGATATACGGGAGCGCGGAAGAGATCTGGTCCACGTGCGCAAAGACGTGTCCGGCGAGCAGATCGACCAGCGCCTGGCCGCTGCCCTTGTAGGGGATGAGCGTCATGCGCGCGCCGGTCCGGATCATGAAGAGTTCGGCGATCAAATGATTGGTGGTGCCAACCCCGGCATTGGCCATCAGCATCTTGCCGCCCTGTGCGTTCGCGACCGCGATCAGCTCCTTGGTGGTCTTCGCCGGCACCGAGGGGTGTACGACGATGGCGAGCGGCACCACGGCAACGCGTCCCACCGGGGCGAAATCGCGCACGATGTCGTACGGCAATTTGGGATAGAGCGCCGGTCCGTTGGTCATGACGCTGCTGGAAGCCATGAGCAGTGTGTGTCCGTCCGGCGCGGCCTTGGCGACCGCATCGGTGGCAATGGTGCCGCCGGCGCCTGGACGGTTTTCGACGATGACCTGCTGTCCGAGCGCTTTGCCGAGCGCGGGTGCGATGGTGCGGGCGGTGATGTCGACGTTGCCGCCCGGCGCGAACGGCACCAGCAGGCGGATCGGCCGTTCCGGGAAAGTCTGCGCTGCTTCGATAGGGGTGGCGACACCCAGTATGATTGCGGCGATTGCCAGGGCACTGGCGTGCATCGTGAAGTCCTCCCGCTGGTTATGATGGCATGGATTCTACGGTATTTGGCCGTGAAGAGTTTCCGATTCACGAGCCCGTAGCCTCTATAATCTCGCGTCATGTGCCGGATCGCCACACCATGTCCGCGCTGCACCAGCTCGTAATCGTCGGCGGTGGCGCTGGAGGATTGGAACTCGCCACGCGGCTGGGGGATAGGCTCGGCCGCCGCGGACGCGCTCAAGTCACCCTCATCGACCGCGCGCGCACCCATCTGTGGAAGCCGCTGCTGCACGAAGTGGCCGCCGGCAGCATGGATCTCGATTTCCACACGCTCGACTATCTCGCGCAGGCGCGCTGGCATCACTTCCATTTCCAATTG
>JACQOK010000199.1 GCA_016202565.1 Betaproteobacteria bacterium | reverse complement strand
CCCGATGTACTACATGGCGATCACGAAATACGCGGACGAACTCCTCACGGCGCTCGACAGACTGCCGGGCTGGCCCGAGCGCGTGAGGACGATGCAGGCCAACTGGATCGGCAAGAGTTACGGCGTGCGGTTCGCGTTTCCGTATGAATTGCGAGGGGCCGGGGGTGAGGGCAGGTCTCGGACCGGGACGGAGAAAGGCTTGCTGTGGGTCTTCACCACCCGCGCCGACACCATCATGGGCGTGACGTTCGTGGCGGTCGCGGCCGAGCATCCCCTCGCTACGTACGCCGCGCGGCACGATCCGAAACTCGCGGCCTTCGTCGAGGAATGCAAGCGCGGCTCGGTGATGGAAGCCGATCTCGCGACGATGGAAAAGAAGGGCATGCCCACCGGCATTTTCGTCGTCCATCCGTTGACGGGCGAGAAGGTCGAAGTGTGGGTCGGCAACTACGTGCTGATGAGCTATGGCGAAGGCGCAGTCATGGGCGTGCCGGGGCATGATGAGCGCGACTTCCATTTTGCGAAGCAGTACGGCCTCCCGATCAAACAGGTAATCGAGGTGCCAGGCGAGAGGTTCAGCACGGACGCATGGGGCGACTGGTACGCCGATAAGGAAAACGGCCGCTGCGTGAACTCAGGGAAGTACGACGGCTTGGACTACCAGGAAGCGGTCGACGCCATCGCCACTGATCTCAATGCCAAAGGCCTGGGCGAGAAGCAGGTGCTCTATCGCCTGCGCGACTGGGGCATTTCCCGCCAGCGCTACTGGGGTTGCCCGATTCCGATCGTCCATTGCGACGGCTGCGGCGACGTGCCGGTCCCGGACGATCAGCTGCCGGTCGTTCTGCCGGAAGACTGCGTGCCCGACGGCACCGGCAATCCCCTCAACAAGCGCGCCGATTTCGTCAACTGCGCGTGCCCGCAATGCGACCGGCCGGCGCGGCGGGAGACCGATACCATGGACACGTTCGTCGACTCGTCCTGGTACTACATCCGCTACGCCTGCGCCGATCAGGACCAGGCGATGGTCGACGAGCGCGTCGACTACTGGCTTCCGGTCGACCAGTACATCGGCGGCATCGAGCACGCTATCCTGCATCTGCTGTATTCGCGCTTCTGGACCAAGGTCATGCGCGACCTCGGCCTCGTGACGATGGACGAACCGTTCACGAACCTGCTCACGCAGGGCATGGTGCTCAACGAAATTTATTTCCGTAAGCCGGCCACGGCGAATGCTGACGCGACTACTCCCCCTAGCGTTGGTCCAACCAAACTAGAAAATAAAAACGTAACCATTACACCAGACCCCGGCACGCTGTCCCTTACAGGTTTTCCACCGACTACGCGCGTTACCTATTTCAACCCGACCGACGTTGAGGTCAAGGTGGACGACCGGGGTAATCGGATCGGCGCCGTACTGAAATCGGACCGCCTGCCCGTCGAATACGGCGGAATCGGTACCATGTCGAAATCGAAGAACAACGGCGTGGATCCGCAGGAGCTGATCGACGATTACGGCGCCGACATCGCGCGCTTTTTCATGATGTTCACCTCTCCGCCGGAGCAGACGCTCGAGTGGTCGGACAGCGGCGTGGAAGGCGCGGCGCGCTTTCTGCGCCGGCTGTGGAACTTCTGCTATGAGCAGAAAGAGACGGTTTCATTCAATCGCGGACTTGGTGAAGTAAATCTCTCGAATGCACCGGAACCGGTTAAACGCGCGCGTAGAGATGTCCATATGACGCTTAAACAAGCAATCTACGACATGGATAAGTATCAGTTCAATACAGTCGCGTCAGCCGGTATGAAGGTGCTCAACAGCCTTGAACGGCTTCCCAAGGGTGTCCCAGTCCCTGTTTACGCGAGCCCTGACTCGCCGGAGACGCACTATCTAAATTACTACATTCCGTTCATTGTCGAAGGGATCTCGATACTGCTTCGGATACTCCACCCCATCACGCCGCATATCTCGCATCAGCTGTGGCGTAATCTCGGCTACGGGGAGGACATCCTGGCAGCGCCGTGGCCCGAACCCGACCCGGCAGCTCTGATCGAGGACGAGATCGAACTCGTGGTGCAGGTCAACGGCAAGAAACGCGCCGATGTGCGGGTGCCGCGTGAAGCCGATCGCGCGACGATCGAGAGACTCGTGCTCGCGCATGCCAACGTGCGGAAATTCGTCGAGGGTCAGGCGGTCAAGAAAGTCATCGTGGTGCCAGGCCGGCTCGTCAACGTTGTCGTCTGAACGATGAACGCGAAACGATGAAAGCTGGATAAAAGTAGCCCGGAAGAAGCAAGGCGTATTCCGGGAACATGGTTTTTTTGGGGGGTCTTCGTTCCCGCTTTTTCTTGGGGGTCTTCGTTCCCGCTTTTCCTTGTCCCGGATTGCATTTCATTCCATCCGGGCTACGCGCCACATCACAACCGACGGGGCGGGCGCATTCCGCTATAATCGACGAAGACAGAAACGGAATCGGCATCCGCCCTTGTTCATCGTTCATCGTTCATCGTTCCTCATTTTGGCGGCGGCACTGCTGCTGTCAGCCTGCGGCTTCAAGCTGCGTGGTGAGGCGACCCTGCCGTTCGAGAGCATCTACGTGCAGGGCGCAGCTACCTCGCCATTCACCATTCAGCTGAAGCGCGGAATCACCTCCGGCACCCAGGCCCGGATCGTCGAGAAGCCGGAGGACGCCCAGGTCGTGCTGCAGATCATGAACGAACGGCACGAAAAGGAGATTCTCGCCCTTTCCGGGGGCGGACGCGTGCGCGAGTTCCAGCTGCGTTATCGCGTTTCATACCGTCTCACCGACAACAAGCTCGCGACCGAATACATTTCGCCGAGCGAGATCGTGCTGCGCCGCGAACTCACCTATAGCGACGTCGAAGCGTTGGCCAAGGAATCGGAAGAAGCGCTGCTTTTCCGCGACATGCAGACCGACGCCGCGCGGCAGATCCTGCGCCGGCTGCAGGTGGCCAAGCTGGAAGCAAAGTCCTAGCTCGAATCGGCGAACCGTGTGAAAACGGCGCGCCTGAGCGCAGCGATTCTTGTAGAATGATCCTGCAGGCGCCCCCATGCGTATAACGACAGAACAGTTGCAGCAGCATCTCGCGCGCGAACTCAAGCCCCTTTACACCGTTTTCGGCAATGAACCTCTGCTGGCGCTGGAAGCCGGCGACTGCATCCGCGCCCAGGCGCGCGCTGCAGGCTACACCGAGCGCGAAATCCTGACGGCCGATTCCGGCTTCAAGTGGAGCGAGCTCGCTCTCGCCGGCAGTTCGCAGTCGCTCTTCGCTTCCCGTAAACTGCTCGAGCTTCGGATTCCCACCGGAAAGCCCGGCCTCGAAGGCAGCGCGACATTGCAGTCCTATTGCGAGGCGCTGCCCGCCGACACGGTCACGCTGGTCTCGCTCCCCGATCTCGACTGGCGCGCGCAAAAAGCCGGCTGGTTCGAGGCGCTGGCGAGCGCCGGCGTCATGGTGGAGGCGAAGCTCGTGCCGCGCAAGGCGTTGCCGCAATGGATTGCCGGCAGGCTCAAGGCGCAGAACCAGGAAGCCGACCCCGACACGCTCGACTTCATCGCCGACCGCGTCGAGGGCAATCTCATGGCCGCTTATCAGGAGGTGCGAAAGCTCGCCCTGCTCTTTCCCGCCGGGCGGATCACGTACGAACAGGTGCGCGATGCCGTGCTCGACGTGGCGCGTTATGAAGTGTTCAATCTGGGCGAAGCGCTGCTGGAGGGCGATCCGCTGCACCTGGCGCGCATGCTCGACGGTCTGAAGGGCGAGGGAGCCGCACCGCCGTTCGTGCTGTGGGCGATGTGCGAGGAAATCCGGGCCATCGGCAAGGTGATCGCCGGCTCGGCCAGCGGCAAGCCGCTTTCGATGTTGTGGCGCGAGGCCAAAGTCTGGGGCACGGCCCACCAGAATCTCATGCAGCAGCAGGTGAAACGATTTTCGCTCGCACAGGTCGCCGAAGCGTTGCGTCACGCCGCGGCGATCGATCGCATGATCAAGGGGCTGGCGAAGGGCGACGCATGGGACGAGTTGTTGCATCTCGGCTTGAGATTCGCCCGCGGCGGCGGCGCCAACCCCGCCCCGAATCGGGGTAAAATGACCGCAGCGCGCGCAGTCGAGGCGGCCCGTAATCAGCAAGGCTTGTTTTAGGCCTGTCCGCCGTCCTTCGGTGCCGGTTCGGATCACGCTCGCAAACGGAAGCATTTTCCGCGCGCCGACAAGGTTACAGCTTGGACGTCCAAACTTACATGGTCGGAGTGGGCAAGCAAGCCCGCTCCGCATCGCGCCTCATCGCGAGAGCCGATACCGGCACCAAGAACCGGGCGCTCACGGCGATGGCGCAGGCGATCGAGCGCACCGCCACGACGCTGCTCGAGGCCAACGCGCGCGACGTCGAAGCGGCGAAGAGGAAGAACCTCGATCTCGCGCTGATCGACCGCCTCACCCTCACCACCCGCACCATTGAAGAGATGGCTGACGGGTTGATGCAGATCGCCCGGTTGCCCGATCCCATCGGCGAGATCCTTGGCCTCAAGTACCGTCCCTCGGGGATCCAGGTCGGCCAGATGCGCGTGCCGCTGGGGGTTGTCGGCATCATCTACGAGTCGCGCCCCAACGTGACGGCGGATGCAGCGGGGCTGTGCCTCAAGGCGGGCAACGCCGCCATCCTGCGCGGAGGCTCCGAAGCGATCCAATCCAACCAGGCAATCGCCGCCTGCGTGCACGAGGGACTGAAAGCCGTGGGACTGCCCGAATCGGTGGTGCAGGTGATCGAAACCACCGACCGTGCCGCCGTCGGTGAGCTGATCACCATGCAGGATTACGTCGATGTCATCGTGCCGCGCGGGGGCAAGGGGCTGATCGAGCGGCTGATGCGCGAATCGCGCATTCCGATGATCAAGCATCTGCACGGCGTCTGCCACGTCTACATCGACGACCGGGCCGACTTCGACAAGGCGATCCGCGTCGCCGACAACGCCAAGACGCAGCGGCTGGGCACCTGCAACACCATGGAAACGCTGCTGGTCGCGCGCGGAATCGCCGAAAAAATACTGCCGCCGCTGTGCCGCATCTATCTGGAGAAAGGCATCGAGCTGAGAGGGGATGAGGCGGCGCGCAAGATCGTGCCGCAGATGCGGCCGGCAAGCGAGGACGACTGGTTCACCGAATACCTCGACGCGATCCTTTCGGTGCGCGTGGTGGAGGGGATCGAGCAGGCGATCGAGCACATCACGACCTACGGCTCGCAGCACACCGACGCCATCGTGACCGAGGACTTGACGCGGGCACGGCGCTTTCTCGCTGAAGTCGATTCGAGTTCGGTGATGGTGAACGCCTCGACGCGCTTCGCCGACGGCTACGAATACGGCCTGGGCGCGGAGATCGGCATTTCCACCGACAAGCTGCATGCGCGCGGGCCGGTGGGACTGGAAGGGCTGACGTCGCTGAAATACATCGTCTTCGGCGACGGGCACATCAGAACCTGAAGCCGCCTTAGCCACAGAGAGCGGGGGTGTAGGTTGGGTTGAGCGAAGCGAAACCCAACAATCCGGAGATCCAATATTGTCAAACGTTGGGTTTCGGCCTTGCGCCTCAACCCAACCTACGTGCTGAATAAGGTTTTTCCATGGCAAACACCATCGAAATCAAAGTTCCCGACATCGGTGATTTCTAGGACATTCCGGTCATCGAGATCCTGGTAAAGCCCGGCGACAGCGTGAACAAGGAAGACTCGCTCATCACGCTGGAGTCGGACAAGGCGACGATGGAAGTTCCTTCACCCACTGCCGGCACAGTCAGGGAACTCAAGATCAAGGTCGGCGACAAGGTGTCACAAGGCGTGTCGATCCTGACGCTCGAACCCAATGAATCGGCTGCGGAGGCGAAGGCGCCCGCTCCTGCGGTCCCGGCGCCAGCGGCGAAGGCGCCGACGCCTGCCGCTCCGCCGCCTGCGGGCAAAGCGGGCGCCCCGGCTACGCCTCCCGCCTCCCGCCTCTCGCCTCTCGCGCAAGGCGCTGACATTCACGCCGCAGTCGTCGTGCTCGGCGCCGGCCCCGGCGGCTACACCGCGGCGTTCCGCGCGGCCGATCTGGGCAAGAAAGTGGTACTGATCGAGCGCTATCCCACGCTGGGCGGCGTATGCCTGAACGTCGGCTGCATCCCGTCAAAAGCGCTGCTGCACGTCGCCAAGGTCATCACCGAGGCTGATGAAATGGCGCACACCGGGGTCACTTTCGGTAAGCCCCGGATCGACATCGGGAAACTGCGCGAGTGGAAAGCCGGGGTGGTGGGCAAGCTCACGCGCGGTCTTGCCGGGCTCGCGAAACAACGCAAGGTGCAGGTGATCACGGGCAAGGGCGAATTCGCCTCGCCCAACGCGATCAAGGTCCAGACGGCAGAAAGCGTGAAGACCGTCGGCTTTGACCATTGCATCATCGCAGCCGGTTCGAGCGTGGCGCGCATCCCGGGATTCCCGTATGAAGACAGGCGAATTTTCGATTCCACGGGCGCATTGGAACTGCCGGAAGTGCCCAAGCGCCTGCTGGTGATCGGCGGCGGCATCATCGGCCTGGAAATGGCGACGGTCTACGACGCGCTGGGCAGCCGCATCAGTGTCGTCGAGTTGATGGACTCGCTGATTCCCGGCGCCGACAAGGATGTGGTGAGGATATTGCACAAGCGCATCGAGAAGCGCTACGAGAACATCCTGCTCAAGACCAAGGTCACCCGGATCGAGTCGCAGAAGGACGGACTGAAGGTCACTTTCGAAGGCGCGAACGCGCCACCGTCCGACACTTACGACTACATTCTCATGGCGGTCGGCCGCCGCCCCAACGGGCGGGACATCAGAGCGGAAGCCGCTGGCGTCAACGTCGATCAGCGCGGCTACATCCCGGTCGACAAGCAGTTGCGCACCAACGTGCCGCATATTCACGCCATCGGCGACATCTGTGGTGAGCCCATGCTCGCGCACAAGGCAACGCATGAAGGCAAGACCGCAGCCGAAGTGATCGCCGGACATAAAGCGTATTTCGATGCACGGGCCATTCCGTCGGTGGCCTACACCGATCCCGAGATTGCCTGGATGGGCCTTACCGAAACCGACGCGGCGGCCAACGGTATCGAATACGAAAAAGCGATCTTCCCCTGGGCCGCCAGCGGCCGCGCGCTTGCCACCGGCCGCGACGACGGCATGACCAAGTTGCTTTTCGACAAGAACAATCATCGCCTGCTCGGCGCGGCCATGGTCGGGGTGAACGCCGGTGAACTCATCGCGGAAACAGTGCTTGCCCTGGAAATGGGGGCGGACGCGACCGACATCGGTCTCACCATTCATCCGCACCCGACGCTTTCGGAAACCGTGTTCTTCGCGGCGGAGATCGCGGAAGGCTCGATCACCGATCTTTACATGCCCAGAAAATAGGCGTCACGGTTGCGCGGAACCGGGTGCGGACCGGGTTGTCGCACTGAGTAGCAGGTCAACCCGTTCCGAGGAACATTGCCCTATGAAGCAACCCCAGGTCCGTTACAAGCGGCACCGCTCCGCCGCCGCGCACGACGCCCGCACCAGAAAACAATCGGCTCAAGAAGAAAAGATGCTCGACGATGCATTGGACCAGACCTTTCCCGCGAGCGATCCGCTCGCGCTGACCATGCCGCACGCTGCGCCCGGCAGCAAGGACTCGCCCAGAAAGCACTGAAGGCAGCGGGAGGGCACGCCCTCCGGTGCGAGGGGCAGCGGGTGTCGCTGTTCCGCGACAATCGAATTTCAGGCAAATCAATTCGGTAGGGTGCCGAGCGCCGATGCTGTTGCCGGGCGGTGACGGCCAAGCCCTGTTCCGCAGCGCGCGCAGCAGTCCATTCGTTTGATTACACGCGCCAATCGCTTCTGGCATGGCAATTGCACAACCGTAGTTCTTCCGGCGCATGTTTCGGCGCATCGACACTTGCAAACGTCCCACAGACAGGAGGGATAGTAGGCGTCATGAAAACCATAGTCACCGGTAAATTCGCAGCGGGTAAACAAGCGGCGCGCGCCGTGGACAAGTTGCTCCACTCCTGTATCCGGGGCGATCGCGTGCGCACCTACTTCCTGAACCCGTCAGCCCCGCGGCGCCATCGCGCCGGAATACTGGTTGCGGTGGAAGCTACAGACCATGTATCCGAGGCACTGGCGGTCAACATCCTGCGCCAACACGGCGCGCGCAGCATTGAACGCGCAGCGGACGCATGGCAGGAAGGAAAGGGGACGGCCTTTCATCCGGTCTCGCTTTCGAGCCTGCTCGAGCGCTCCGCCACGGCGGAACATCCCGACGACCTCCACGGCATTACCCGGCATTAGCGTCTCTGCCCTCGCGCGCCGCGACGCGGCGCTCCGCCACAGCATGCCTGCTGCGCGGGCGTAAATCCCGCATCCTGTCGACTCCTCCCGTCACACTGTGCCGTGTGCGGCCGGCGAGTGGAACGACATCCCGCGCGGCGCTGTCCCACTTGAAAGCGCTGGCTTGACCCGGTTCCATTTGGGCTCGAATGTCCCCTAGTGCTTGAAATACAGAGCTTTTCAGCGCTGCGCCGGAGGCGTAATATAAGCATCTTGTAATGGCGCCATTAAACCGTTTTTGGGCTCAAGCGTTGGTATCGCTATCCGGTGCAGCTGAGCAGTGCAGAACGACAGGGCGTAACGGAGAAGCGACTTGAGACCGACCGACATCCATCACCCCGACTACTTCCACAAGGTCGTGGACTGCCAATGGGCATGTCCCGCCCACACCCCGGTCCCTGAATATATCCGGTTGATCGCTGCCGGCCGCTACAGCGATGCCTACATGGTCAACTGGGAATCCAACGTGTTTCCCGGCATTCTCGGCCGTACGTGCGACCGTCCCTGCGAGCCCGCGTGCCGCCGCGGCCGCGTCGAGGAGCGCAACGCCGAGAAGCCGGAACCGGTGGCGATCTGCCGCCTGAAACGCGTGGCCGCCGATTGCAAGGACGATATCCGCAATCGGCTCCCTGAAGTGCCGAAACAGAAGAACGGCAAACGCATTGCGCTGATCGGCGCCGGCCCCGCCTCGCTCACGGTGGCGCGCGATCTTGCGCCGATCGGCTATCAACTCGAGGTGTTCGATGGCGATGGCCGCGCGGGGGGAATGATCCGCAGCCAGATTCCCCGGTTTCGGCTGCCCGAGTCGGTCATCGATGAGGAAGTCGGCTACATCCTCGATCTGGGCGTCGAATTCCATGCGGGTGTCCGCATCGACAGCATGAAGGCCCTGCTCGCCCGGGACTATGACGCGGTGTTCGTGGGCTCCGGTGCGCCGCGCGGACGCGATCTCGAAATCCCGGGGCGGAGGGAAGCCGCGGCCAACATTCATATCGGGATCGACTGGCTCGCCAACATCGCTTTCGGCCACGTCGACAAGATCGGCCGGCGCGTGATCGTGCTGGGCGGAGGCAACACCGCGATGGACTGCTGCCGCTCTTCCCGGCGGCTGGGCGGCGATGACGTGAAAGTCATCGTGCGCTCGGGCTTCGACGAAATGAAGGCCTCCCCATGGGAGAAAGAGGACGCGGTGCATGAGGGCATCCCGATCCTGAACTATCTCGTGCCGAAGGCATTCGAGCACAAGAACGGCAAGCTCACCGGCATGAGCTTCGAGAAGGTGAAGGCGGTGTACGACGAAAAGGGCCGCCGCCGGCTCGTGCCGACGGGCGAACCGGATCAGCACTTCGAATGCGACGACGTGCTGGTGGCGATCGGCCAGGAGAATGCCTTCCCGTGGATCGAGCGCGGCCTCGGCATCGAGTTCGACCAGTGGGACATGCCGGTGGTGGACAAGCTCACCATGCAGTCCACGCACCCGAAGGTCTTTTTCGGCGGCGATGCGGCATTCGGCCCCAAGAACATCATCTGGGCGGTGGCGCACGGCCACGATGCGGCGATCTCGATCGACAAGCTGTGCAACGGCGAAGACATCCGGGAGCGTCCGGCGCCGACGGTGAACCTCGTGTCGCAGAAGATGGGCATCCACGAGTGGAGCTACGACAACCAGATCTCGGCCGAGCAGCGTTACAAGGTGCCCTGGAAGGACACCAGGATCACGTTGAAGGACATCAAAGTCGAAGTCGAGCTGGGCTTCGATGTGAAGACCGCCTTCGCCGAGGCGCAGCGTTGCCTCAACTGCGACGTGCAGACGGTGTTCACCGGCAACCTCTGCATCGAGTGCGATGCGTGCGTGGACATCTGTCCCATGGACTGCATCACCTTTACCCCCGACGCCGGGGAGGCGGAGCTGCGTGCCCGGCTGAACGCCCCGGCGCTGAATCCGACGCAGGACCTTTACGTTTCGGCCCCGTTGAAAACGGGACGGATCATGGCCAAGGACGAGGATGTGTGTCTGCACTGCGGTCTGTGCGCCGAGCGCTGTCCGACCGGCGCGTGGGACATGCAAAAATTCCTGATCGAAATGGCCTACGCGGGACCCGCCTGCCGCAACCACAAGCCGCAAAGGAAAGCCGCATGAAGCGGGGAGGGGCGGCGGCGTGAGCCAACGAGCAGGGATCGGCGAGACGCAGAGCAGGGGCCCCATTTATGGGGATGCGACCGTGGAGCTGATCATGGGCGCGTCGCAGCCGATCCCAAGCGCGTCTTCGGGGTCAGATCCCCTGAGGGGCCCCTCTTCCGCCCTACGACGCGCCCCGCTTTGTGGGGATGCGAGTAAGGCGAATCGACGCCAGGCCTCGACCGACGTTGTAACGGAGCACAAAGGATTCCACATAATTTCGGATCAAATGAGAGGTAGTCGTGGTTAAGCGGGTCGAGGCTGTCAACGATTTCGTCGTCAAGTTCGCCAACGTCAACGGCTCGGGATCGGCTTCCGCCAACGAACTGTTTGCACGCTCGATCCTGCGCATGGGTGTGCCGGTTTCGCCGCGCAATATCTTTCCGTCCAATATCCAGGGCCTGCCGACCTGGTATGAAGTGCGCGTCAACGAGAAGGGTTACCTGGGCCGGCGCGGCGGCGTGGACCTCATGGTCCAGATGAACCCGCAGACCTGGGACATCGACTTGAAGGAGATCGAGCCCGGCGGTTACCTTTTTTACGACAACTCCAAGCCGCTGCCGAAATCGAAGTTCCGGGAGGACGTCAACATCATCGGCATGCCGCTCACCGAGATCTGCAATGCAACCTATCCCGACCCGCGGCAGCGCCAGTTGTTCAAGAACATCATTTATGTCGGCGCGCTGTCGGCGTTGCTGGAGATCGACCCGTCCGAGATCGAGAAGCTCTTCTCCGAGCAGTACAAGGGCAAGGAGGCGCTCCTCCAGTCGAACGTGAAGGCGCTGCGGCTGGGACGCGACTACGCGATCCAGCACCTCGCCTGCCCGATCGGCTTGCGGGTCAAACGCGCCAACAATGTCGGCAACCGAATTTTCGTCGACGGCAACAACGCAAGCGCCCTGGGAGCGGTCTATGGCGGCGCTACGGTGTGCGCGTGGTACCCGATCACGCCCTCCTCCTCGCTCGCCGAAGCGTTCATCAAGCACTGCCAGAAATTGCGGGTGGATCCGGCGACGGGCAAGGCACGCTACGCCGTCATCCAGGGTGAAGACGAATTGGCTTCCATCGGCATTGCGATCGGCGCCAGCTGGAACGGCGCGCGTGCCTTTACCTGCACCTCGGGGCCGGGCATTTCGCTGATGACGGAATTCATCGGACTGGCCCACTTCGCGGAGATTCCGGTGGTGATCATCGACGTGCAGCGAGGCGGGCCGTCGACCGGCATGCCGACGCGCACCCAGCAATCCGACCTGCTGTCGTGCGCCTACGCTTCGCATGGCGACACCAAGCACGTGCTGCTGTTTCCCGAGGACCCGACGGAATGTTTCGAGTTCGCGGCGCAAGCGTTCGATCTCGCCGACCGGCTGCAAACACCGGTGTTCGTGATGAGCGATCTCGACATCGGCATGAACGCGCGGCTGTGCGACCCGTTCCAGTGGGACGACACGCGCGAGTACGACCGCGGCAAGGTCATGACCTACGAGGACCTGGAAGCGGGAAAGGACTTCGGCCGTTACCTCGACGTCGACGGCGACGGCATAGCGTATCGGACCTATCCCGGCACGCACCCGGCGCGCGGCGCCTACTTTACGCGCGGCACCACCAAGGACCGCTATGCGCGCTACAGCGAAGCCGGTCCCGATTACGTCGATAACATGCAGCGGCTCTTGAGGAAATTCGAGACCGCGAAGCAGCTCGTGCCCAAGCCCCTGCTCCATCCGGCCGAGAAGCCGGCGCGCTTCGGCGCGATCTTCTACGGCTCGACCAGCCCCGCGATGCAGGAAGCGCTCGACGTGCTGGCCGACCGCGGCATTCACATCAACGCGCTGCGGGTGCGCGGCTTCCCGTTTCAGGAGGAGATCGCAGACTTCGTCGCCTCCCATCCGTGGGTCTTCGTGGTCGAGCAGAATCGCGACGCGCAGGTGAAGACGCTGCTTGTCAACGAGGCCAAGGTGAATCCGACGCGGTTGCTGTCGGTGTTGCATTACGACGGCACGCCGATCACGGCGCGCTTCATCGTGGAGCAGATCGCACGACACGCCGCTGCGCGCACCGTCGTGCCGCTCAAGAAGGTGGCGTCGTAGGTCAGGATCGAGGATCAAGGAACCAGAAATGACATATCTCGCCAAACCCAGGCTGCACCACCCGACGCTGGCGAAGAACAAGGTCGGCTACACGCGCCGCGACTATGAGGGCAAGATCTCGACGCTGTGCGCCGGCTGCGGCCACGATTCCATATCGGCCGCCATCGTGCAGGCATGCTGGGAACTGGACATCGAACCGCACCGCGTGGCCAAGCTCTCGGGGATCGGCTGCAGCTCGAAAACACCCGACTACTTCCTCGGCAACTCGCACGGCTTCAACAGCGTGCACGGGCGCATGCCTTCGGTGGTGACCGGCGCGAACCTCGCCTACCGTGATCTCATCTACTTGGGCGTTTCCGGTGACGGCGATTCGGCGTCGATCGGGCTCGGCCAGTTCGCGCTCTGCATGCGCCGCGGCGTCAACATGGTCTATAT
>JACQOK010000196.1 GCA_016202565.1 Betaproteobacteria bacterium | reverse complement strand
CGGCATCGTGATCCTGGTGAAATGGATCGCCGGCGGCTCCGCCGGACCGAGCCAGCCGCCGGCGAAGACCGCGCTCGATATTCTGAAGGAGCGCTACGCCCGGGGCGAGATCGACAAGCAGGAGTTCGAAGGGAAAAAGCGCGACCTCAGTAGTTAGACGGGCAGCGCGAACCGGTTTTGCACGTCAGGATCAGAGCGTCGATGAGAGCTTGATGATGCGGCGTTACGCTGCGGACGCCTTTATCCGGTAGCGCTGCGCGGGACCAGAGCGGAAAGAGCGCATGAAGATCGCGATGAAAGCCAAGCGTCCGGTGACCATCGCGGCGGCTCTTGCGGTCGTCGCCGGCGTGGCCTGGCTTGTCTGGCGCGGGTTCTCCACGCCCACGTTACCTGAAGGGATTCTGGAAGGTCACGGGCGCATCGAGGCGATCGAAGTCGCCATCACACCCAAGGTTCCCGGCCGCATCGTCGAGATGCCGGCGCGCGAGGGCGATCGCGTGAGCAAGGCTGACTTTCTCGCGCTGCTCTCGGCCGAAGAGCTTGATCATCGCCTCGCGCAGGCGCGCGCCCGAATCGCTTCCGCCGACGCGCTGTTGCGCATGCGCGAAGAGGAAACGCGAGCGAGCACACGCGAAGCGGAAGCACGCCTCGCCGCCGCACGCGAACGGCTCCAGCAGGCGCGGGAGCGCATCCAAACACTCACCCACCATGCGGAGCGGGCGCGTGCCGACCACCAGCGCAATCGCGATCTCGTTTCGAAGGGCTTCATCTCGGAACGGCAGCTCGCAAGCTCGGAAAACGCGCTCCGGCAGACCGAAGGCGAGCTTGCCGAGGCGAGCAGAGTCGAAGCCGCCGCGCGCGCCGAAGTCGAGGTGGCGCGGGCATCTCACGACGGAATCGCGCGCCAGTCCCCAGCGCTCCTGAAATCCCTTGCAGAAGAAGCTGCCGCTACCCGGGCGGCGTATCAGGAAATCGAGGTATCGCGCGCCGAACTGCGCGTTGTCGCTCCGCTCGCCGGCACGGTGGTGACGAAAGCGGCGGAGGCCGGAGAACTCGCCTCGCCCGGCCGTCCCCTGCTGGTGCTCGCGGATCTCGAGCGGCCGTATCTGCGGGTCTATGTACCCGAGCGCGATATCGGGAAGGTCAAGCTCGGCGACCCCGCGCGGGTCTATGTGGACTCGTTCCCGAACCGCCCCTTCGAAGCGGTCGTAACCGAGGTGGCGAAGAAGGCGGAATTCACCCCCAAGGACGTGCATATGCCCGACGAGCGGGTGACGCTCGTGTATAGCGTCAAGCTGGAGATCAGGAACCCGCAGGGCTTGCTCAAGCCGGGCATGCCGGCCGACGCGGTGATCCGCTGGAAGCCTGAAGCGCCGTGGGGAAAATGACGACACCCCCCCAAGCCGTCATCACGACCGAGGGGCTCGGCAAACGCTTCGCCCGGCGGACAGCGGTGGCGGGACTGTCGCTTGCGATCGGGCGCGGCGAAGTGTTCGGGCTGCTGGGCTCGGATGGCGCCGGTAAGACCACGACGCTGCAAATGCTCGCCGCGATTCTCGACCCCAGCCAGGGACGTGCGACGGTACTGGGACACGACACCGTACGCGAGGCTGCGGCAGTCACTTCGCGCATCGGCTATATGTCGCAAATCTTCAGTCTCTACGGGCGCCTGACGGTGGACGAAAACGTGGATTTTTTTGCCGAGCTGCACCGCGTTCCGGCCGCGCAAGCCCACGAACGCAAGGCGCAACTGCTCGGCTTCGCAAAGTTGCATGCCCATCGCGACCGGCTTGCACGCCACCTGTCGGGCGGCATGCAGAAAAAGCTCGCCTTGTGTTGCGCGCTGATCCATCAGCCGGAATTGTTGCTCCTTGATGAGCCGACAACCGGGGTCGACCCCGTATCGCGTCGCGAATTCTGGGGCATTCTTTACCAGGCGCTGGCCGCCGGGACAACGATCGTCGTCTCGACGCCCTACATGGACGAAGCCGAACGGTGCGCGCGGGTCGCGCTGATGCACGAGGGACGCGTGGTGGCTTGCGACACACCGGGGCGCCTGCGAGAACAAATGCCCGGCATGATGCTCGAGGTCACGGCGCGCCCGCAGCGTCAGGCGTTGACCATCCTCCGGGACGCGCTGCCGCAAGCGCGGCCCTATGTCTATGGTGAACACATTCACGTGCACCTCAAGGAAGCCCCCGAGGACGGTGGTGCGTTGCGAAGCCTGCTCGAACGGGGCGGCGTCACGGTCGCGCGCACGCGGCGCGTCACGCCCAGTCTCGAAGACGTGTTTGTCACTCGCCTTGCAGAGTCCGCCCAGTCCTCTCCCCCGCTGCCCGCGGCAACGCGTGCCGCTAGCACAGACGAAATCGCCGTCGAGGTGAGGGACCTCACGGTACGTTTCGGTTCATTCACCGCCGTCGACCGCGTGAGTTTCAGGGTACGCCGCGGGGAAATTTTCGGCTTTCTGGGCCCGAACGGCTCGGGCAAGACAACGACCATTCGCACGTTATGCGGGCTGCTGAAACCGTCGTCGGGGCAGGCCACCGTTGCGGGACACGCCGTCGGCAGGGATCCGCAAGCGGCCAAGTCCCGCATCGGTTATATGTCGCAGCGCTTTTCCCTGTATGAAGACATGACGGTGCGGGAAAACATCGATTTCTTCGCGGGCGCCTATGGCGTTCCCGCGGCACAGTTGGCATCTCGCCGCGAGTGGGCGCTCGCGGTCGCCGGCCTACAGGGGCAGGAAGACCGGCTGGCGCGCGCGCTCTCGGGAGGCGTGAAACAGCGCCTCGCTTTGGCGTGCGCCGCGCTGCACGAACCCGAGGTGCTGTTTCTGGACGAGCCCACCGCCGGTGTGGATCCACTGTCGCGGCGGCGCTTCTGGGAATTGATCTACAGCTTGTCGGAACGGGGCGTGTCGGTCTTCGTCACCACTCATTATATGGATGAAGCCGAGCATTGCCATACGCTTGGTCTATTGTATGGTGGGCGGCTGATCGCGATGGGATCGCCGGACGAACTACGCGCCGGGATGCGCGCGGGCGAGATGCTGGAGCTCGAGTGCGATCAGCCGATTCAGGCCCTGGCGCTGTCTCAAGG
>JACQOK010000195.1 GCA_016202565.1 Betaproteobacteria bacterium | reverse complement strand
GTGAGATTCGCCGCCATCAGGTTCACGTTGTCGGTCAAGTCCTTCCACGTGCCGCCCACACCCGGCACCTGCGCCTGGCCGCCGAGTTTCCCGTCGGTGCCCACCTCGCGCGCCACCCGCGACACCTCCGAAGCGAATGCGCCAAGCTGGCCGACCATGGTGTTCACGACCTTTCCTATGCGCAGGAATTCACCGTAGAGCGGCCGGCCGTTGATTTCGAGCGCAAGGGTCTGGGACAGATCGCCTTTGGCCACCGATTCGATCACCCGCGCGATCTCCGCGGTCGGCTGCACCAGATCGCCGATCAGCGTGTTGACGGAGTCCGCGCTGTCGGCCCATGAGCCGGTCCCGGTGGGCAGCTTCATCCGCTGCTGGATTTTTCCTTCCTTGCCCACCTCGTCGCGGATGCGCACGATTTCGTCGGCGAACATTTCATTCAACTCGACGACATCGTTGAATGCCTCGGCGATTTCGCCATCGATCCCGATGAGATCCATGGGCAAGCGTACCGAGAAATCCCCTTTCTTATATGCCCGAAGCGCTTGCAGCAGCGCGCCGCGGTCGAGCATGCTCGGCGCAAATTGCAGGTCTGTCATGGTCCGCCCTCCAGCACAACATCATCGGCCGCCCACATGACGGCCGCATTCTTATTCCGAAGCCGCAGCCCCGGTCGTTCCTATTCCGAGGCGCTTGCCGCTTCAATCCTCTCGCCGTTGCACAACGCGCTTGCCCCGCTGGAACCCGCGATGAGCGATGGCCGGATCTCCTCGTAGTACTTCAAATGCATGTCATACGCATGGGACTCGCCATGCTGAATGCGACTCGGTCTCCATTCCCGGGACGCGAAACCCATCGCCGTCAACAGCGCGAAGGACACGACGATTATTAGCAACGATTTCTTCACGGTGATCCCCCCCGCCGGAAAATAGCAGGCGATCAATGCGAACCGGAATGAAGAGGGATGCCCCTCAGCACCGCCACCATTTCCTGATACTCGGTCGATTTGTCGAAAAAGTAATCCGCTCCGGTATCGAGACACCTGCTGCGAATTTCCGGATACGCCTCGTTGGTCAGCACGATGACCCGCGGCGCCGGCTCGATTCGCTTGATGTCCTGCAGCAAATCGATGCCGCCGCCTTTGCGCATCTGCACGTCGATTATTATGACGTCCGGCTTCAATTTTTCCGTCAGTTCCCTGCCACGATCGGCGTCCCCTGCCTGGCCCACGATCTGCGTCCCTTCAAGATCAGCCAGCAACTGTATCAAGCGCTCTCTTACGACTGCAGAATCATCTACGATCAGAATTTTCCTCATCCAAACGAAATGAAACGGAAATTGCTTTCATGATAATGCGCGGCGCGCGGACGCAATATCGTCGAAACCGGAAGTTTTTGTGGCGATTCGGCGAGTCGTTGTAGCGCTTCGGCTACAGCCCGCGTTTTCCTCACGGCGCGCTGCGCGTTTTGCGAGCAACTGCAGGCGGCCCCGAGGCGCGGCGCCTCAGCGGCCCGTCATGCGATCAGGCGGTGCCGGATGGCGTAGCGGACGAGTTCCGCGTTGGTGGCGACGCTCAACTTCTTGAGGATGCGGGCCCGGTAGGTGCTCACGGTGCTCGGGCTCACGAATAATTCCTTGGCGATCTCGTGGATCTGCTTGCCCGAGGCGATCAGCCACATCACGCGGTATTCGCGGTCGGAGAGCGTGTCGTGCGGCGGTTGCTGGGCATCGCTGATGGTGTCGAACGCGAGCTTCTCCGCCAGGGCCGGGCTGACGTACTTACCGCCGCTCACCACCTTGCGGATGGCGGCCGTCAATTCTTCGGACGCGCTCTGCTTGTTGATGTAACCGGCGCCGCCGGCCTTGAGCACCCGCGTTGCATGCAATTCCTCGGGGTAAATGCTCAGAATGAGCACCGGGCGCTCCGGAAACTCGCGCTTGATTTCTTTGAGCAGGTCGAGCCCGCTGCGGCCCGGCATCGAGTAGTCGAAAATGGCCACGTCCCACGCGAGCCGGCGCGCGAGTTCCAGCGCCTCCGTGCCGTTCGTCGCTTCGCCGACCACGGTCAGCTCGGGATCCACCGCCAGAATCTGCTTCAATCCATGGCGCACGACTGGGTGATCGTCCGCAATCAGAACTCTCATGGCCGGAACTCTCTTAGAGTGCCTAACATAATGAACCACGTGTGCGTTGCAGCCAGAACGGATTGATCACGCGAAGGGTGGCGCAGCTCATATCGCGAATATGAGCAAGCCGCCCGACAAAGTGAGCGG
The DNA here is from genome assembly GCA_016202565.1 of Betaproteobacteria bacterium. Classification (GTDB taxonomy): domain Bacteria; phylum Pseudomonadota; class Gammaproteobacteria; order Burkholderiales; family SG8-41; genus DSOT01. Next base: position 5 of record JACQOK010000195.1, on the reverse strand, counting down.
CCGTT
>JACQOK010000205.1 GCA_016202565.1 Betaproteobacteria bacterium | reverse complement strand
AGATAGCGGCGCTTCTGCTCCTCCGTGCCGAAGCGCTGCACCGCCCCCGCCATGATGAGATGCGAATTGAAGAATCCCGGCACCGACATCCACACCGCCGCCATGCGCTCGACGATCTTCGCGTAGGTCACCGCCGACAGCCCCAGGCCGCCGTAGTCGGGCGCAATGGTCGCCCCGAACAGCCCGAGCGCCGCTACGCCATCGGCGATCGCGCGCGGATACTCGTCGGCCGCTTCGAGCGCGCGCACATGCGGTCTCACCTCGCGCTCGAGGAAGCGGTCCACCGCATCCAGAATCAGCTGATCGGGGTCCGCTATTGCCGCCCCTTGGCTCGATGTGGCCATCAATCGTCCGCGATCCCATGCCCGCGCTTGGGCACGAGGAAGGTCCGCTCGTAGGTCATCACCACCGTGCCGTCGGCCTTGCGCGCCGTTGTGCGCGCCGTGACGATGCCGGCGGTGGGGCGGGAGGCGGACTCGCGCTTGGCGAGCACCTCGGACTCGGCGTAGAGCGTGTCACCGATGAACACCGGCGCCGGCATGCGGATGTCGGTCCAGCCCAGGTTACAGATTGCGTTCTGGCTCAAGTCCCTGACGCTCATGCCGGCGACGATCGAGAGCGTGAGGCAGCTGTTCACGACGATGCGGCCATACTCGCTCTTCGCCGCGTACTCGGCGTCGAAGTGCAGCGGGTGCGTATTCATCGTGAGCAGCGTGAACCAGGTGTTGTCGGCCTCCAGGATGGTGCGTCCCGGCCAGTGCCGGTAGACGTCGCCGACGGCAAAATCCTCGTAGACGCGACCGCTCGATTCGCCGGGGCGCCGCGGCGCGGTCTCCTCGCGGGGCGCCGTCACGATCAGTCCTCGCCGGCGGCGACGCGCAGTTCCGCCGCGCGCGGCTCGGGACGTGCGAGCTTAAGGAGCGCGCCGATGTCGCGCGCCTCGCCGAGAGCGAGCAGGCCGCGAGCGAGCGCCTCCGCGCGCTCGCGGGGGAGGTACGGGCCCGTGAGTCCGTCGAACTTCGCGCGCAGTTCGGCCGCGGAGAGGAAGTTCGCCGGCTCGCCCTTCGGCACCCGCACGTAGGTCTCGAACGCACCGCGCGCGGTCTTCATCTGCACGCTTGCGCTCATTTCCGCCGGAAAGTCGGCCTGTGCCCTGGGATCGACGCGCGTGCGGACGCGCTTGCACAACGCCAGAGTGTCGGGGTCGCCGAGATGGCGCGCATAGTCGTCCCACACGAGGCCGCCGGTGCGCAGTGCCACGGCCGCGCAGAACGCCATCGAGAACTGCCCGTCCACGACCGAGGCGGGAGATTGTTTGGCGGGCTCCGGATCGCCGATGATCTTCCAACCCGCCTCGGGCAGACCGACCGTGACCGCTTCCACTTCCTCCGCCTGGATGCCGTGCGCGCGGGTGAGCGCGCGGATTCCGTCGATCGCGGCATGACTGTAGCGGCAAGACGGATACGGTTTCACCGCGATCTTGAGCGTCTCCCAGCGTTGACCGAGCCCGTCGACCACCTTTGCCGAGTCGGCGGCGGGCGCATACGCGTGGAGGAAACCCCACTTGCCTTCGACGGCGTCGGCCGCACCCTGGTAGCCTTCGCTTGCGAGCGTCGCGGCGGTAAGCCCGCACAGCGCCGCGTGACCGACGTGCGAGCGCTTGGTCCAGGCGCCGTTTACCAGATACTGCATCGAGCCCGCGGCCATGCTGAGCACGATACCGAAGGCGTTGGCGTGGCCCTCCGCGTCGAGCCCGAGCAGCCGGCCCGCAGCCGCCGCTGCACCGAACGCGCCGCAGGTCGCGGTGGGATGGAAGCCGCGGTCGTAATGCGCCGCCGGGTCGAGCGCGAGGCTCAACCGGATCTGCACCTCGTAGCCGGCGACGATGGCGGCGATCGCGGCCTTCCCGTCGGCGCCGGTCATCTCGGCCGCGGCGAAGGCGGCGGGCACGATCGGCGCGCTCGGGTGCAGCGAGCCCGGCGCATGCGTATCGTCGAAGTCCAGCGAATGGGCAAGCGTGCCGTTCAGCATCGCGGCGCCGGCCGGTGAGTAGCCGGCGGCATCCCCGATCACCGTACAAGGGCCACGCGCCAGGCCAAGCCGGGCCACGGCGGCAACCATCGCGGGCGTGGATTCCGCTTCGTGGCGGGCGCGCACCGTGATGCCGGCCAGGTCGAGAATGAGCGCCGCAACGCGCTCACGCACCTCTGGCGGCAGCTGGTCGTAGGTTAGATCGTGAACGAAAGCGGCAAGCGTGCGGGTGATGGTCATGACAGGATCTCCTTCCTCCCGCGATGATGACGCAGTATCGCGCGTCGTGCGTTGTCGTGTCTTGTCCCCGGGAATTCTGCCCGACCCGACTTGAAGCGTCAACGCGAGCCGGCGCGCGACCGGGACAGCAGTCCGCCCGAGGCCATGATGGAGGCGACGATCCAGAACACCACCGGCAGCCCGAACGCCGAGCCCACGGCGCCGAACACGATCGGCCCGGTCACGCGCACGAAATTGTTGGCGGTGAGCCGCAGCCCCAGCGTCTGCCCCGAGCGCCCTTCCGTAGTGCGACTGAACATGAGGATGACGGTGAGCGGAATGCCGATGCCCATGCCCAGGCCAAAAAAGAAGGCGATCGCTCCGAGCACGGCGGCGTTGCCGGAAAACGGCACCAGCGCGAAACCGATCGCACCCATAAAAAAGACCCAGCGGAGCAGCGTTTCACCCGGCACCCGCTTCACCAGGCGCGCGAGGAACAGGCGCACGACAAACGCCGCCACGGCAAGGGTGGCGAGAATCGCGCCGATGGCGGAGGCCGAAAGCCCGATCGAGTGCCCGTAGATCGGCAGGTAGAACTGGAAGAGATCGGTGCCGAGCTGCACCAGGCCGCTCACGACGAGCATGCGCCACACTTCGCGATCCAGCAGCGCGTGAGAAGCACCCGCGTCCAGCGTGGCGTGCGGCCTGCCGGGCGGAAACAGGCGGCCCCACGCGAGAATCAGCGCGATCGCGATCACCGATTGCGAGGCGATCACGAGGCAGGCCGGTGCATGCCCCAGGTTGTCGATCGAGAATCCGGCGAGCAGCGGACCGACGAAATTCGTCACCGCCCCGGTGAGACTGAAGTTGCTGAAGTTGCGGGCACGATCCTCCGGCCGGCTCAGGGTGCCGATCAGGTTCTGGAGGGTGACGTGGAAGAATGCGAGCGCGAGCCCGTTCAGCGCCGCCGCGACGTAGAACGCGGGCAGCGTGCGCACGAAGTACGGCAGGGTAAGCGAGGCGGCGCCGCAGACGGCGGCGAAGAGCAGCAGGCCGCGTGCGCCGGTGCGGTCGGCGAGCGCGCCGATCGGCCACGACAAGAGCAGCGGGAACACGAACAGCAGGCCGCCGAGCACACCGACCGCCGAAGCGGGCGCGCCGAGTTCGAGCGCGTAGAGCGTGAGCACCACGCGCGCCGCGTTCGCGCCGACGAAGTTGAAGAAAGTGACGGCAAGGGTCAGGTGAATCGCCACTTGCCTTGGCTCCGGAAAGAAAAGGGCAACACGCGTCTTTATTGTGTTCTTCGCCGCTCATTATAAACGGTCGGCTGATGAACCCGGGCGGCGCGTGCCGCTCTACATCAGATTGCCCGCATTGACGTTCAGGTTCACGCCGGTGATGTAGCGCGCCTCGCTCGAGGCGAGAAAAAGCACCGCCTCCGCCGTGTCCACGGGTTCGACGAGGCATCTCATGGGATTCTGGGATGCGATGCGCTTGATGCTTTCCGCATCCCTCACTTTCCAGACGCGCGGGGTCAGCGTGGTTCCCGGCGATACCGCGTTGACGGTAACGCCGTAAGCCCCGAGGTCGCGGGCGAGGAGCTTGGTGAACCCGATCAGCCCGGCCTTGCCTGCGCCGTAGGGCAGATAGGACGGCGCGTAGGGGTTCGGTGCAATCCCGGCGCCCGATGCAATGCTGATGATGCGCCCTTTTTTCTTCTCGATCATGATCGGCGCGACGGCGCGGGCGCAGAAGAACGCGGTTTTAAGGTTAAGATCGATGACGCGTTCCCATTCCTCGTCCGTGATCTCAGTGATCGGCGCGAAGCGATGAAACCCACCCGCCGCGTTGACCAGAATATCGACTGTGCCAAAGCGGTCCAGCACGGCCTTCACCATCGCCGCCACCTCGGCCGAACGCGTCACGTCGGCCTTCAGCACGAGCGCGGCCCCGCCCGCGGCTTCGATCTCGGCACCGACGCGTTTGGCTTCCGCCAGGTTGATATCGACGAGGGTGACCGATGCACCCTCGCCCGCGAAAGTCTTCGCGATCGCTTCGCCGATTCCCTGACCGGCCGCCGTCACGATGGCGATCGATCCCGCCAGTCTGCCTGATGCTGCCACGTGACACCTCCTTTGCCCAAAAAAGCGGGAACGAAAGCCCGCCTACAAAACAGGGAACGAAAGCCCGCGCTGGCCCGTCCCGCAGCGCAGGCTCACGCGCGGGAAGGACAGGCTGAAGCTCAAGTTATAATACCGGCGCCCGGCACTTCACCTTGCCGTTTTTCGTCACATCGGCCGCACAGGGGAGCCATGCCCGATACCGATCTTCGTTCGAAATATGGCGCTGACGCGTTCGACGCGGGGCAGAGCATCCAGCCCCGGACGTTCGAGCGGCGCCTCGCGCAGCGCGACAGCCTCGACCAGCACTTCACCCGGCTATGGGTGGACTTCGCGATCAAGGGCATCAGCACGCGGCCCGCGCTCGACACGCGCACGCGGCTGCTGGTGCTCGTCGGCCAGTACACCATGGCGAAGAGCCACCCGGCGCTGGAAGATACCATCCATGCAGCGCTGGCGGCGAAAGTGGCCGCGCGCGAGATACTGGAGATCATCCTCCAGTGCGCCGTCTACGGCGGGCACACGGTGGTCGAGCCCGCCATCGAATTGTTTCACCGGATCGCGAGCGGCGCGGGTCTGCTCGACGAGTTGCGGGCGTCCCGGCTGCCGACCGACGGCAATGACCGCAAACGGTCGTACGAAGCGGAGCGTGCGACGTGGCACCCGGCGGACGTCGCCGATCCGCGCTTCGAGCCGCTGATGGCGCGGCACGGCTGGCTCGCCGTCGGGCGCGGGCTCACGCTGCGGCCGCGCCATCACCTCAACATCCTGGCCTGGCTCGATGCGATCGATCCCGACTTCGCCGATCTGTGGGTCAAGTTCTGCTACGGCGGCATGTATGCGCGCGGCATCGTGGACGACAAGACGCGGCTTTTGTGCATGATCGGTGACTGTCTCGCCGTGGGCGAGGAGACGCAGGCGCGAGGCCACATGCGGGGGGCCCTTCGAAACGGCGCCAATCCCAGGGAAATTCTGGAAGTGATCTTTCAGACGTGCGTCAACTTCGGCATGCCGCCCATGCTCAAGGCACTCGAAGTCTTCGTGGAGCTCATGGCCGAGGACAAGCGGCTCGCGGAGATCGGCGATCCACCGCTTCGCGTGGAAACTTTCGGCAAGTAAATTGCGCAGTGCGCCCGGAATAATAGCGTGGGTGCTGACGTTTATAATGGGCCCGCGCAGGTCGTCGTTGCTGCCTGTTCACGGGCCGATTGTCAACTTACGGAGGCTGCAATGATCAAAATGAGTTTTGGCATGATCGCATCGGTTGCGCTGCTGGTGCTGGGCTCGAGCGGCGGTGCGCAGGCGCAACAATCCAACATGACGTTCTTTATCACCAGCACCGGTTCCGGGAAGGGCGCGGACTTCGGCGGGCTCGCTGGCGCGGACAAGCACTGCCAATCGCTGGCAACCGCGGCGGGCGCCGGCAAACACAAATGGCGCGCCTATCTCAGCACGAGCGCCGCCGCTGGTTCTCCAGCGGTCAATGCGCGCGACCGCATCGGCAAAGGGCCCTGGCAAAACGCCAAAGGGGTGATCATCGCGAAGAACTTGAGCGAGCTGCACGGCAAGAACAACCTCACCAAGGAGACCGCATTGACCGAGAAGGGCGACAGGGTCAACGGCTCGGGCGACACGCCCAATATGCATGACATTCTCACCGGCTCGCAGCCGGACGGCACCGCATTCGCCGGCGAAAAGGACACGACCTGCGGCAACTGGACGAAGAGCGGGGAAGGCACGGCGATAGTCGGCCACCACGATCGCCTGGGTTTGCGCGACGATGATCCGTCCCGCTCCTGGAACTCCTCGCACCCGTCGCGCGGGTGCAGCCTTGATGCCCTGAAATCATCGGGCGGCGCGGGTCTGCTGTACTGCTTCGCCGTGAACTAGGAAGATCGTTGTTCATAAGCCACCTCAGGCGTTGGTGTGAGCCGTCCGTTACTGCGTTGCAATTTCAATTTTGGAGAATGTCATGGCAAAGGCATACTGGATTGCATTCTATCGATCGATCAGGAATCCCGAGGCCCTCGCCGCTTACGCCAAGCTCGCCGGCCCGGCGATCCAGGCGGCGGGCGGGCGCTTTCTCGTCCGCGGCGGCCCCGCGAAAACCTACGAGGCGGGGCTCAACCAGCGCGTGGTGGTGATCGAGTTCGACAGCGTGGCGCAGGCGACCGCCGCCCACGACAGCCCCGGTTATCAGGAGGCGCTCCGGGTGCTGGGAAAAGATGCGGTTGAACGGGAAATACGGATCGTCGAAGGCGTCGCCTGAGGCTCTGCGCAGTGCGGCGCGGCGCCCGCTTCTTCCGTGCCGCATCGGCGAGCCGCATGGCGCGCCGGCAGAAGTGACCGGTACCGCGGGCCTTCTTTGAACGGAGAAAAGTGGACGCGGAGGTGCTTTCACCCCGGAAATTGACTCCGGTCCCGTGATTGATCTAGGCTCGCTCAATCGAGACGACAAGTTGAGGTATCCGCATGAGCCAGGCAACGCAGGAGCGTCCGGTCAAAGACGCGGTGATCGCCGAGATCCCGTACACGCTGGACAGCGGCGAGAAGCTCGTCAACGAGACCTTCGGGCCCAACAACATTCACCGCCGCAGGACGGGCACCCTGGATTCGCGGCCGATGCGCATCGAGAACGGCCGCCCGCTCGCGAGCACGTTCTCCCTCGACCGGAACGGATTCGCATTCATCGAGCACAGAACGGCGGTGAAGGATTTCTTCGACAAGCAGGAACTGGAGTCGGCCTATTACGCGGAAATCGAGCAGCTCATCAAGGAGGTTTCGGGCGCCGCGCGTGTGGTGGTATTCGACCACACGCTGCGCTCGGGCGACGAGGCGGAGCGGGAAGCGCGGCTGGTGCGCGAACCCGTGCTGTCGGCGCACAACGACTACACCGAGTGGTCGGGACCGCAACGCGTGCGCGATCTTCTGCCGGAAGAGGCCGAGGCGCTTCTCAAGCGGCGCTTTGCGATCATCCAGGTATGGCGGGCCATCAACCAGCCGATCCAGTCCAATCCGCTGGCGATCGCCGATGCGCGAAGCGTGGCGTTCGGGGATCTCATGGTCGCCGAGCGCCGCTATCCGAACCGCGTCGGCCAGACCTATCGTCTGCGCTACAACCCGGCGCACCGCTGGTTCTATTTTCCGGAGATGCGCCGCGACGAGGCGCTGGTGTTCAAGGTTTTCGATTCGGAGAAGGACGGCCGCGCCCGCTTCACCGCGCACACTTCGTTCGACGATCCCGGCACGCCGCCCGGCGCCCCGCCGCGCCAGAGCATCGAGGCGCGCGCACTCGCGTTTTTCTGAGCATACGTCACCTCATCAAGGCGCGTCGCGTAAAGCGCGCGCCGTCAGGCCTGCTCCGGTCAAGCCGCGATCGCGGCCGCTAGGCGGGCAACGCGATCCCCTCCTGCTCGCAGGAATTGGCAACGTCGCTCACCGTGGCGCGCCGCATGTCGCGCACCCAGCGCAGATCATCGTACTCGGTGCCGCGGTGCATGGTGCAGCGGTTGTCCCACATGACGAGATCGCGCGCGCGCCAGCGATGGGTATACACGAACTGCCGTTGCGACACGTGCGCGATGAGCTGGTCGATGAGCGCGCCGCCCTTCTCCTCCGGCATGCCGAAGATGCGGCCGGCGTGAGAGGCGACATACAGCGATTTGCGCCCGCTCTGCGGGATGGTCCGTACCAGCGCCTGCGGCACGGGTGGCAGTCGCCCGGCTTCTTCGGTCGTGAAGTTCGTGAATCCGCTGCGCCGGCGCGAGGTAGCGATCGAATGCTCGGCAACGAGGCCCCGGAGTTTCTCCTTCATCGCATCGGGCAGCGCATCGTAGGCCGCACGCTGATCGGCGAATTCCGTGTGCCCGCCCACCGGCGCCACCGTTCGTGCATACAGCAGCGAACACAATCCGGGGCGAAACTTGAACGAACTGTCAGTGTGCCAGAGCCTGTTTCCGGCCTTGTACATGCGCTGGCGGCTCGCTGCCTCCCAGATTTCGCCCTGCGCATCGAGATTCGAGATGTCGGCGAATTTGCTGTCGAGGCGGCTCGATGCCGTTGCCTGGTCCAGCACGCGATCCGCTTCGATCGGTCCGAACCGTTCCGCAAACGCCAGATGCTGCTCCGGTGCCAGATCCTGGTCGGGAAAAATCAGCAGTGCATACTTCCAGAATGCCGCCTTGACCTCAGCGAGATCGGCCTCGGAGAGCCGCGACAAATCCACGTCGCCGACCTCGGCCGCGAAGGTCGGGGTGACCGCGCAAATCGTGATGCCCATGGCAATGCCTCCCGCCGGGTTGCCTGCACGGGGCCATTATCGCCGTGTCCGCGCCGAAATGCGACGGGCATCGACCAGAGTGACGCCGATACGCCCGAGAAGCACGCCCTGTTCGTGAAAGCGGAAGTCGTGCGCTGGGGCAAAGTCATCAAGGAGGCCGGCATCAAAGTGGAATGAGGCGAGGCGGTCATCGCGGCCCCGGACATTCCGACCCTCCAGCGCGCGGCAGACAATTCAACGAGACGCCGGCCTCAGTGATATCACGTCGGCATCGTACGCGTAGAAGCGCAGCCTGCCGGGGCCGAGTTCTTTCGCGCGATACATTGCGGCGTCGGCGTTGCGGAGGAGCGTCTCGGCATCCCCCCCGTCCCGCGGAAAGAACGCCGCGCCGATGCTGCAGCTGACGCAAATCTCGCAATCGTCGATGCGCACCGCCTCCGATATCGTTTCCAGCACCCGTTGCAACACCGGAATGGCCGATTCCCGGCTCGGCTGATCAGGCAGCACCATGACGAATTCGTCGCCGCCGTGGCGCGATACGATATCGCCTTCTCGAGTGCAGGAGGCGATCCGGGCGCCGATTTCCTTGAGCAGCCGATCGCCGCCGCCGTGTCCAAACGTGTCGTTCACCCATTTGAAGCGGTCGAGGTCGATGAACACCACCGCCACCAGACGATCATTGCGGCTGGCATGGGCGAGCGCCTGCCTGAGATGCTCGTGCAGCAGGTTGCGGTTCGACAGCCCCGTGAGGACGTCGTAATAGGCCAGTTCGTTGAGCCGTTCCTGTTTCGCGATGTAATCCAGAGCAAACGACACGTCGGCGGCCACATCGCTCAGCAATCTCGTCTCCTCGATGTCGAAGAAGCCGGGCTCCGCTGCGTAAATGACCCAGAAGCCGATCACCGCGTCTTCCGAAGTGAGCGGCAGGGCGATCATCGAGCCGTAACCGCGCGCCAGCGCCCGTTTCTGCAATGCGACCCGCGGCTCCTTGTCGATCTCGTTTACAACGACTTCCCTTCGTTGTTTTACCGCCTCCCCGATCACGCTTTGCGCTCCCACTCCCTCATCGGGGCTCTGCATGAATTCGTCGAGATAGCCCTCGTCGTGCCCGCTGTGCGCGACCGGGATGACGCTTGTGGTGTCGGCCACGGTGAGTCCGACCCAGGCCATCCTGAAGTGGCCATGCTCGACGGCGGCGTCACAGATTTCACGAAAGAGCTGGCGCCGGTCCCGGGTGCGAACGATGGAGGAGCTGATTCCGCTCTGCACGGCGCGAACGCGATTCAGACGGGACATCTTTTCGTCCTGCTCCAGACGACGCCTGGCTTCCCCGGCCTGCCGCACGGCACGCATCACCGCGGGCGGCAGGCGCGCCAGGTTGGTCTTGAGGACGTAATCCGTCGCGCCGTGCTTAAGCGCGTCAATCGCCCGTTCTTCCCCGATGGTGCCGGACACGAATATGTACGGGACGTCCGGTCGTCTTTCACGCGCGAGCCGGAGCGCGGACAAGCCGTCGAACGCCGGCAACGAGAAGTCCGACAGAATGAGATCAGGCTTGAACCGGTCGAGCTGGTCCACGAAATCGCGTTCGCTCGCGACCACCCGGGTCTCGCAGGTTATCCCCGCGCGCTTCAGTATGGTGGTTTCCAGTTCCGCATCACTGGGAACGTCTTCCAGCAGCAGAACCCTAAGAGTGCCTAACATAATGAACCACGTGTGCGTTGCAGCCAGAACGGATTGATCACGCGAAGGGTGGCGCAGCTCATATCGCGAATATGAGCAAGCCGCCCGACAAAGTGAGCGGCCGTT
>JACQOK010000204.1 GCA_016202565.1 Betaproteobacteria bacterium | reverse complement strand
CTAGAGATCGATGCAGACGGACCCCGTGGCCCGCCGCTCAACGCGGGTTTCTTGCGTTCGATGCAGACGGACCCCGTGGCCCGCCGCTCAACGCGGGTTTTTTCTTTCCACCGGTTCTCTTCCAACGAAATTCGCCCGCCTCGTCCTGCTCGTGAGCAAGAACATCTTTTACGAAGAAGAGGGTGACTTCAAGGTCGGGACCATTCTCGCCGATAATAACACTTCCCTGCAGGTCGAGGCGCCGCACGGCAAGCGCTCGAAGGTCAAGGCATCCGCAGTGCTGTTCCGGTTCGATGCGCCGCCGATTGCTGGCTTCATGGACGCGGCGCAGAACATCGCCGACGAGATCGACGTCGATTTCCTGTGGCAGTGCTGCGGCGAGGCGGAGTTTTCGTATGACACACTGGCGCGCGAATACTTCGGGCACGCGCCGAGCCCGGTCGAGTCGGCAGGCGTGCTGCTCAGGCTGCACGGGGCGCCGATGTACTTCTACAAGAAGGGCCGCGGGCGCTACAAGGCTGCGCCGGAGGACGCCCTCAAAGCGGCGCTTGCCAGCATCGAGCGCAAGAAACAGCAAGCGCTCAGGAAACAGGCCTATATCGAGCAGCTCGCCGCATCCCGGCTGCCGCCCGAATTCGCTCCGGTCCTCGATACGCTGCTGTATCGGCCGGACCGGAACAGCATCGAGTGGAAAGCGCTGGAAGAGGCGAGCGCCGCGCTGAAGATGACCCCGGCGCGGCTCGTCGAGCGCTGCGGCGGACTGCCGTCGTCGCACGACTACCACGTGAAGCGTTTCCTGCTCGAGTATTTCCCGCGCGGCACCGACTTCGGCACTGTGCCGCCGGTCCCGGAGCCCGTCGATCTGCCTCCGGGCGATGCCGAGGCGTTCAGCATCGACGACGCGACCACGACCGAAATCGACGACGCATTTTCGGTGTCACGGATTCCCGGCGGCAACTGGCGCATCGGCATCCACATCGCCGCACCCGCCCTCGGCATCGCGCCCGGCTCGCCCATCGACGCAATCGCGCGCGCGCGGCTGTCCACGGTGTATTATCCCGGCGCCAAAATTACGATGCTGCCCGAAGCGGCGATTCGATGCTTCACGCTCGCCGAGAATCGTCCGTGCCCGGCATTGTCGCTCTACATCGAGACCACGCCCGGGTACGACATCGTGTCCGCGTCAAACCGTATCGAACGCCTCAATATCGGCGCCAACTTGCGCCACGATGCATTGGAACAGGAATTCAACGAGCAAACGCTCGCCGCCGGGGCGATTGATCACCGATATGCAAATGAACTGCGCACGCTGTGGGAGTTTGCCGACAGGCTGGAGCGGGCGCGCCGCGGGGAAGTCACGGAAGCCGAAATGCGCCCGGAATACAATTTCTACGTCGAAAACGATCGGGTCACGATCACCCGCCGCCGCCGCGGCACGCCGATCGACAGGATGGTTTCCGAGTTGATGATCTTTGCCAACCGCGAATGGGGACGCCAGCTTGCGGCAAACGCCACCGCCGCGATTTTCCGCGTGCAGGGCAACGGAAAAGTCAGGATGAGCACCGTCCCCGCCGGCCACGAAGGGCTCGGCGTCGAGCAATACGTGTGGGCGAGTTCACCGCTCCGGCGTTACGTCGATCTCCTGAACCAGCGCCAACTGGTGGCGCTCACGCGCGGCGAGCCTCCACCCTGCCGCGCGGGCGATGAAGCGCTTCTATCCGCTATGCGCGATTTCGAGCTGACCTACGAGGCGTACGGCGACTTTCAGCGCACCATGGAGCGCTACTGGTGCCTGCGCTGGCTCACCCAGGAAGATCGCAGTGTGGTAGAAGGCCGCGTCATCCGGGAAAACCTGGTGCGGCTGGAAGAACTGCCGTTGGTGGTGCGCGTGCCATCCCTGCCCGCACTCGAGCCTGGGACGACGGTGGAACTGGCGGTGGCGGACCTCGATTTTCTCGAACTCACATTGCGTTGCGAATTTCGCAGCCGCCTGGAAATCCAGGCCGAAGGCGCTTCCCGCGGCAGTTAGCGCGCCGGGCCTTTTGTGCGACTTTACTTTAAGGGGCTGGCCCAACATGTCATGCAAGAAAAGCTTTCTATGCAGAGGGGCGCGCCTTAGGTAGAATGCGCGGTCATGAAGGTAATACCAGCCAGGGAGGTCGTGCCGCTTCCGCGGCGGGGGCGGCATGTTCGGCACGCGCCATGGAGCGGCGCCGCCGCTCAATTCGACCAGCGGATCACCGAGCTTGAGCGGCGCATCGCCGAAGTCGACCGCCGTTTTGTAGCACTCGGCGTCAAGACGCGCATTGAAGCTGCGCTGCTCTTGTCGATCCTGATCCACGTCGCGGTTATTGCCGGCGTCACGTTCAAGATGCCGGCCAAGAATCCGCTCAGCGACCTCAACCAGCCGCTCGAAGTGGTGCTGGTCAATGCCAAGTCGACGGCCAAACCACCCCAGCCTGACGCACTCGCGCAAGCCAACCTCGACGGCGGCGGCAATACGGATGCCCGGCGCCGCGCCAAGAGCCCGTTCCCGGTGCGGCAGCAGGAAAAGCAGGAAGAAACGCGAACGCTTGCCGCGCGTGCCGTTGAGCGGCTCGAGCGCGAAGCGCGCCAGCTGATGACCCAGGCCAAGTCGCTGGTGCCGGTCGAATCGGCGCCGCCGCAGGTGCCGCCGCAAAGCGAGGCGCCCGCTGCGCCGGATGCAAGCGAACTCGTGCAGCGTGGCCTCGAGATCGCGCGGCTCGAAGCGCAGATCAGCAAGGATTGGGACAGCTATCAGAAACGGCCGCGCCGGCGCTTCATCGGCGCGCGCACGCAGGAATTCCGGTTCGCCCGTTACGTCGAAGACTGGCGTCTGAAGATCGAGCGCATCGGCGAACTCAACTATCCACAGGCCGCGCGCGACCAGAAGGCGTACGGCAGCCTGGTGGTAACCGTTTCGATCAAAGCCAGCGGTATTCTCGAAAAGGTCGAAATCAACCGTCCTTCGGGCTGGAAAATCCTCGATGAAGCGGCGCTGCACATCGTCAGGCTCGCTGCGCCGTTTGCGCCGTTTCCCGCCGATATCTCGACCGATACCGACATTCTCAGCATCACCCGGACCTGGACCTTTACCCGCTCCGACCAGTTGATCGCCGAGTAAAGCCGCTGCACGCATGACCGACCAGTATGCGGTAATCGGCAATCCCGTGGCGCACAGCAAGTCGCCGCTGATTCACGCGGAATTCGCGCGCCAGACCGGCCAGGATATCTCCTATACCGCGCTGCTGGCGCCGCGCGAGGGCCTGCGGGCCGCGGTGTTCGCATTCCGGGACGGCGGCGGCAAGGGAATGAACGTCACTCTCCCGTTCAAGCATGAGGCCTGGGACCTTGTCACCGCGCACCAAGGCTATGCCCTTGCTGCCGGCGCGGTGAACACGCTCGAATTCCACGGTTCGGAAATCATCGGCCACAACACCGATGGCATCGGGCTGGTGCGCGACCTCCAGGACAATCTGCGTTGCTCGATCAGGGCGCGGCGCGTGCTGCTGATGGGGGCGGGCGGGGCGAGCTACGGGGTCATGGAGCCATTGCTGCGCGAACAACCGGACGAGCTGGTCGTTGCCAACCGCACACTGGACAAGGCGGTGGCGCTGGTTGCGCATTTCGAGAAATTTCAGGCGTTCGCCCCGCGCGGCATCACGGTCCGCGGGTACGCCAGCCTGCGCGGCGAGCGGTTCGATGTGTTGATCAATGCCACCTCGGCGAGCCTCAGCAATGAAATGCCGCCGCTGCCGGAGGACATCTTCGCGGCGGGCGCGCTGGCCTACGACATGGTCTACGGAGGAACGACGCCTTTTCTCGAGTTCGCGCGCGCGCGCGGCGCGCAGACGGCCGACGGCACCGGCATGCTGGTCGAGCAGGCCGCCGAATCGTTTCTCATCTGGCGCGGCGTGCGGCCAGACACTGCCCCCGTTATCGCGCTGCTGAGAAGAGCGTGAGCGGTGAGCCAACGTGGCCCGGATGGAATGAAATGAAATCCGGGACCGGGAGAAGCGGGAACGAAGGCCCCAGAAAAAAGCGGGAACGAGGGCCCCCAAAAAATCCGCTTCGCTTCTTCCGGGCTACTTGCTTACCGCTTACCGCTCACCCGCAATGCGAATGATTCTGCGCTTCACCTGGCGGCTCGTGCTGCTGGCGCTGATCGGCGTCACTCTCATCCAGTTCTGGTTCGCCATTCACATCTGGTACTGGGCCGGCAATAACCCGGAGATGACGGCGTTCATGGCGAGCCGCCTCGAACGACTGCGCGAAAAAGATCCCAAAGCGACGCTCAGGCACCAGTGGGCGCCTTATCAGCGCATATCCGTTCATCTGAAGCGCGCCATCGTTGCGGCCGAAGACGCCAAATTTCTCGATCACGGGGGATTCGACTGGGAGGCAATGCAGAAGGCGTATGAGCGAAACCTCACGAAGGGGAAGGTCGTCGCCGGCGGCTCCACCATCAGCCAGCAGCTTGCCAAGAACCTGTTCCTGTCGAGCGACCGCACGTGGTGGCGCAAGCTGCAGGAGGCGGCGATCACGCTGATGATCGAGACCATCATGACCAAGCGCCGCATTCTCGAGATCTATCTCAACGTCATCGAGTGGGGTGACGGCGTCTTCGGCGCGGAGGCGGCGGCGCGCCACCACTACGGCGTTACGGCGGGCGGGCTCACCCCGGCGCAGGCGGCGCGGCTCGCGGCCATGGTCCCGAGCCCGCGCCGCTATGGTCCCGGCCGCGATACCGCGTACCTGCAGCGACGCACCGAGATCATCCTGTCGCGGATGTCCGCGGCGCGCGTGCCGTGATGCGATTTTGTCGCTGTAGCTTTTTTTGGGGAGCCCTCGTTCCCGCTTTTTCTTGGGGGCCTTCGTTCCCGCTTCTCCTGGTCCCGGATTTCATTTCATTCCATCCGGGCTACACACTCATGGAGTTCGTATGCACATTGCCTTGCAGGTAGGGTAAAGTTCGTCTGCGCCGGGACGGCGCTCTTGCGGGAGAAGAAGCATGCAAAGAAGAAAGTTTTTGACTGCGTTGGGCGCGTTGGGGGTTTCCGGTTTTGCGCGCGCCACAGACCAAGTCCTGCCGCTATTGGCGCAGGCGGCGCCGAGGACGCGCACGCCGGACGTGATCTTCGTGCCGACGCCCGACGATGTCGTGAACAAAATGCTCGAAATGGCGGCGGTGACCGCCAAGGACGTGGTCTACGATCTGGGCTGCGGCGACGGGCGGATCGTGATCACGGCGGCGCAGCGCTACGGGGCACGCGGCGTGGGAATCGACATCGATCAGGAACGCATCCGCGAAGCGACCGAAAATGTCGGCCGCGCGAAGGTCGCGGACAAGGTCAAGTTCATACAGGGTGATCTGTTCGAAGCCGACATCAGCGAGGCGACCGTCGTTACGCTCTACCTGCTTACCGAACTCAACCTGAGGCTCCGTCCCAAGCTCATGAAGGACCTGCGGCCCGGCACCCGTGTCGTCTCGCACGCGTTCGCCATGGGGGACTGGAAGCCGGAGCGCACGGAATTCGTCAACGGTTCGTCCGTCTATTTATGGCGTATCCCGCAACGCAAGGGTTAGGCTGAGCCGGGCCTGCGCTGCGCGCTCCTGGCCCCCCCGGGGAAAGGTAGGTACGAAGCAGCCCTGCGTGTAAGATTGGTATTGGTGCCTCAGCGAAATGGGGGAAGCGATGGCGGTCCAGGACAATCCGCAGGAACTCTCAGGCGAGCACATCAAGGAATCCGCAAGCGGGTCGATGCGTGGCGACGACATCCACACTCGCGTTCACGATCTCACGCTGCTCGCACTGCGCAGCCGCCGTTTCGACCGGCGCGAAATCCGCGAAGTCGTGCGGGCCATCACCGAGGGCATCACCCTCGGCGCGGACCAAAGCCGCGCCGACTTGCGGCAATCGCTCTCGGCGGCGTTTCGCGGTCTCGACGAAGCGTTGAGAAAATCCACCGAGGCCGGTCAGCAGGCGCTGCGGCAGCTCGTTACCACCGGCAGAGACTTTTCAGACCGCGAGTTGAAGCAGGCGCTCGCCGACATGAAGAAGCTCGAGGACGACTTCCTCTCGACCGTCGAACAGGTCGCGGAGGGGGCGAACGAGCGGGTGCGGCCCGAGCTGCGCGAGATTCTCAGCAGCGCGCGCCGCACCGGTACCAGCACCGGCAGGCAGATCGCGGGCATGATGACCGAGTTTGCGCAGCGCGTATCGGCTGCCTCGATCGACGTGACGCTGGGCGGGCTCGAAGCCGCCAGCGAGTTCAGCGTCCGGTTCGCGCAGGCGGCAGGCGGCGTTCTTGCCGGCATTGCCGACGCTATCCGGGAGCAGCGATCGCAGAAACACGAGGAGGCGGGAGCGGGGCGTAAACCCGCGGAGCCAGCGAGCGGGACTTCCTGAAAACCCGGGCATGCTGCGCGAAACCCTTGGCGCGATGCGGGACCTGCCGCGCCTGCAAGAGATCACCTCGGTCTTCATCCGTCACGGCCTGGGTGACACCGTCCGGCGCATCGGCATCGCCAACGTTCTCGAGCGGGCGGGGCAGATCCTCCATTGGACCGAGGGTGCGGCTTCGCTGCGGCTCGAACCCGCCCAGCGCGTGCGCCTCGCGTTCGAGGAACTCGGCCCCACCTTCATCAAGCTCGGTCAGGTGCTGGCGACCCGCGTCGACCTGCTGCCGCCGCGCTGGATCACCGAGTTCGAAAAACTGCACAGCGAAGTGCCGCCGGTCCCGTTCGAGGAACTGCTGCCGGCACTGGAACGTGCGCTCGGGCGCTCGCCGTTCGAGGTCTTTTGCGACCTTGAGACCGTCGCCCATGGCTCCGCCTCGATCGCGCAGGTGCACCGCGCGCGCCTCGCTGACGGCACGCCCGTCGTGCTCAAGGTCCGGCGTCCCGGCATCCGCGCCAAGATCGACGCGGACTTGCGGATCCTCGGCCATATCGCCGAGCTGATCGAGTCGGAAATGCCCGATGCGCGGCGCTACCGGCCGGTCGAAATCGCGGCGGAATTCGCCCGTTCGCTGGAACGCGAGCTCGATTTCACCATCGAAGCCCGCCATATCGAGCGCTTCGCCAAGAATTTTGCCGGCGACCCTTACATTGTCATCCCGAAGGTTTATCCGGAGTGGACCAGCGAAACGCTGCTCGTGCAGCAGCACATGGAGGGCATTCCAGGCACGGATCACGCGGCAGTGGAAGCGGCGGGGCTGGACAAGAAGATCCTGGTCGCGCGCGGCGCGGAGTGCGTCCTCAAGATGATCCTGATCGACGGTTTTTTCCACGCCGATCCCCATCCCGGCAACGTGTTCTACCTGCCCGGCAACCGGATCGTGATGATCGACTACGGCATGGTCGGACGCTTGAGCGCGGTGAGGCGCAGGCAGGTGATCGACCTTCTCGCCGGGCTCGCGCGCCTGGAAGAGGAACCCATGCTCGAAGTGCTGATCGACTGGGCGGGCGATGCCTACGTGGACGAGGCGAAGCTCGTTTCCGATGTCAACGAGCTCGTCTTCGATTATGAGAGCATGCCGCTCAAGGACATCCGGATCGGCACGCTCATCCGCCAGTTCGCCGCGATCGTGCGCGAGCACTCGATCGTGCTCCCTTCGGATCTCACCCTCATGTTCAAGGCGATCATCACGCTCGAAGGACTCGGGCGGCAGTATGACCCCGACTTCCACATCACCCAGCACCTGACCCCGTGGCTGCAGCGCGCGCTGCGGCAGCGCTATCATCCGGCCGAGATCGTCAAACGCGGTCGCGGCGCCGTGACGGAATTCCTCGGCGTGATGGGGAGCGTGCCGCGCGATCTCGCGCGCCTGCTGCGGGAGGCGCGGCGCGGCAAGGCCAAGGTCGACCTCGATTTGAAGCGCCTGGATTCTTTCGGCCGCCAGCTCGATCGCACGCTCGACCGCGCCACGGTCGGCATTCTGACCGCCTCGCTCGTGATCGGCTCTTCCATCGTGCTCACCGTCAGGGAAGGCCCGTCGGTGTTCGGCATTCCGGTGCTGCCGGTTCTCGGTCTTCTGGGCTACGTGCTCGCTTTCCTGAACAGCCTCTGGATCATCTACGGCATCTGGCGCTCGGGCAAGCAGTAGCGCCGCCGCGGCAATCGTTGGGTATCGCTTCGTTCACCCCAACGATCAACGCAAAGACGCGTTGATGCGCTCGAGGGCGACGGCGCCCGGACAGAGCTCGCGCACGTCGAGCTTGTTGAGCGGGGTTGCGACGGTGTTGAGGAGCGCGTGCAGGTCGGCCGACTCGGGATCGACGTAGAGCAGTCCCGTCACGACCTCGCCCGCTGCCGCGCGCTCCTGCAGGTAATGCATCACCTTGACGCGGTCGGTCGGGTCGTAGTCCGGCGCGAGCTTTCTCAGTCGCAGCACCGACTCGTCGTGCTGGGTGACGTTGATCACTTCACCCGGTGCGTAATCCGCTGTGATTTCCTCTTTGCCCTCGATGAAGTCCAGGCGATTGACCGCCTCGTTGTGATGACGCACGTAGTCGTAGCTCTTGGTCGAACCGGGATGGTTGTTGAACGCGACGCACGGCGAGATCACGTCGATGAACGCCGCGCCTTCATGCTCGATCGCCGCCTTGATGAGCGGCACCAGCTGCTGCTTGTCGCCGGAGAAGCTGCGCGCGACATACGTTGCGCCCAGCAGCAGCGCCATCCCGATCATGTCGAGCGGCTCTTCCGTATTGACGACGCCGCGCTTGGATTTCGAGCCTTTGTCCGCGGTCGCCGAGAACTGGCCCTTGGTCAAGCCGTAGACGCCGTTGTTCTCGACGATATAGACCATGTTGACGCCGCGGCGCATGCAGTGCGCGAACTGGCCGAGCCCGATCGACGCCGAATCGCCGTCACCGGAAACGCCCATGTAGATGAGTTCACGGTTGGCGAGGTTCGCGCCGGTCACCACCGAAGGCATG
>JACQOK010000203.1 GCA_016202565.1 Betaproteobacteria bacterium | reverse complement strand
CACATCTGGATGCTCGCCTCCCCGGTCACGCAGGCCACCTCCGCGTCGGGATGCGCGAGCTGCGCGCCCATTGCCGCCGGCAGCCCGAAGCCCATGGTCCCGAGCCCGCCGGAATTGATCCAGTGCCGCGGCTTGTTGAACTTGTAGAACTGCGCCGCCCACATCTGGTGCTGGCCGACATCGGAGGTGACGAAGGCTTCGCCCCTGGTGATCTCGTAGAGCTTCTCGATCACGAACTGCGGTTTGATCACCGGGCTCGACCGGTCGTACTTGAGGCAGTCGCGCCCGCGCCACAGCTCGATTTGCGTCCACCAGGTCTTGAGCGCTTCCTGGTCGGGCTTCGCCTTGCCCGCGTCGAGTTGCCGGATGAGCTCCCGCAGCACTTCGCGTACGTTGCCGACGATCGGGACGTCCACCTTGACGCGCTTCGAAATCGACGATGGATCGATGTCGACATGAATGATCGTGCGCGGCTCTTCGAAGAAGTGCTTGGGATTTCCGATGACGCGATCATCAAAGCGCGCACCGATTGCGAGCAGCACGTCGCAGTGCTGCATCGCCATGTTGGCCTCGTAGGTCCCATGCATGCCAAGCATGCCCACGAACTGCCGGTCGGTGGCCGGATAGCCGCCGAGCCCCATCAGGGTGTTGGTGCACGGGAAACCGAGCATGCGCACGAGCTGGCCGAGCTCTTCGGAGGCATTCCCCAGGATCACGCCACCGCCCGTGTAGATCATTGGACGCTGCGCGTTCGTCAATACCTGGATCGCCCGCTTGATCTGTCCGGCGTGGCCCTTGACGACCGGATTGTAAGAGCGCATCTCGATGGTTTCAGGGTAATGAAACCCGGCCTTGTGCATCGTGATGTCTTTGGGAATATCCACGACGACCGGTCCCGGGCGTCCGGTGGAAGCGATATAGAACGCCTTCTTCATGGTGCTGGCGATATCCTTCACGTCCTTCACCAGGAAATTGTGCTTGACACATGGACGCGTGATGCCGACCGTGTCGCACTCTTGAAACGCGTCTTGGCCAATGGCATGGCTGGGTACCTGGCCGGTGATGACCACCAGCGGAATCGAATCCATGTAGGCCGTGGCGATGCCTGTCACGGCGTTGGTCACCCCCGGACCTGAAGTGACCAGCGCGACACCGACCTTGCCGGTCGACCGGGCATAACCGTCGGCAGCATGCACGGCGCCCTGTTCGTGACGGACCAGGATGTGCTTGACCGCGTTCTGCTTGAACAGTTCGTCGTAAATGAACAATACCGCGCCGCCGGGGTAGCCGAATACATATTCGACCCCCTCTGCCTGAAGGCATCGGACTACGATTTCAGCGCCGCTCAATTCCATAAGCTCGGTTCGCATCGAAAAGCGGAAACGTGGAACATTACCGGGTGACCACGCTTTGGTCAAGCAAAATATCCCTGTAAACAGCATGATACGGGCATCGCCGGGGCCCGTTTCAAGCGCCGCTTGCAAGGGGGTCTTGTTTTGTTAAGATGCATTCGACTCTGCCGGAAGTGGACCTCGGGAAAGCGCATCCGGCGCTGCGGCAGGGGTTGGGCCGGGCGCCGATTGTCCGGGCGCACCAAAGGACATTAACAAGAAGGCAACCGACTGGCTACCTATAAGGAACTCGCGGATTTTCTGGCTGAAGTAGAACGACGTGCCTACAAACAGGCACTGTTTGCCGTCCGTGACGATCAAACGGCGTTGGACATCGTACAGGACGCGATGCTGAGACTCACCGAAAAGTACTCGGCGCGGCCACTTGCCGAGCTGCCGCTGCTGTTTCAACGCATTCTCCAGAACGCCATTCGCGACTTCTACCGCCGGCAAAAAGTGCGTTCGGTGTGGACCACTCCGATGTCGGCGCTGTTCGGCGGCGAGAGCGAAGACGATTTTGACCCTCTCGAAACTTTGGAGGTGGCGAGTGACTCAAAATTTTTCGAGCCGCCCGCCGAACAGCTCGAGCGCTCGCAACTTATTGCTTTAATTGAGAAAGCACTGGAAAAATTGCCCGCCCGTCAACGCCAGGCTTTTCTCCTGCGTTACTGGGAGGAAATGGACGTCGCGCAGGCGGCGAAGATAATGGGTTGCTCGGAAGGGAGTGTGAAAACGCACTGCTCACGGGCAACCCATGCGCTTGCCGTGATGCTGCAGAAACAGGGGATCAAGCTATGAATCAAGCCAACGACGAACTGGCGAGAAAAATCGTCCAGCACCTCGATTTCGGCGCGGACCACGTCGACCAGGCGACGCGACAGCGCCTGCTTGACGCGCGCAAAGTCGCTTTGTCGCATTACAAGGAGCGCGCGCAGCCGGTATGGGGTTGGGCGTGGGCCGGTCATGCGATAACGCGCCGTGTCGAGTTGCACGTGCTCAGTGCACGCCACCTTATCGCGGCCGCGGCACTGGTCGCGGCCTTGATCGGCATTGCGTATTGGCAGAACGGCTCGGCACCCTCCAACGAGTTGGCCGAGATCGACGTCGGCTTGCTGACGGATGAACTGCCGATCAACGCCTATCTCGACAAGGGTTTCGATTCGTGGCTAAGACGTCCATCGCGCTGATCATCTGGCTATGTCTCGCCCTACCCGGCCTTGCCGCACAGGTCAAATCCGAACCTAAGAAGGTTGCCCGGCCGGCGTGGTCCGAGTTGAGCGCGGCGCAGCAGCAGATCCTCGCCCCGCTCGCGCCCGAATGGGACAAGATGGATACCACGCGCCGTAAGAAGTGGGTCGCGATTGCCGCGCGCTATCCGAAGATGAAACCGCAGGAGCAGCAACGCCTGCAGAAGCGGATGCGGGACTGGGCAGCCCTCACCCCCGAACAACGCAAGGCGGCGCGCGAAAAGTATCAGAAATTGAAACAATTGGGGCCGGACCAGCGCAAGGAAGTCCGGACCGAGTGGGAACGCTACCAGCGCTCGCTCGCACAACAGCAGCAACGCCAGGGCGCGCCCCTTGATCCCTCGCTCACCGATCCGCCGGGACCGGCGTCGCCCGCCGAGGCGCCTGCCGAAGAAGTGCCCCCGCCCAGCCAGTGACTGCGCCCGCCGCGGGCGAGATGGCAGGGCTCGCGCGACGTGCGCTCAGCCTGGTTTACGAAGCGCTCCTGGTGGCCGCACTGATGGTGGTCGGGACGCTTCCCTTCGTAATCCTCGCGGACGGGCTGGACCCCGTGGTGAAGCGCCCGCTATACCAGCTCTATCTGGTCTTCCTTGCAGGCGCGTACTTCGTGTGGCAGTGGACGAGAGGCGGCCAGACGCTCGCGATGAAGACCTGGCGCTTGAAGCTCGTCACGCGTGAGGGCGCCCCGCTCGCGTTGTGTCACGGCGTCTACCGCTTTCTGTTCGCGCTGGGCGGACTCGTGCTTTGCGGTGCCGGATTTGCGTGGGCGCTTTTCGACCGCGACCGCCAGTTCCTGCACGACCGGCTGGCAGGCACCAAAATCGTGAGGATCGAGGATTGAGGAATCAGGATTGAGGGTCGCGCTCGCGGTGCACAGCGCAGCGTTGTTTTTTCCTCGACCCCAGATCCTCGATCCCAGATTCTCAATCCTGGCGCTAGCGCCGCTCCTGCCACCAGATCAACCCCACCGCGACGCTGAGGAAAATCAGCGTCGGCAGCATCGCGCTCAGCAGCGCCGGCCAGTCGTTGAGCAGGCCCAAGTGGGCGAACAGTCGATT
>JACQOK010000198.1 GCA_016202565.1 Betaproteobacteria bacterium | reverse complement strand
GTCGCCCAACTGCGGGAGCGGCTGCCGCGGCTCGAGCACGTCCTCATCGTTGGCGATCGCGGCCGGCGCACGGCGATTCCCGGGACGCTCGATTTCTGGCAGCTCGTGGAGTCCGCGAGCCCGGTTTACGAGATCGGGGCCACCGCTGCCGAGGACTACGCGCTGCTGCATTTCACGAGCGGCACCACCGGCAAGCCGAAAGGGGCGATCCACGTGCATGGCGCGGTCATCGCACATCACATCACCGGGCGGCTGGCGCTCGATCTGCACCCGGAAGACGTGTTCTGGTGCACCGCCGACCCCGGCTGGGTCACCGGCATTTCGTACGGAATCATTTCGCCGCTGACGAACGGGATCACCAGCATTGCCGACGAAGGGGATTTCGACGTCGAGCGCTGGTATTCGATCTTGAGAGAGGAGCGGGTGAGCGTGTGGTACACCGCGCCAACCGCGGTACGCATGATGATGAAAGGCGGCGTCGAAGTCGCACGCCGCCACGAATTTCCAGATCTGCGTTTTATCGCAAGCGTGGGCGAACCACTCAATCCGCAAGCCGTATGGTGGGGGATGGAGGCCTTCGGATTGCCGATTCACGACAACTGGTGGCAGACGGAGACCGGCGGCATCATGATTGCCAACTGCGCCGCGATGGACATCAAGCCGGGCTCGATGGGGAAACCGCTGCCGGGAGTGGAGGCAGCGATCGTCCGCAAGATCGCAGACGGCACGGTGGAGGTCGTGACTGAACCCGGAGTGGAAGGCGAACTCGCGCTGCGGGCTGGATGGCCTTCGATGTTTCGCGGCTATCTCGGTGACCACGCGCGCTACCGCGCGTGTTTCGCGGACGGCTGGTATCTGACCGGCGACCTCGCCAAGAGGGACGCCGACGGCTACTTCTGGTTCGTCGGACGCGCGGACGACGTGATCAAGTCCTCGGGACACCTGATCGGCCCGTTCGAGGTGGAGAGCGCATTGATGGAGCATCCCGCCGTCGCCGAGGCCGGCGTGATCGGCAAGCCCGATCCGATGCAGTTCGAGACCGTGAAGGCCTTCGTGTCGCTGAAACAAGGCTACGAAGCGGGCGAAACGCTGCGGCGTGAACTGCTCGGCTTCGCGCGTAAACGCCTCGGGGCCGCGGTTGCGCCCAAG
Source organism: Betaproteobacteria bacterium (assembly GCA_016202565.1). Taxonomy (GTDB): domain Bacteria; phylum Pseudomonadota; class Gammaproteobacteria; order Burkholderiales; family SG8-41; genus DSOT01. The sequence goes on along the minus strand of JACQOK010000198.1, from coordinate 32,450 downwards.
GAAATCGATTTCCTGGCAAGCCTACCGCGCACGCGCAGCGGCAAGATCATGCGGCGGCTGTTGAAGGCGCGCGAGTTGGGACTGCCCGAGGGCGACACCTCGACCCTGGAAGGGGGAGCATGATGCCCGATCGCGCGCCCGCGCTGAAGCTTCTCAAGGAGATGCTGCGCATTCGCCGTTTCGAAGAGAAATGCGCGTAACTGTACAGCGCGGGCAAGATCCGCGGGTTTCTCCACCTCTACATCGGCGAGGAGGCGGTGGCGGCCGGCGCGATGCCGGCGCTCCAACCCGAAGACGCGATACTGGCGACGTATCGCGAGCACGGCCATGCGCTCGTGCGCGGCATTCCGGCGGAGGCGATCATGGCCGAGATGTACGGGAAGTACGAAGGCTGCTCCCACGGTCGCGGCGGCTCGATGCACATTTTCGATTCCCGGACGCGCTTCTACGGCGGCAGCGCGATCGTCGGCGGGGGGCTCCCGCTCGCGGTGGGATTCGCGCTCGCGGACAAGCTCAAGCACCGCCCGCGCGTCACGGCCTGTTTCTTCGGCGAGGGCGCAGTGGCGGAAGGAGAGTTCCACGAATCGCTCAATCTCGCTTCATTGTGGCAAGTGCCCGCGCTTTTCCTGTGCGAGAACAATCTGTACGCGATGGGCACCGCGCTCGAGCGCTCCGAGGCCGATACCGACTTGTGCGAAAAGGCGCGCAGCTACAGGATTGCGGCGCGGTCGGTGGATGGCATGGACGTGATGGCGGTGATGGAAGCGACTGCGCAGGCGGCGGCCGAAGTGCGGGCGGGCGGCGGGCCGCAATTCATCGAGTTCCGCACCTATCGCTTTCGCGCCCATTCCATGTTCGATCCCGAACTGTATCGTTCCAAGGCGGAAGTGGAGCAATGGAAGAAGCGCTGTCCGATCCGCGCGTTCACGACCCGGCTGCAAGTGGAAGGTCTGCTCGATGAAGCGAGGCTCGCTGCGATCGAAGCCGATGTCGCGGCTGAAATCACGCGGGCGGTGGCGTTTGCCGAAGCCGCGACCTGGGAGCCGGTCGAAAACCTCACGCGCGACGTGTATACCGCGAGGGCGGCATGAACGAAACGCTGACGAAGGTGCGCATCACCACCTACCGCGAGGCACTGCGCGAAGCATTGCGCGAAGCGTTGCAGCGCGATGAGCGCGTGTTCCTGATGGGAGAAGACGTCGGGCGCTACGGCGGCACCTACGCCGTGAGCAAGGGCTTGCTCGAGGAATTCGGAGAAGCGCGCATTCGTGACACGCCGCTGTCGGAATCGGCCTTCGTCGGGGCGGGCATCGGCGCGGCGTTGAACGGCATGCTGCCGATCGTGGAGGTCATGACCTGCAATTTCAGCCTGCTCGCGCTCGACCAGATCGTGAACAATGCCGCCACCATCCGCCATATGTCGGGCGGGCAATTCAGCATCCCGCTGGTGATCCGCATGGCGACCGGCGCCGGGCGCCAGCTCGCCGCACAGCACTCGCACAGCTTCGAGGGCTGGTACGCGCATATCCCCGGCATCCGCATCGTGACGCCGGCCACCCTGGAAGATGCGCGAGGGATGCTGTGGACCGCGCTCATGGACCCGGATCCGGTGATCATGTTCGAGAACGCGCTTCTCTACAATCTGGAGGGGGAACTCGCGCCCGGTGCGGGCGCGGTCGACATCGATCGCGCCGCGGTCCGGCGCGCGGGCAGCGACCTGACGCTGGTGACTTACGGCGGCTCGCTCGGCAAGACGCTGCAGTCAGCGGAGCGGCTTGCCGCCGAGGGCGTCAGCGCCGAGGTGATCGATCTGCGGACCCTGCGCCCTCTGGACATGCCGACGGTGCTGGCCTCCCTCGGAAAAACGCATCGCATGGTGATCATCGACGAAGGCTGGAAGAGCGGCAGTCTGGCCGCGGAGATCATGGCGCGCGTCATGGAGGAGGCGTTTTTCGAGCTGGATGCGCCGGTTGCGCGCGTGTGCAGCGCCGAGGTGCCGATCCCGTACCCGAAACATCTCGAAGACGCCGCGATTCCTCAAGTCGGCACGATCGTCGATGCCGCGCTGCGCACGGTAAACCGCCATGTATGAATTCCGCATGCCCGCGCTGGGGGCGGACATGGAAGCGGGCACGCTGGTCGAATGGATGGTCAAGCCCGGCGACGAGGTGAAGCGCGGCCAGGTGGTGGCCGTCGTGGAAACGCAAAAGGGCGCGATCGAGGTCGAGATCTGGGAAAGCGGCACCGTGGAGCGCATCGCCGTCGAACCGGGCACAAAGGTTCCGGTGGGAGAGCTGCTCGCGTCGCTGCGCACCGCCGGAGAGCCCGCCGCGCCGCCGCCGGCCGTGCCGGCACCGCCCGCGCCCCCGCCGGCCGGCAAAGCGCCGTCCGCTTCAGTCGCCGAGGGCCGTGCGAAGATTTCACCTTCCGCGCGCAAGCTCGCGGAAGAGCTCGGCGTCGATATCGCAACCGTGCAGGCGGCCACGCCGGGAGCCGTGGTCTCCCGCGCTGACGTGGAACGCGCGGCGCAGGCGGCAAAGAGCGAAAAAGCACCGGCGCCGGCACAGCCGCCGCTGACCGACTGGCGGGTCCAGATGCGCAAGGCGATCGCTGCCGCGATGTCGCGTTCGAAGCGCGAGATTCCCCATTACTACCTTGCGACCGAGATCGATGTGACTGCCGTGACCACGTGGCTCACCGAGGAAAACCTGAAGCGCAGCGTGGCAGAACGCCTGTTGCCGGTCATTCCGCTCATGAAGGCGGTCGCACTGGTGCTGCGCGAAGTGCCGGAGCTGAATGGTTTCTGGGTGGATGGCGCGTTTCGGCCGTCAGAGGCGGTGCATCTCGGCATGGCGATCGCCATGCGCGGCGGCGGCCTCGTCGCGCCGGCGATACACGATGCCGACAGGAAAAGCCTCGATCAACTGATGGCGGATCTACGCGATCTCATCACACGCGTCCGGAGCGGCCGGCTGCGCAGCTCGGAAATGACCGACCCGACGGTCACACTGACCAGCCTCGGCGAGCAAGGGGTGGAACAGGTGTTCGGGGTCATTTACCCGCCGCAGGTGGCAATTGTCGGTCTCGGCCGGATTACCGAGCGGCCGTGGGCCGAAAATGGGACGGTGGCTGCGCGCAAAGTGATCACGGCAACACTTGCCGCCGATCACCGCGTCAGCGACGGCCACCGCGGGGCGCTCTATCTGGGCGCGCTCGGACGGTTGCTGCAGGCACCGGAGAAGCTGCGATGACTGCACTCACCCGCGAACAGGTCCGCGCGGCGATCTTCGATACGCTTTCCTCCATCGCGCCGGAAACCGACCCAGCGGGCATCGCGCCTGACCAGCCGCTCCGGGAACAGGTCGATCTCGATTCCTTCGATTTCTTGAACGTCATCGTCCGGCTGCACGAGCAGCTCGGAATTGAAATCCCGGAGCGCGACTACGGCGAACTCGCAACGCTCGACAGCGCGATTGGGTATCTCACGCGCCGCGGCGCCGCCCGCAAGAACTGAGCACGGTTTGCCGCTTCGACGGTAGCGCGCCGGGATGCGACCGAATGCTTCTCGCGCGAGTCGTCCCACGACCCGCCCGGGATCCTGATCCCGGATATCGTCGGAGACAGGAACGACGTGGGTTGACCTTGGACATGAAAAACCCCGCCGCAGCGGGGTCTTGAGCATTAGCACTCACCTGATTAGGCTGGCACGGCAGCCTTGCGCCGAAGCGCCCGCGCAGTCTCAAGGGTTTGCTTGGCGTCGCGCCTGAGCGAGGCGATTTCTGATGATGTCAGCATCCTCCGCGCGCGTGAGGTAGCGGGCTTCTGACTCGGTGAGTCGCTCAAAGCCGTACCCAAAGGTGCTGCGCCACCAGTCTTCCAATTCTTTGCCATGCTTTGCCCTCAAAGCCGCCAAAGTCGTCTCGACAGAAACGAGTTTGGCCGAATAAGCCTGTCCAGTCAAGGTCGTGGCGAGAATGACCTCACCTCCATGAGACTCGATATAACCCTTCAAGTTCGCGATCGTTCCGCCCTGGCCGATGAAATCATCCACGATGACGTAAGCCGATCCTTTCTCGATGGGACCGTCGAAGAGCGTTGGATGGGCGATACGCGTCCAGCCGCTCGCCCCGGTATGTCCCGCTCGATTCGCCTGTACGATGTCCGCGGTTACATTGATCGATGCGCGTCCCTGCAAGTGGGCTTCCAACGCTTCCGCCATCACCATCGGGATCCGATTCACACCATAGGCTTCCTCGGCGAAGACCGGAACGAGAATCGCGCTGCGGCCGCGTAGTTCGGCGACGATGCGATCGACGAGGACAGGGTTCAACGTGTCATCCACCAGTTGCACGGCAGACGCGATATCGCCGTCTTTCGCAGCCCGGTACTTTGGATGCCGCTGGACGGTAGGAATGCTGGTCTGATGGATGAGCGCGTCTGGGAAATCTCCCCACGGCGTACGTGGCGCGCGTTCTATCTCTCGCAATGGCTCCATCCTCGCTGGCGGGACAATGATCGGCTTCGGTTCGTCAATCGGGGTGATGATATCTGTCTTTTGGCCCGTCACGCGCGCAATGCTGGATGCATTGGCCGCATTGATCTTGTCCGTGATCTCACCAGGAACTGGCACGCCACGTTGTAAATCAAAAAGTGGCCGTATTTGCTCCGCCCATGCTACACTGGTAAAGTAAAGTTAACTAGCAGAAGTAAAGCGTTATGGAACTTGTAAAGACGGCGAAGGTTTCCAGCAAAGGCCAGGTCACATTGCCGCGCAAGGCGCGCGAGGCGCTGGGTTCGCGCCTGGTTCGCATCGTGGTCGAGGAGGGTGCTGTGCGCATCGAACCGATCACGGATCTCGCGGGCAGTCTGAAGCGCTACGCGAAGAAGCGCATTCCCATAAGCGCCGCGCGCGAGCAGGCTTGGGACGCGGTCGTCCGTGAAAAGCACGAGCGTCGTTGATACCAACGCCATCATCCGCTATCTGCTTGCGGATGATCCGGCGCATTTCGCGCGGGCCAGGGCGTTTTTCGAGCAGGTGCGCGAAGGCGGCCAGCAGGCGTACCTTCCCGAGAGCGTTCTGGCGGAGAGCGTCTATGTGCTGGCCAAGGTCTATGGTGTTGAGCGCGTGGAGATCGCCGACAAGCTATCCGCGCTTCTTGACTATCGCGGCATCAGTCAGGAGAACCGCGCGTTGCTGCGAGCAGCCTTGCTGTTGTTTCGAAACCGCAAGGTGGATTTCGTCGATGCCCTTGCCGTAGCGACCGCCCGCGAACGCGGCTGGCGCGTGTTCAGCTTCGACAAGGATCTGGAGCGGCTCGCGCGATGAGCGTCCATCCGCTCGAAACCTATCTCAAAGACCTCGCTGAAATCCGCGCCACGGGCGCGCACACCGACGAAACTTCTTTCTACGAACCGCTGGCCACACTGCTCAACGAGGTGGGGCGGCATCTCAAACCGCGGGTGCGGTGCGTAATCAACCTGGCCAACCGCGGTGCAGGCCTGCCGGACGGAGGGCTTTTCACAGAAGATCAATTCAAGAAGAGAGCCGCTGCCGAACCGCTGCCGGCGCGCGGCGTCATCGAAGTGAAGCCCGCCGGTACCGACATCGCGAAACTCGCGGCGAGCGATCAGGTGGGACGCTACTGGAAGAAATATCGGCTCGTGCTGGTCACCGATTTCCGCGAGTTCATGCTGCTCGGAGAAGAAAACGGCAAGAGCGTTCATTGCGAGCGGTACAGCCTGGCCGAATCGGCGCCAGCTTTCTGGGCGTTGACGAATCATCCGCGCAAGGTCGTGGATGCGCACGAGACGACCTTTCTCGACTTCCTGCGGCGGGTGATGCTTCATGCCGCGCCGCTCGGCGATCCGAAAGACGTAGCCTGGTTCCTCGCGTCGTATGCCCGTGACGCGCTTGGGCGGGTGGAGCGCGCGCAACTGCCGGCGCTGGAATCGCTGCGTGGGGCACTGGAGCAGGCTCTCGGGCTCAAGTTCGAAGGGCATAAAGGCGAGCTTTTTCCGCTCAACGCTCATTCAAACCCTGTTCTACGGGGTGTTCGCCTCCTGGATGTTGTGGCACCGCCAGGGCGGCAAGGGCAAGTTCGACTGGCACAGCGCGGCATGGTCCTTGCACGTACCGATGATCCGCGCGCTGTTCGAACAGATTGCGCAGCCCTCGAAGCTTCGGCCGCTCGGTCTGGAAGAACCGCTCGATCTCGCCGCGGCGGTCCTGAACCGGGTAGACCGGGTTGAATTCTTCAAGCGCTTCGAGGATCGGCATGCAGTGCAGTACTTCTACGAGCCGTTCCTGGAATCGTTCGACCCTGACCTGCGCAAGCAATTGGGCGTGTGGTACACGCCGGAAGAAATCGTGCGCTACATGGTGGCGCGCGTGGACCAGGTGCTGGTTTCCGAACTGGGGATCATGGATGGACTGGCTGACCCCAATGTCTACGTGCTCGATCCGTGCTGCGGCACGGGAACGTATCTCGTCGAAACGCTGCGCGTGGTCGGCGAACGGCTGAAGGCGAAGGGGGCTGATGCCCTCGCTGGGCAACACCTCAAACGGGCGATGACGCAGCGCATCTTCGGATTCGAGATTCTTCCGGCGCCGTTCGTGGTATCGCATCTTCAGATCGGCCTGCTGCTCTCGGATCTGGGCGCGCCTTTGGCCGAAAACGACCGCGCCGGCGTTTACCTCACGAACGCGCTCACGGGCTGGGAGCCGCCGAAGGGACCAAAACAGCACCTCATGTTTCCGGAACTCGAAGCCGAGCGCGATGCCGCCGAGGACGTGAAACGCGAGAAACCGATCCTCGTCATCATGGGCAACCCGCCATACAACGGTTATGCGGGCGTCGCGGTGCAGGAGGAAAGAGACCTCTCGAACGCATACCGGGCGACGAAGAACGCCCCACCTCCCCAAGGTCAAGGACTGAATGATCTCTACGTGCGGTTCTTCCGCATGGGAGAGCGGCGGATAGTGGAGCGCTCCGGGCGGGGAATCGTTTGTTTCATCAGCAACTACTCATGGCTTGACGGGCTATCTTTTACAGGGATGCGGGAAAGATACTACGAAGTCTTCGATCGCATCTGGATCGACAACTTGAACGGTGACAAGTACCGAACCGGGAAACTCACGCCGGAGGGCGCGCCGGACCCGAGCGTATTTTCGACGGAGTACAACAGGGAAGGAATCCAGGTTGGAACAGCGATAGCGCTGCTCGTCAGGCGCAAAACGCCGAGCGCAGGTAGAGCTGATCTCCGTTACAAGACATGGTGGGGCAAGAGCAAGTTGAGCGAATTGGATGCCGCGCGAAGCTCGGACGGCGCACAGGGTTATGGCGTGCTCACACCTGCCATCGAACTCGGGGCTCCGTTTGCGCCGACGGCGGTCGGAAGCGCATATCTGTCCTGGCCGCGGCTAACCGAACTCTTTCCAGTCTCATTTCCGGGTGTGAAGACCAGCAGGGATGACGCTCTGGTCGATATTGATCGAAATCGACTGGTTGCGCGGATGCGGCAATATTTCGATCCGGCGGTGAGCGATGACTACATCCGCCAGATTGCACCATCGTTGATGGAAACCACGGCCCGATATAATCCAGCGAAGACCCGCAAAGCTCTGCTAGGGCGCGGCTTCTTGGAGAAGAATGTTGTCAAGTATTACTACCGACCGCTCGACACACGATGGCTGTACTACGAATCGGAAACGAAGCTTTTGGATGAGAAACGAGCCGAGTACTTTTCTCAAGTGTTTCCGTCAAATATCTGGTTGAGCGCAGGGCAACGGAATCGCAAAGATGATTTCTACCAGCCGCAGGTTACCGCGCTGCTCTCGGACCACCACATCGTTGAATCCAACGTCGGAATGTTTCCGCTTCTGCTCAGGGACGACACCAAAGCGGATTTGTTTTCCGGCGACTTGCCGGAGAACGTTCGTTATAACCTTTCGGAGGGTGCCGGGAGTGTAGTATGCGATCTGCAACGGGAAGCGGTTGACCTGTTCTTTCATGCGGTCGCTGTTCTTCATTCTCCATCGTACCGGCGGGAAAATCTTGGGGCACTTCGCCAGGACTGGCCGCGTGTTCCGATCCCAAACGGCGGCCGGCTGCTGCTGGATTCCGCCAAGATTGGCCGCGAACTGGCAGCATTGCTGGACACGGAGAAACCTGTGCCCGGCGTAACGAGCGGCGAAATCCGGCATGAACTGCGCAATATCGCGGTAGTGTCGCGCGTGGGTGGCGGGTCGCTGCGGCCGGAAGCGGGCGAGCTCGCGCTCACCGCTGGCTGGGGCCATGCCGGCAAGGGCGGCATCACCATGCCCGGCAAGGGCAAAGTCGAAACGCACTCGGTGCACGAACTTCCCGCCGCGCTTGGCGCTCGCACTTATGACATTTACCTCAACGATGTTGCCTACTGGCGCAATATTACGGAGTCGGTGTGGGACTACACCATCGGCGGCTATCAGGCGATCAAGAAATGGCTCTCGTATCGCGAGCGCGAGCTGCTCGGGCGCGATATGACGATAGAGGAAATCGAGTACGTCACCGAAATGGCGCGACGCGTAGCGGCAATCTTGCTGCTCAGCGAGAAGCTGGACGAGAATTATCGCGCAGTATGCGCGAATACTCATGTGGACGCAGGCGTGACCGCTCACGTCTGGACTGCGAAGCCGGCCGACTAAATTTCAGGTGCCGTTGTAGCGATTCAGCGGCTTGTCAAACCTATTGTCATTCTTCATCATTGCGCGCTGAAGCGAGAAGGCGCAATGAACGGTTTTGAAAAACGGCTTGCGAGGCTGAGCGGAAGAGTTAGTCGGGAGGCGTGGCTGCAGCTACAGGGGATGCGGATCACCCGAAATTCCCCGACTTGCTGGCGCACCTTGAGAGACGGTGCGTTGCTAGATCGCGACATCGAACGCGCCGCCCAGCGCTTCTTCGATAACCGCGAAGACAAGAACTGAAACTTAGCCAGCTTTACTGTGTCATGCCCGCCCCCGATTAATACATTCGACGGCAGGCTGCGGCGGGCATCCAATGTGCCGACAGCAATTAGATTCCCGACTACTCGGGAATGACACAGTAGATCTAGGAGGCGTCTTCGATTGGCGACACAATATTCCGCGCCGCCAATTCATCGCCCTTGACTTCGCTTAGCACCGCACCAGCGATTAGCACAATCAAAAGAACGATTCCGGCTGCAATCCAGAGTAGCCACTTACCCATAACGAAGCCCCTAGATTTACGGATGCACTTCCCACATGCAGGAAGCGTGCCACTCGGGGTTTCGTGAAATGCATACTTCCGTTTGGCATTGATCCGTTCGGATCATTCTGACGCTCTCGCGCAATGAACGAGCCCGTAATCTTCAGGAGCAATGTGAATCGCAATATATCGGCTGCGGCGGGGCATCGTGTTTCGCGGCGAGGACAACGGTCCGAACCTTCTCATGGCGCTCATCTTGCTATGGGTCGCAGCCATGTTACTCGTTGCCCTCGTTCTCCTCTTAATGGCATTTGTCTTGTAGGTCCCGCACCTGTCCGCGCTGTTGCATTTCAAACTGCGACACTGCAGCCCTCAAGTTGAAAGAACGCCTGGCCTGGCGCAGCATACTTGATTTTGATCAATACCAACCCGGCTCGACGGTGTAATCTCGCGCAATCGGCAGGCGGGCCCTGACACACATGGACAGACAAACCAGCATCAATCTCGTCTATTTCATGCTGGCGGTGCTCGCCGTCCTGTGGCTGCAAAGCCTGTGGGTCGAATCGCGGCAGGTGGAACGGCTGTCGTACAGCGAGTTTGAGGAACATCTCAAGGCCGGTGACATCAAGGACATCACCGTCTTCGAGAATCGGATCGAAGGCACTTTTACCCGCGCCATGCCGAGCGGCCAGACCCGGTTCGTGACCATCCGGGTCGAGCGCGAGCTGGCGAAGGACCTCGAAAAATACAACGTCAAGTTTGGCGGCGCGATCGAGAGCACGTTCGTACGCGACATCCTGTCATGGATCCTGCCGATGCTGCTTTTTCTCGGCATCTGGATGTTCGTGATCCGTCGCGTCGCCCAGAGCCAGGGGATGGGCGGCGGTTTCCTTACCATCGGCAAGAGCAAGGCGAAGGTCTACATGGAAAAGGACACCAAGGTCACCTTCGACGATGTCGCGGGCGTGGACGAGGCCAAGGAGGAGCTCAAAGAGGTCGTCAGTTTCCTCAAGGACCCCAAGAGCTATGGCCGCCTCGGCGCGCATATCCCGAAGGGCGTGCTGCTGGTCGGCCCGCCCGGCACGGGGAAGACGCTGCTCGCCCGCGCGGTGGCCGGTGAAGCGGGCGTGCCCTTCTTCTCCATCAGCGGCTCGGAATTCGTGGAGATGTTCGTCGGCGTCGGCGCCGCGCGGGTGCGGGACCTGTTCGAACAGGCGCGGCAGCGGGCGCCGGCCATCATTTTCATCGACGAGCTGGACGCGCTGGGCCGCGCGCGCACCGCGTTCCCGCTGGGCGGACATGACGAGAAGGAGCAGACGCTCAACCAGCTACTCTCCGAAATGGACGGTTTCGATCCCAGCACCGGGCTCATTCTGCTGGCCGCCACCAACCGTCCCGAAATCCTCGATCCCGCGCTGCTGCGGGCGGGCCGCTTCGATCGCCAGGTGCTGGTGGACCGCCCGGACCGCATCGGCCGGGTGCAGATCCTGAAGACCCACATCCGGAAAGTGCGCATCGCCGCCGATGTCGACCTCGAGCAGGTCGCGGCGCTCACCGTGGGCTTTTCGGGAGCGGATCTTGCCAACCTGATCAACGAGGCGGCCCTGCTCGCGACGCGGCGCGGCGGCGACGCGGTGACAGCGGATGACTTCACGCGCGCGGTGGAGCGGATCGTCGCCGGCCTCGAAAAGAAGAACCGCGTGCTCAATGCGAACGAACGCAAGGTCATCGCCTATCACGAGATGGGCCACGCGCTGGTCGCGATGTGCCTGCCCGGCGCGGACCCGGTGCACAAGATCTCGATCATTCCCCGCGGCATCGGCGCACTCGGCTATACCATCCAGCGGCCGACCGAGGACCGTTATCTCATGACCCGCGAGGAGTTCGAGAACAAGATGGCCGTGCTCCTGGGCGGCCGGGCCTCCGAGCGCGTCGTGTTCGGCCACCTTTCATCCGGCGCGGCGGACGACCTCGCGAAAGTCACCGACATCGCGCGCAGCATGGTGATGCGCTTCGGCATGTACGAGAAACTGGGACACGTGGCGTACGAAGCCGAACGCCCGACCTTCCTGGGTGTTCCGGGCGAGACGATGCGCGGGCGCGAATTCAGCGAGGAGACGGCGCGCGAGATCGACTGCGCCGTGAGGGAGTTCGTGAACGCCGCCTTTGAGAAGGCGGTCGGCATCCTGAACGAGCACCGCGACCTGCTTGAAGGCGGCGCGCAGGCGCTGCTCGAGAAGGAGACACTCGTCGAGGAGGACCTGAAAGCGCTGCGGAGCAAGCTTCCGGCTGCCGCCTGACCAGATCTACTGTGTCATTCCCGAGTAGTCGGGAATCTAATTGCTGTCGGCACATTGGATGCCCGCCGGAGCCTGCCCTCGAATGTTTTAATCGGGGGCGGGCATGACACAGTAATGCTAGAGCTTCAGCTGCCGGCTCAGTTCCTCATAGCGCGCCTCGACATCGTCCCCGAAGAGCGGATCTCGACCGGTCGGAACGGCGGCTGTCACGGCGGCCCAGTCATCGGGCGTCAAGAGTTCCGCCGCGCGTGGCACGATCTCCGTTTCTTCCGTGGCGAGATGATGGCGGTAATACACGAGAAAGATCACCGCCGCTGCTTCCACGGCCGAGCGTTCGACCACCACGTCCGCGGCAATGTCATCCAGGCGCCTGAGAAGTTCCTCTCCCGTCACGGTGATCACGCGATGCTCCTGCAGGAGCCGGCTTACCGCCAGGCGCAGGCCGGGATCCCGCTCGGCCAGACGCGCAAACGCCACGTCCTCGCGCGGATGATGAAAGCGGTCGGCAAAATGCCGCAGATAGTGGATGACGTCGCGCATCAAGTCGTAATTGGGTTCTTCGCCCGCATGGAAGGCCATCGCTTGCGTTTCCAGCAGGTCGAGCAGCCGGCCGAAGCGGGCGTGCTCGTCATGCCATTCAGTGATCGGATCAGCCATGATTTACCCGACGATGTGGTGCTTGCCGACGAGATGGACGGTAGTGGCCTGTGGGCCGCGGTCGCCCATTTCGACATCGAAGCGCACCTCTGCGCCGATCTCCAATTGGTCGAAATCCGCGTCCACCACGCTATTGCGGTGGAAATAGATCAGCCCGCCGTCGGGTGACTCGATCCTGCCGTAGCTTTCTGCCGGATAGAGCTCCACGATGCGCCCGTGGGGCGGCGCTTCGTGCTCCTTGACTTGGCGCCGGCGGCGGCGCGCATAGTCCTCCAACTGGCGGCGCATGGTGTCGAAGGCGTCGCGAATCGCGACGTACACGTCAGTGTACGCATGGTGTTCGTCGGGCTCGCGACTGGCGACCAGCTCGCCGTCCGGTACCGTCACGTCGATCCGCACGTGGTAATGCTGCCCGCGGAGATGATGCTTGTGCTGTGCCTCGACCGCCACCCGACAGCCCATGATGTGGTCGTAGTAGTCTTCCAGCTTGGTGGCGCGCTCTCCGATCTTCGCCGCGATGGCCTCTGACCAATCGAGGTTTCGAAACACGATCTGTAATGGTAGTTGCATGGTCTGATCTCCAGTTGACTCCAGGTCAATCCCGGCTCAGTCCACCTTGATCGAGCGCTTCCTGGCTTTTTCAACCTTGGGCAGCGTGATCTCCAGCACGCCGTCGGTCAAAACGGCTTTTGCCTTCGAGTCGTCTACTTCGACGGGCAACGATGCCATGCGCGAAAATGCCCCGCGGGAGATTTCACACCGGTAGTAATCGCCCTTTTCTTCCTTTTCTTCCTTCCGGGTTTCGCCCTTGATGGTGACCAGATTGCCGGTGAGGCTGATCTCGATGTCGTCCTTGTTCACCCCCGGAACCTCGGCCTTGACGATCACTTCGTCGTCGCGGTCAATGATGTCGAGCTTCGGCATCCGCGCCTCGATCGTCGCGAGCGAGGGCAACAATGGGCGCTCCCAGCGCAGCGGCCATGACCAGTCGCGGGGGAAGAATTCATCGAACATGCGCTCCACATCCTCGACCGGGCGCAGCACTCTCGCCGGCGCCTTCTCGATCTCTTTGCCTTTAGTTACCGGGACTTGTCCCTTGCTTTCCCTTGCCATGACTCATCTCCTGAGCGGAATTGGACACAGCCTGTGCTGCAACGCTGTGTTCCCTGTCGGATCAAAAACGTTGATTGCGGGACGCCATGTCCTGCACTTTTTCATGTTGCCACATGCGCGCGGCGGAGTTTTGATCCAGATCAAGCAGGGATGGCGCGCCGCGCGAGGGTTGCCCTCCTTCTGATCCGCTGCCGACGGGGGTCCGGGCCCGCCGGCAACGGCGTCCGGTACTCGCCTATCCTTTGATCTTGGTCAACCCGGCGGGCGTCTGCCCGGTGCACACTGTCTGAAGCAATTCCCGGTTGGAGGACACCATGAAGATTACGCTTTCGGTCATCAAGGCGGACATCGGCTCGATCGGCGGCCACATCGCCCCCTCGCGCCGGCTCTTGGAGACGGTACGAAACCATATATCGCAGAACGGCGACGGGTTCGTGATCGACAGCTACGTGAGCCACACCGGCGACGACATCGCGATCCTGATGACTCACGCTTTGGGGACCGGTGATGCGCAGGTCCACAAGCTTGCCTGGGATGCGTTCGTGGCGGGCACCGGCGTGGCCAAGGAACAGGGTCTTTACGGAGCGGGACAGGACCTGCTCAAGGATGCGTTTTCGGGCAACGTCAAGGGCATGGGGCCGGCGGCGGCGGAGATGGAATTCGACGAACGCCCGGCCGAGCCGTTCCTCTTTTTCGCCGCGGACAAGACCGACCCGGGCGCATTCAACCTGCCGCTTTATCTTGCGTTCGCGGACGTGATGAACACGCCCGGCCTCATCCTTTCTCCCAATTTGTCGAAAGGCTTTCGGTTCGTCGTAATGGATGTCAGTCACACGGAGCGCGATCGGGTGATCGAACTCGTGACACCGGAGAGAATCTACGATCTCGCGGCGCTGCTGCGCGATCCCGAGCGCTACGTCGTCGAGTCCGTGTGGTCGCGCGCCACCGGCGAGCAAGCGGTGGCGGTCGCCACTTCGCGGCTGCACAATATCGCCGGCAAGTACACCGGCAAGGACGACCCGGTGATGCTGGTGCGCGTGCAGATGAACTTTCCGGCGACCGGCGAGGTGCTCGCCCCCTTCGCGCACGGTCATTTTGTCGCCGGCGGCATGCGCGGCTCGCATCAGCTTCCGCTCATGCCGGTCGGGCTCGGGAGCGGCATCAGTTACTTCGACGGCCCGCCGATCGTGAGCTGTGCCGCGTTCGCCGAGCGTAACGGCCGGCTGACCGAAGCGCTCGATGCGTTCGCCCATCCGTTCTGGGACACCGTGCGCGATCGCGTGGCGGAGAAGGCGATGGAAATGCGGCGCCAGGGCTTTTTCGGGGCAGCGATGCTGCCGATGGGCGAGCTGGAATACACCGGCATCGTGGAGAAACTGAAGGCGCTCGATGAAGATTTCGTCGTGCGCGGAGAAACGGCGGAAAGCGCGTTCTGGCGCGCCGCTTCGCGCTGAACCGGGGAGCATTGTCGCGATGGCGATCATCGGTATTGATCTCGGCACTTCCAACTCCGCTGCGGCCGTTCTGCGCGGCGGCCGCCCGGTCATCATTCCCAGCGCCGAGGGCGTGAGCCTCGGCGGCAAGGCGTTCCCGAGCTACGTTGCCGTCACGGCGGACGGACAAGTGCTGGTCGGCGAGCCGGCCCGGCGCCAGGCAACCGCCAATCCCGAGGGGACTGCGACCGCCTTCAAGCGCCAGATGGGCCGGCGCACGACGTTGAACCTTCGTGACCGTGCGTTTTCTCCCGAGCAGCTTTCCGCCTTTCTGCTCCAGAAAATCAAGCGCGATGCGGAGGCGTTCCTCGGCGAGCCGGTGGAAAAGGCCGTCGTAACGGTACCCGCCTATTTCGACGACAACCAGCGCAGCGCGACCAAGGACGCGTGCCGCATCGCCGGCATGGAGGTGGCGCGCCTCGTGAACGAGCCCACCGCCGCCGCGCTCGCCTACGGACTCGACCGCCAGGGGCAGGAGCTTACCATCGCGGTGGTGGACTTCGGCGGCGGCACGCTCGACGTGACCATCATGGAGTTCGGCAAGGGCGTGTTCGAAGTCAAGGCGACGAGCGGCGACACGCAGCTTGGCGGCACCGACATGAATCAACAGCTCTTCGAACACCTGGCCGCCCGGTTCCGTACCGAGTCCGGCGTGGACGTGCGCAACGATCGCAAGGCCGCGGCGCGGCTGATGGAGGCCGCAGAGATCGCCAAGATCGAGCTTTCCACCAGCACCACCACCCACATCAGTCTGCCGTACATCGCTGCGCTCGGCGGCGAGCCCAAGCATCTCGAACTCGACCTCACGCGCGCCGAGCTGGAAAACACGGTGCGCCCGGTGATCGAGCGCTGCCGCGGGCCGGTGGAGCAGGCCTTGCGCGATGCCGGCAGGCAGCCGCGCCAGATCGACCGCATCGTCTTCGTGGGCGGCCCCACCCGCATGCCCGCCGTGCGCGCATTTTTCGAGGATATTTTCGGGCGCAAGGCCGAACTGGGCGTCGACCCGATGGAATGCGTCGCGAGCGGGGCGGCGATACAAGCCGGCGTTCTCGCGGGCGAGGTGGGCGACATCGTGTTGGTGGATGTGACGCCGCTCACGCTCGGCGTGGAGACGCTCGGGGGCATCGCCACCGCCCTGATCGCGCGCAACACGCCGGTCCCGGTCAAGAAATCCGAGTTCTTCAGTACGGCGGCGGATTTGCAGACGAGCGTGACGATCCACGTGTTCCAGGGCGAGCGGCCGATGGCCGCCGACAACGTGAGCCTGGGCCAGTTCAACCTCGACGGATTGCCGCCGGCGCCGCGCGGAATTCCCAAGATCGAAGTCACGTTCGATATCGACGCGAATGGAATATTGAACGTGACCGCCAGGGATACGGCGACCGGCAAATCGCAATCGATCGGCATCACCGGCTCCACCCGCCTGCGCGACGAGGAAAAGCAGCGCATGATCAAAGATGCCGAGCGCTACGCCGAAGAGGACAAGAAGCGGCGCGAGCAGGCGGAGCAGCTCAATGCGGCCGAAGCAGCCTGTTACCAGGCGGACAAGCTGCTTGCCGAGTTCTCCGACAAGCTCACTTCCGAGCTAAAAGAACGCATTCAGGCCGCCACCCGTGACACGCGCGAGGCGCTGTCCCGACGGGACGCCCGGCTCGCGACCGAACGAGCCGAGGCACTTCAAAAGCTGCTCAAGGAAGCCGGCGTCGTGATCTACGCGCAGCAGCCCGGTGCCGGCATCTACGCCGAGCAGAAGGTTCCCGGAGCGGAAAGATCGGCGCAACCCGGTAGCCGGGCGCGCGTGGTGGACGCGGAATTTCACGAAACGAAGTAACCAGAAGGGACTTCCACCATCACACCGCGACGCGATTACTACGAAGTGCTGGGCGTTCCGCGGGAAGTCGACCAGAAGGCGATCAAGGACGCGTTTCGCGCCCTCGCGCTCAAGTATCACCCCGATCGCAACAAGGAACCGGGCGTCGAGGAGCGCTTCAAGGAAATCGCCGAAGCCTACGCGGTGCTCTCGGATCCCGCCAAGCGCAAGGAGTACGATGCCGGTGGTTTTGCGGGCGTGGCCGGCTTTTCTCCGCAGGACCTGTTCGGCGGCATCGACTTCGAGGATATTTTCGGCGGGCTCAACTTCGACTTCGGCGGCGGCTGGTTCGATCGCTTCTTTCGCCGGCGCGCGGGTCCCCCGCGCGGCGCGAACCTGGAAGTCGATCTGCTCGTGCCGCTGCAACGGGTGGTGACCGGCGGAACGGAGCCGGTGCGCATCACGCGTCCGCAAACCTGCCCGTCCTGCCACGGCAGCGGCGCGAAACCCGGGACCACGCCCCGCGTCTGCGTGAATTGCGACGGCACCGGGCAGCAAAAACGCAGCCGCCGTGAAGGCAAGGGAAACGTGCTGATCCAGCAGATCACCACCTGCCCGGTCTGTAACGGCAAGGGCAAGATCGTCGATCAACTGTGTCCGCAATGCAGCGGCCGGGGCGAGGTCGAGCGCGAGGAAACGCTTACCGTCAACATTCCCGTCGGGGTCGAGGAGGGGATGGCATTGCGCATTCCCGGACACGGCATGCCTGCACCCGTTCCGAATGGTGCCGCCGGCGACTTCTTCGTTGTCGTGCGGACCGCGCCCGATCCCCGATTCGAGCGTTCCGGCGCGGACCTGTACCGGGAGGAGACAATCGAAGTCGCAGACGCCGTGCTCGGCACCACCGTCGCGGTACCCACTCTGGAGACGCCGGCCAGGGTGACCATCCCGCCCGCCACTCAGCCCGACGAAGTGCTCAGGCTGCGCGGAAAGGGCTTGCCGGAGTTCGGCGGCGGGCGACGCGGAGACATCTACCTCCGCATCCGCGTGCGGATACCCGAGCGCCTCACCGCGAACGAGCGCGCCCTCTACGAGCAACTCCGCGCAGTGCGTCATGCGCGTTCGCGGACGACCGTTCATTGACGGACGGTTGCGCCAGGACAGATGCCGTGTTTGATGCAGGTCAAATCTTTAACTGCATTCCGGATGTCTAATGGAAATGGCATATCGCAGGAGAGGACCGTGAGACAGGTTATTCCGGAAACGAACCCCGACTTCATGAAAAAGCGCGTGTTCGAGCGGCCCGACGGGTTTTACTGGCAAGACCTTGACAGCGGCAAGACATACGGACCGTTCGCGACATTGCTCGAGGCGGAGAACGACATGCGCTACAGCGTCGAGGCACAGCCCGAGCCCGGTGAGACGGTGCAGGAGGCGGAGAACGAGATCGGCATTGCCGATTGGATCGATCCGGAAACCGGAGAACCCGCTGAAGATCAGGTGCCGCACATCGAGGACCACTGAGATTTCGTTCACGTCGATATCGGCCGCGCGCGGAACTGGTAGGGGGCAATACCTCGGCAAGATTTGATTTCAATCAAGGTGGGCACGATGCGCGGGCGTATCCTGATGCCCGGAGCAAGCAATCATGGTTACCCCTCTCAGGGAGAAGACCGTGTCTCCCGCCTCCGTCCGTCCGGACCCCGAGCCGCTGAGCGGGATTCAGTGCCTGCGCGATCCGCTCCGCAACAAGGGGACCGCGTTCACCCGCGACGAACGCGCGCGGCTGGACATCGACGGTCTGCTCCCGCCACGCGTCGAGACGCTGGAAGAGCAGGCGGCCCGCGCGCTCGAGAACGTGCGCGTGAAAACGGGCCCGCTGGAGAAGTATCGCTATCTCAGCGCCCTGCAGGCCGAGAACGAGACGCTGTTCTACCGCGTGGTGCTCGACCGCCTGGAGGAAATGCTTCCGATTATCTACACGCCGACCGTGGGTGAGGCCTGCGTCGAGTGGAGCCGCCTCTACGAGCGTCCCCGCGGGCTGTACATCTCCGCGCAACACCGCGGCCGTATTGCCGGGCTTCTGGGGCGCTGGCCGCGCCGCCGCGCCGGCATCATCGTCGTGACCGACGGCGGACGCATTCTCGGGCTCGGTGATCTCGGCGCGAACGGGATGGGCATCCCGATCGGCAAGCTCGCGCTCTACACGGCTTGCGCGGGGGTGCCGCCCGAACTCTGCCTGCCGGTGACGCTCGACGTCGGCACGGACAACGCGTCGCTGCGTGGCGACCGGTTCTACCTCGGCGAGCGACAGGCGCGCATGACGGGCAACGCCTACGATGCGCTGCTCGAAGAGTTCGTCACGGCCACGCAGGCGGTGTTCCCGGGCGTGATCGTGCAGTTTGAAGACTTCAACAACGCGTGCGCCTTTCGGCTGCTGCAACGCTATCGCGATCGGTTATGCTGCTTCAACGACGATGTGCAGGGCACGGGCGCCATGGGTCTCGCTGGCCTGTACGCGGCGGGCCGCATCACCGGAAGAGGGCTCCCCGCGCAGCGTATCCTTTTTGTCGGCGCCGGCGAAGCGTGCCTCGGCATCGGCGCCAGCGTGGTTGCGGCGATGCAGCGTGAGGGATTGTCGGAAGTCGAGGCGAGGGAGCGCTGTCTGTTCATCGACTCCAGGGGCCTCGTCGTCGCAAGCCGCAGCGATCTGGCGGAGCACAAGCGCCCGTTCGCGCAGGATCGATCGGCGCTTCCGGACCTCCCGGCCGCAGTCGAAGATTTCAGGCCCACGGTGCTGATCGGCGCGTGTGGCCAGGGCGGCGTGTTCACGCAGCCGGTAATCGAAGCGATGGCGCGGCTTAACGAGCGGCCGGTGGTTTTCGCGCTTTCGAATCCGACGTCGAAGGCCGAGTGCACCGCCGGGCAGGCCTACGCCTGGTCGAGCGGGCGCGCTGTCTTTGCCAGCGGGAGCCCATTCGGTCCGGTAACGCTCGCCGGGTGCACGCGTGCGCCGGCTCAGGGAAATAACTCGTGGATCTTTCCCGGTGTGGGCTTGGGCTTGCTCTTGTCCGGCGCACGGCATGTTACGGACGAGATGTTCCAGGCTGCCGCCCGTACGCTCGCCGCCCAGGTCTCGCAGGCCGATCTCGACCAGGGCCGCATCTTTCCCGTCGCGGCGCGCATGCGCGAGGTGGCCGCAGCGGTGGCAGCGGCGGTAGCGGGGATTGCTTACGAACAAGGACACGCGACGAAACCTCAGCCGCGCAACCTTCACGCCGAAGCGACGGGCGCGATGTACACGCCGCGGTACGCGTGAGACTTCCGGAAAATCCTGCTTCCGTTTGATCTGGGTCAACCAGCCCAGCGGTTCGGCGTGGTATGAAACGTCTGGAACAACAAACATGGCAAGCAGCCGGCTGCGCATGGCAAGCAGCCGGCTGCGCACGCTGCGAAAAAAAGGAACGAACCGAACATGGGCTCACCCAGCGTTCTCGCGTTTGTCATGGCCGGCGGCGAGGGCACGCGTCTGCATCCGCTCACTGAAATGCTCCCGAAGCCCGGGCTGCCATTCGGCGGCTGCTATCGCCTCATCGATTTCGTGCTGAGCAATCTCTACAACTCGCAAATTCGGGCGGTATACGTCCTGCTGCAACACCGGCCGCAGGTGCTGCTCGACCACATTGTCGGGAGCTGGGCGAATTCGTCGGACGGGAGGGATGAGTTCATGACGCCGGTTTTGCCGGCATCGACGCCCGCGCGCGGGCCCTTTCACGGCACCGCCCACGCCGTGCACCAGTGTTTGCACCTGGTGGAAGAACACGCCCCCGACCTCGTCGCGGTATTCGCCGCCGATCATCTCTACCGCATGGACGTGCGGCAGATGGTGCATTTTCACGAGGAGCGCGGCGCCGACGCCAGCGTCGCGGCGGTTCCGGTGCCGATCGAACGGGCATCGTCATTTGGCATTATCGAAGCGGACGACCGGGATCAAATCCGGGGCTTCCAGGAAAAGCCCGTTCAACCTGCCCCCTTGCCCCGCGCGCACGGCCAAGCTTATGCGTCAATGGGCAACTACCTCTTCAATCCTCGAGTGCTCATTCGAGCCTTGCGCGCGGCCACCGAGCGCGGCGAGTCTGATTTCGGCCGGCACGTGCTCCCGCGCCTGATCCACGAGCACAAGGTCTTCGCTTACGACTTCAGTCGAAATGTGGTTCCAGGCGTGAACGGCGAGGAACCTGCATACTGGCGTGATGTGGGTACTGTCGGAGCGTACGTGGACGCGCATCGCGATCTGCTCGGAACAAAACCGAAGTTCAAGCTCGAAAATCACAAATGGCGGGTCTACTGCGGTGAGACCCGCTGCTTCGAAGAGGATATCGGCAAAGGCAGAATCAGAAACAGCATCCTCGCTGCGGGAGCGGTCGCCAGAGACGCTTCGCTGCGCGATTCCATAGTGCAGCGGGGAGCGCAGGTGGACGCCGGCGCGGAGCTGAACGACTGCATCATCATGGAAGGCGTCCGCGTGAGACGCGGTGCGCGGTTGCGCGGCGTCCTCGTGGGCGGCCCGAACACGATCGCGGAAGGCGCATCGATCGGGCATGACCACAAGGCCGATGCGCGACGCTATCCCGCCACTCCGGCCGGAATGATCGTCATCCCGCCGCAATCAGCCTGCTGATAGAGAGCATCCGCCCCTTCGGGATCTCGTCAACCGCGACGAGCTAGCCTGCGTAGCATTCAACGCGCACTTTCACAGGACTTCGCATCGCTAATACTTCCGCTGACGTGTGAAAAAAAAGCGCCGGTCGCGTTTCGGCCGGCGCTTGAGCACCCCGTTTTGGAGGAGGAGGGGAACGGGGTGAGGAGGATCACGTTCTCGCGATCACCAATGTCCGACGATTTCCGTCAGCGCCGTAGCATCCTTCAATTCGACTTCCCGCTGCTGCGTCGATATCAGTCCATCGCGCTGGAACCGGGACATCAGCCGGCTGACCGTTTCGAGGGCGAGCCCGAGATAATCGCCGATGTCCTCGCGCGTCATGCGTAGGATGAAGTGGTCGGCGGCGTAGCCCAGCCGCTTATAACGGCGCGACAGGCTCAGGAGGAAAGCCGCCAGGCGCTGCTCCGCCGTCATGCTCCCGAGGAGCAGCATCAGACCATGGTCGCGCGCGATGTCGCTGGAGAGCATCCGTAACAGCCGGTGCTGAAGCTCGGGGATCCGCAGCGTGAGTTCCTGCAGCTTCGCGAACGGAATTGCGCATACTTCACTGTCCTCCAGCGCAACGGCACGGTAGTGGTGACGAGTGCTGCTGATTGCATCGAGCCCCATCACCTCCCCGGACAGATGAATGCCCGTGGTTTTCTCTCTGCCACTGCTCAAGGCGCCGACAGTCTTAAAAGCGCCGCTGCGCACCGCGTAGAGCGTGTTGAACCGGTCGCCGTTGTGATACAGGACTGCACCGCGCTTCACACGGCGCTTCACCCTGGTTAGTTCGTCCAGATCAAAGAGGTTCGCAGAGGACAGTCCGGCCGGCAGGCATACGCCCTGGCGGCAGCAGTTCGAGCAGGAGTTCATCGCGCAAGCGCTGTTCGCAGGCTGCAACGCGGTGCGCGCATAAGGGAGTCGAACCATGGGTCTCGCAACGGGGTCACGAACTGCGGTGTTTAACATGATGATCTCCTGTTCACGAGTGGAATCGACTCTTGCTCCGGGTATCTTCAATCCGAATGATGTTTGGAGCTGACGTAGACCCAGGTGTCGCCCGCGTCAAAATCAGGAGGTGCAATGCTTTTCAGAGGGAATCCCGTCGGGGCATACAGCGTGTCGAACCGCCATGCAAAGCTTTGACCCTTGCGGTCCTGGATGGTGAGCGCCTCGAGGTGATTGACCTTGATGAGGTTGGTCGATGCGTCGATTTTCACGATGCGGGCAGTCGTCCCCGACACTGGTGCACCCAATTGCCCGATCATGTTATCGCTTGCGCAGACTCCGCTGGCGAGAACGGCAACGCCAAACAACGCTGCGAGCACGTGCGTTCCTTTGCTGCTCATCAGACTCTCGTTAATCCACGGCACCAGCCGGCAGCCAACAAGCCGATCTCCTGGATAAAGCATTAGGTCGCCATTTGCGGCGAGCGATCGCTTCGATCATGACGCGACTATGGGGACTACGCGCTCACGTGAACCTCACGGCAAGATCACAAACTTGTGATCTGATCTGCTCGGCGGTCTTTTTTGGTTCAAAAGGGGCCGAGCAGCTCGCGAGCGAGGCTTCCAGGGGAAGATCGACACAACGGTGCGAGAACGGCCGGAAGCTTTCGCCCCCAGTCACGTTTTCCTTATCCTGGGCGGGACGGTCTAGCGGGGAGGGGATGTGAACGGATTTTCAGGAGCGGCATGGGGCCATGCGGGCCCGCGAGTCCCGGCAGGGGTCGTGGGCGGCGTCTCTACCTCTGGCGCCCGCTCGGGAATGCTCAACGTGAAGACAGTCGATTTGCCGGGCTCGCTTTTTACCGACACGTCGCCGCCATGCATTTTCATAATGGACCGCGCAATTGCGAGCCCGAGGCCGGTGCCGCCGGAGTGGCGCGCCCTGCTCGGATCAGTGCGGTAGAAGCGGTCAAAAACGCGCGATGCATCCGCTGGTGACAGGCCGGGTCCGCGATCGACGACAGACACAGTGACGGCGCTCTTGCCGCGCTCGATCACGACGTCGACCCGCTCGCCGTCCGGACTGTGGCGAATGGCGTTCGACAGCAGGTTGGTGAGCGCCCGCCCGAGCATCGCGCGGTCGGCGAACACCATCGCATGGCCCCGCGCTTCCAGGGCGATCTGTCGCTCTTCGGCCGCCATGCCGAAAAACTCGATCAAGCGGTTCACTTGATCTCGCAGATCCACTCTGTCGTACGCCAGGCCGGCCGGCGCGCGGTCGGCCTGGGCGAGGAAAAGCATGTCCGAAACGAGCGCGGACAGCCGCTCAATTTCTCCAACGCTCAATTCCAGCGCTTCGCGGTACTCGTCCGCGCTGCGCCTTTTCGAGAGCACGAGGCGGGTTCTGCCAAGCAGGCTCGTCAACGGGGTGCGCAGCTCGTGCGCGAGATCAGCTGAAAAATCGGAGATCCTGCGAAACGAGTCCTCGAGCCGTGCAAGCATGGTATTGAACGAGTTTGCGAGGTCCTGGAGCTCCGAAGGCACGTCCGTCAGATCGAGCCGCTCGTTCAACTGGCTCGCAGTGACGCGGCGGGCCGATTCTGCAACTCTCGCGAGGGGTCGCAGCACTCCTCGCGCGATGAAAACGCCGATCAGCCCTACGATGAGCACCGCCACGGGCACGGCGATGAGAACGCTCCTCCGGAAGATCTTCAGGATCCGCAGCGGTTCGGAAACGTCCATTGCAAGGACGATGAAGCCCCGCCCGATTTCCGCCCGTTTGGAGCTGAAGCGCGCCACGGCGAGCCGGTAGGCGCTCTGGCCTGCAGGCTGCCATAACCCCATTGTGACCTGCCGCGCCTCGGGCGCGGCGAGGCTTTCCCACTCCTCCTTCGGGACCACGGTCCGCGACGAGGCAAACAGGTTGCGGCCGTCTTCCCCATAGATCCATAGGCTCATGGCGGGGTGGGAATCGAGAAGATGTCCGACAATGCCCGGCTGCTCGCCGAGGTATTCGAGAGACGGGACGTCGGCAAGGTCATCCATCATGTGCTGTAAGACGGTGCTCAGCGCCATCAAGGGCCGCTGCTGCCGCGTCGTAAGGGAGTCGTCAAGCGCTTCGTAGAGCAGGACGCCGATACCAGTGAGCACGAGCGCCGAAGCGGCCGCGAACAACACGCTCATCCGTACGGTGATCGACTGCGCAATACCTCGCCCCGTCACGTCTCACCCCGCTCTTCGAGCACGTACCCGACGCCGCGTACGGTATGGATGAGCTTGCGAGCCTGAGGATCATCGACCTTGGCCCGCAATCGCCGTATGGCCACCTCGACCACGTGGGTGTCGCTGTCGAAGTTGATGTCCCAGACCTGCTCGGCGATCACCGTGTGCGAGAGCACTTCGCCGCGCCGCGCCAGCAGCAGGTGCAGGAGCGCGAATTCCTTCGGCGTGAGGCGCAGCGGCATCCCGGCGCGAGTGACGCGCCGCGTGCGCGCGTCGACTTCGAGGTCGGATACGCGCAGCACGTCAGGCTCGCGCTCCGGCGTCCTGCGCAGCAGCGTGCGTATGCGCGCCAGCAACTCGGAAAAAGCGAACGGCTTGACGAGGTAATCATCGGCCCCGAGCTCGAGGCCCGTGACGCGATCCTCGACCCTGCCGCGCGCCGAGAGAAATATGACGGGAGTGTTTTTCCGGCGCCGCAGTTCGCGGATCACCTGCCGGCCATCCATTCCGGGAAGCATGATGTCGAGCACAACAACGTCGTAGTCGCCGGTGAGCGCCAGATGCAGGCCGTCGACGCCGGTATACGCGACATCGCTGATGAAGCCGTGTTCCGCGAGACCCTTCTGCAAGTAGTCAGCAGTGTTACGGTCGTCTTCTACGATGAGCGTTCGCATGGCGTCGGGACGCTGCTCTCTTACGTACCCCACGCATGGTAGCCAGCCGGCGCACCGCGTTTGTTGATCTACATCAACTAGTGATGAGCCCGCTACAAGAAAGAACGCGGGCTCCGATCGTAAATTCAACGACAATCGGTCTGAAATAGATAAAAGCACCGGCAATACAAACGGCTGCAATTGTCGCCGATGTCCTCGCGCGTCATGCGCAGGATGAAGCGATCGGCTGCATGCGCCGGCCAAGCCCGGCGCCGGATTGCGTCAGTCGATCTTGATCGTATGCCGCCTGGATTTCTCGACCTTGGGCAGAGTCAGTTCGAGCATGCCGTCTTTCAGGTGCGCGCTTGCCTTCGATCCATCTACCGCGCATGGCAGCGTGAGAGTCCGGCTGAATTCGCCGCTGCCGATTTCACAGCGGTAATATTCACCTTTCTCCTCTTTTGCTTCGCGCATGACCTTGCCCTTGATGGTGGCCGCTGTGTCGTTCACCGAGACTTCGAGATCTTTCTTATCGACGCCCGGAACCTCGGCCCGTATGATGACATTTTCCTCGCCATCGAATACGTCCACGCGCGGCGGTCTCATTTCGGACGGTTCAGCGAACTCGCCCAGAAGCGGCGACTCCCACGCCAACGGGCGCAGCCATCCGCGCGGGAAAACGCGCTCGAACAATCGGTCCATCTCATCGAATGGGCTTAACATCCTTCTCGGCGCTGCCTTCTGAAGCGCCGTACCTTTCTTCACTGTTACGTCCTGATCGCTAATCAGGTAGATCAATATGGCGCATGCATAGGTTCTACAGTTTCTTCACGATGAGTTTGGTCGTCAGATCGCCTGGTACTGACTCTGTCTCGAATCCCAGTCCGCGGGCGAAGCGCAGCATTGCCGTGTTGCTCGCGAGCACGAGCCCTTCCATGGTCTCCAGCTTCCGTTCCCGTGCCGCCCGGATCAGCGCGTCCATGAGGAGTCCGGCGATGCCGGACTTTTGCCAGCCATCGGCGATGACGATTCCGAAGTCGCAGCTCTTGCCGCCCGGCTCGACCACGTAGCGTGCTTCGCCCACCAGTTCTTCGCCGTTGTCATGCGCTATGGCGCAGACGAAAGCCATGTGCCGGTCGTAGTCGATATCCGTGAAGAAGTGGACGAGCTTGTCCGAGGGCGCGTGAACCCATTTGTGGAAGCGCAGATACAGCGTCTCGCCCGACAATCGGTCCAGAAACTCGCGCTCCTGCGCCTCGTCGCTCACGCGTATCGGCCGGATCGTGACCGTCTTGCCGTCGAACAGGCGGTGCTCATGGACGAGATGCGCGGGGTATCTAGGGTCCATAACAAAGGCATGAGCGTTTCATCATGTTATGGGCTCTTAGCCATGGGAGCGCGCAGCTTCCTCCCGCAACTGGCGGTGCAGGATCTTGCCGATCGGCGTCTTGGGCAGTTGATTGCGGAACTCGATGCGCCGCGGCAACTTGTAGCCGGTGAGGTGTTTTGCGCAATGTTCGAGCAACGCCTTGGCGGTGAGACCAGGATCCTTCCGAACCACGAACAGCGCGACTGCCTCCCCGCTGCGCGGGTCCGGCACGCCGACCGCCCCGGCGTCCTTCACGCCGGGATGCATCATCGCGACGTCCTCGATTTCCGTGGGATAAGCCTTGAAGCCGGAGACCACGATCACGTCCTTGCGGCGGTCGCTGAACTCGACAAAGCCGCGCTCGTCCATGCGGCCGATGTCGCCGGTCCGCAGCCAGCCGTTCGGCGTGAAAATCTTCGCCGTTTCCTCCGGCGCGTTCCAGTAGCCGCGCATGACTTGCGGCCCGCGCACGCAGATCTCGCCGAGCTCGCCGAGGGGCACCTCGTCGCCGTTCTCGTTGAGGATGGCCACCTCGGTCGAAGGAACGGGCAGCCCCAGCTTGCCGCTGAACTCCACGGCGTCGAACGGGTTTGAGCAGACGATGGGTGAAGCCTCGGTGAGCCCATAGCCCTCCACGAGCGGTACCCCCATCGCCTGCTGCCAGCGTTCCGCAACGGCGCGTTGCACCGCCATGCCGCCGGCGACAGCGATTTTCAGCGCCCCGCGGTTTGCGGCGCGAACCTCATCGAAGCCCGGAGCGTCGAGCAGCGCGCTGAACAGGGTGTTGACGCCGGTGATGGCGGTGAACCGGGTCTCCTTGAGTTCCGCGACAAAGCGCGGGATGTCGCGCGGATTGGTGATGAGAACGTTTCTGCCGCCGAGCTTCAGAAAGACGAGCAGGTTCGCAGTGAGCGCAAAGATATGGTAGAGGGGCAACGCGGTGATCACCGTTTCTTCGCCTTCCCTGAGCGTGGTCCCGATCCAGGCAGCCGTCTGCTCCACATTCGCCACCATGTTGCCGTGCGTGAGGATCGCACCTTTCGGGACCCCTGTAGTACCGCCGGTGTACTGGAGAAATGCGACGTCTTCGGAGCTTACGGCAACATCGCGGAGCGCACGACGTGCGCCCATGGCGAGTGCGTCACGGAATCCGATCGCGTCCGGGATGTCCCAGGACGGAACCATCCGCTTGACGTGCTTCACCACCAAATTCACGAGCCACCGCTTGACGGGCGGAAACAGGTCGCCGAGTTGCGTCGTGATCACGTACTGGAGCCGCGTCTTCTCGAGCGCCCGTTCGAGCGTGTGCGCGAAGTTCTCGAGCACGATGATCGCTTTCGCGTCGGAGTCGTCGAGCTGCTGTTCAAGCTCGGTGGCAGTGTAGAGCGGATTGACGTTGACGACGGTCAGGCCGGCGCGCAGCGTCCCGAACAGCGCAACGGGGTACTGCAGCAGATTCGGCAGCATGATCGCGACGCAGTCGCCTTTCAGCAGCCCCAGCTCCTGCTGCAAACAGGCGCCGAAATCCCGCGACAGCCGATCGAACTCGCCGTAGGTGAGCGTTGCGCCCATATTGGCGAACGCGGTCTTGTCGCGGAAGCGGCGGCAGCTCCGTTCCAGCATTTCGCCGAGCGAAGCGTAAGCGCGTACGTCGATCTCGGACGGGATGCCTTGCGGGTACGAGGCGAGCCAGATTTTCCTCATGGACGTTGTACCAGGACGCTGGCGCTCAAAAGATGCGGAAGCGGCGGTAGCTCATTGCCCTCTTCAGCCGCTGCACTGCCAGGTTCAACGCGGCTTCGCGGGGCAGGATGCCCCTCGCTTTCGCCGCGGCGAGCACCGCTTCGGTGTTGGCGGCGATTTTCTCCGAGATCGCAGTGAAGGCCGCCGACTGTGTCGCGCCCTGGTATTCCATGGCGGCGCAGATCACGCCGCCCGCATTGGCGATGAAATCGGGAACGATGAGCACGCCGCGCTGATGCAACGCGCGCTCGGCGCCGGAAGTGAACGG
The DNA here is from genome assembly GCA_016202565.1 of Betaproteobacteria bacterium. Taxonomy (GTDB): domain Bacteria; phylum Pseudomonadota; class Gammaproteobacteria; order Burkholderiales; family SG8-41; genus DSOT01. The sequence continues at coordinate 3,966 of JACQOK010000198.1, read as the reverse complement.
AATGTTCGCCCCCTGCAGGACGAGCTTCGCTTTCAATCGGTCCGCGTTTTCCTCGTGGATCACGTCGGGGCGCGCCGCCGGGATCCAGATATCGCACGCGACGTCGATCACCGCATCCCGATCGCGTTTTTCTCCGCGCGGATGCTCGCACACGCTTCTGCCGCTCTCCTTGGCGCGGATCAGCTCGCCAACGTCGATGCCGCCCGGGTCAACGAGCGTGCCGCCGGTATCCGACACCCCGACGAGGACGGCGCCTTTCGCAGCAAGAAAGCGGGCCGCGTGCTTGCCGACCGCGCCGAAGCCCTGGATCGCGACGCGGGCGCCGCGAAGCGCGAGAGCGCGGTGGCGCGCCGCGACTTCCGCGGCGTGGCTCAAGCCCCAGCCGGTCGCGCCGAGCTCGTCGAGGGGAATCCCGCCCAGGTCGGCGGGCAATCCCGTCGATCGCCCGATTTCGTCCTTGATCCACGCCATGCATCCTTCATCGGTGCCCATGTCCGGGCCGAAGATGTAGTCCTGCTCGTCGCGAAGCGCGTGGGCGAAGGCGCGGATCAGGTGTTCCTTCTGCTCCCGACCCATGCGCGGGTCGCCGTAGAGCACCGATTTGCCGCCGCCGTGCGCGAGCCCCGCAGCCACATTCTTGAGCGTCATGGCGCGTGCGAGGCGGGTGCATTCCTCCGTGCTCACGTCGGAGGCCATGCGCAGTCCCCCGATCGCCGGTCCGCACGCCACGTTGTCCACGACCAGCGTTGCGCGAAGCCTGATCAAAGGTTCCCGGACGTGAACGATCTTGGCCGGTCCCAGCTCGTCGGCGAAACGAAATGTCTCTTCCATCATTCGTCTCACATGATCATGATCAAGCCGTATGTGTCAGTTGATTCGCACAGCAAACAAACCCGGCTCATCCCGGGGCAGCGAGCGCCCCGAATTCGTCGCAAATTCAAGTTTATGGCCTGACGGGACGGGCAGCTTGATTTAAATCAAACAAGCGCGGCATTCAACGACGTAGCATTCTCTGACGAGCATCAATCGTGACGTGATGAACCTGCTTGCTTCGCCGCTCCTGACCGACCTCTACCAGCTCACCATGCTGAACGCGTATTACGCGCACGGCATGCGCGAGACGGCGGTATTCGAGCTGTTCGTGCGGAAGCTGCCGCCCAACCGCAACTTCATGATGGCGGCGGGGCTCGAGCAGGCGGTCGATTTTCTCGAGCATCTGCGCTTCACTTCGGAGGAAGTGGAATGGGTCGAGAAGAGCGGCCTGTTTCCGCTCGAGTTCGCGCGTCATCTCGAGGGACTCACCTTTACCGGGGATGTGCACGCCATGCCGGAGGGCACGCTCTTTTTTCCCAACGAGCCGATCCTGCGGGTGACCGCACCGATGCCCGAAGCGCAGCTCGTCGAGTCGCGGCTCATCAACCTGGTCCACTTCGAATCGCTGGTCGCGACGAAAGCCGCGCGCACCGTGCTGGCCGCGCCCGGCAAGCTCCTGGTGGACTTCGGGCTGCGCCGGGCGCACGGGGCGGAGGCCGGGCTGCTCGCGGCGCGCGCGAGCTACATCGCGGGGTTTGCCGGCACCGCGACCGTGCTCGCGGGCCAGCGCATGGGGATCCCCATATTCGGAACGATGGCGCATTCCTTTGTCCAGGCCCACGACGACGAGGTGGTGGCGTTCGAGCGATTCGCCGAGACCTATCCACGTGGCGCGGTATTGCTGATCGACACCTACGACACCGAGCGTGCCGCGGAAAAAGTGGTCGCGCTCGCATCGAAGCTCAAGAAGCGGGGGATCCCTGTGAAGGGTGTGCGGCTCGACAGCGGCGATCTCGCCACCCTCGCGAAGAACGTCCGGCGCATTTTGGATGAGGGCGGTCTGCATGACGCGACCATTTTCGCGAGCGGCAATCTCGACGAGTGCCGCGTGCGCGATCTGCTCGCGGCCGGTGCGCCGATCGACGGCTTCGGCATCGGCACGAGCCTCGTGACGTCCTCGGATGAGCCCTTCCTCGATGCGGTCTACAAATTGCAGGAATACGCCGGCAAGCCGCGCCGCAAGCGCTCGGCGGGCAAGGCGACCTGGCCTGGCCGCAAGCAGGTGTTCCGCCAATACGACGCGGCAGGCCGGTTCGACCACGACATCCTTACCGTGGAGAGCGACGTGCAAGCCGGCGAGCCGCTGCTGATTCCGGTGATGAAGAACGGCAGGCGTCTGCACACTGCCGCAAGTCTCGATGCCCTGCGCCGGCGCGCGGCGGGACAGCTTGCCAAGCTGCCCGAGCGCCTCAAACCGCTTGAAACCGCAGAAATCCCGTATCGCGTGGCGGTCAAACCAGCGCTGCGCAAGCTCGCGGACGAGGTGGATCGCATGACCGGTGAAATTCCGGCGCTGTGCAAGTGAATCGGACGCGGCAACGACGAGAGAAGTTGATTTACGTCAAGTCCTTGGCGTGACGTCTTTGTATGATGAGAAGCACCTGAGTTCGCCAAGGAAATCCAAATGGACATCATGGAAAGGCCTTCGCCTGTAGAGTCGTCCAATATCGCGGTCAGCGAGAGGGATGTCTCGCTTCCCGGCTCGCTCGTAGTGCCCCGGCACGCAACAGGCGTCGTCGTGTTTGCACACGACAGCGGCAGCAGCCGATTGAACCCGCGCGACCGTGCCGTTGCCAGAGCTTTGAACGAGTGCGGGCTTGCCACTCTCTTGTTCGATTTGCTGACACCGGAGGAAAACGGGATCGACCATTTGACTGGGGGGCTGCGTTTCGACATCGAACTGCTGAGCCAGCGACTTGTCGGAGCCATCGATTGGCTCGGCGTGCGCCGCGAAACAGGACGCTTGCCGGTCGGGATCTTCGGTTCCAGCATCGGCGCAGCGGCTGCTCTGCGCGCGGCCGCGGCGCGGCCGGAGCGAGTCGCTGCGGTGATTTGCCGTGGCGGAAGACCGGATCTCGCGGGTGATGATGCGCTCGGACACGTCGAAGCGCCCACGCTTTTGATCGTGGGCGGTGAGGACGCGCCAGTCATCGCCGCTAATCAGGCTGCGGGCGCAAATCTGCACTGTGTGCGGCGCCTGGATCTCGTCCCCGGGGCCACTCATCACTTCGAAGAACCGGGCAAGCTGGAGCAGGTGGCAAAGCTCGCAAGCGAGTGGTTCCTGCGCCACATGGAGAAATTCGACTTTTCGTGTTGAGCAATCGCTGGAAAGTTGAGGCAAAATCGCCGCTGCCCTCCATTGCATTCAGGCAGTTTCAAAGCGTCAGGCATAGAAGCGGAAATGGTGCTGCCGATCAAGGACCGAACGGAAGCCGGTCGCGCCCTCGGGAGGGCCCTCAAGTCCTACCGCGGTCGCGACGATGTCGTGGTGCTGGGCCTGCCCCGGGGCGGCGTCCCGGTGGCCTGTGAAGTGGCTGAATCGCTGGGCGCGCCGGTCGACTTGATGGTGGTGCGCAAGCTCGGCACGCCGGGCCATGCTGAACTGGCGATGGGGGCCATAGCAAGCGGCGGGGTCCGGGTGCTCAATCAAAGTGTCATTTTCTCGCTCCACATCAAGGATAAAGTGATCGACGACGTGGCGAGCCGCGAACAGCGGGAACTCGAGCGCAGAGAGGAAGCGTACCGGGGCGATCGCGCGCGACCGGGCATTGAGAACAAATGCGTCATTCTGGTGGATGACGGCGTCGCCACGGGAGCCACCATGCGCGCTGCAATCTCCGCCCTGCGGCGCCAGAAACCGGCCAGAATCGTGGTCGCCATTCCGGTCGCCCCGGCCGATACCGTCGAAGTGCTGCGCAGCGAGGCCGATGAAGTGGTTTGTCTCGAGACGCCCGAGCCATTCTGGGCCATCGGCCAATGGTACGTGGAATTTCCCCAGCTCTCCGACGAAGAGGTGCGCGAGCGGCTGGCCATGACCTGGGAGCGCTGTAAGAGTGAAACCACGGAAGCTGCAAAGCACTGAGGTGATCGTAC
>JACQOK010000197.1 GCA_016202565.1 Betaproteobacteria bacterium | reverse complement strand
GCCAAAACGCGCGCCTGCGTTGTCGCGGGTCTTGTTAATATTCGCGATATTAACTGCGCCCCGCTCCTCGCATTCATCACGTTTTGGCCACAACGCATCACGCGCCTATTATTGAGATAGGTTCTAGTCATTCCATTCGCTCGCTGTCTCTCACAAGACCGGAAATCGAGTCGGTCAATTCGTCCAGGACAGGCTCTTCGGGCTCGTCGTCGGCATCCATTTCATCCGTCTCGTCCAACCCGCGCAGTTGCAGCTCCCGGCGCAGCTTGCCGTCGGAGAAATTCCTGTAACCGGAAAAACCCTTCTCGAACAACTCGTTCAGCCAGTAAGGCTGCGATTGCTGGAGTGCCGACCGCACCGAAAACGCTACCAGCCTGCGAATCATCTCTTCTCTGCTCATTGTCGATTGGCGCATCGCTGTCGTGATCATCCATGGAACATGCGGAGTTGAAAGGATAAGACGGTTGATGTTGCCGCCTATGTATCGACAGCCGCGCCCCGGTAGCTCGATCGGACTAATCCCCGACCGCAGTTCAGCACGACGCGGTGCATATTGACTTGTCTACGCTGTGGTTGCGTCAGTAGCCCGGAGAAAAATCTCCCGGCGAGATGGATGGAGCGCTCGTTCATGCATCAACTGGAGGAACTCGATCCTATGCATCGTTCCAATACGAAGCGCATCTACGTCGTATCGGCGACCCCTGAAGGCCGCTGGTGCATCAAGACCACGCATGATGTCCCATGGTCATTTCCCACGCAGCAGGAGGCTGAAGATTACGCGATTGCTCTCGCCCTGAGAGCGATACCCAGCATCATCCGGGTGCAGTTCAGGGACGGAACGGTCCAGCGTGAGATCTGGTACGAGTAACGGCCGGGACACGCGAGTGCTTTTTCCGTTGGAACAGCATCTTGCCGCGCGTGGCCGCCATTTCACACTCCTGACGGTGACGAATCACGTGCAGAAGATCCGGCGCAAGCTCAATGTGCTCAACCGCACGCAGGCTATCGGCAAAGCCCTCGCACTGCGTATCCTCAATCCCTGAGATGCGTCCGCCGGCAGGCTCTAGTTCGATCCGCCCATCTGCGATCCCAAAGCAAGCCGCACGATTGTCACGCGGCTGATTCATTCTTGTAACCGGTCGCTCGCGGAACCAGCACGGCAGTCGCGCGAGGGGTGGGCGGCATGTCTGCACCGCTGACGGTGCATGCGTAACCGTGACCAGTCCCCGCAACGCGGCTTTGAGTTCCGCGGCGGCCACCTTCCCAATGCTCTGACCGGACCCCGGCATTTGACCCAACGGACGGGGGTGGCCGGATCGACCTGCCAGTTTGCGGGCGTGCGCTACGAAAACCGCACGTCGAACCACCCCTTCCGGGACTACGACACGACCATTCTCAGCGTTAGCGCGCGGCTTACCTTCTAGCGTGCCGGCGCCCGGGGTGGCGGGGGTGCCTGCAATGCGGCCGTCGCCAGGGGCTGGTAGATGAACCGCCACTCGGAATAACGCTTCGCACCCTCGAAGGCCTGGTCTTCCTCCGTGAATCCACCGGTCTTGATCGGCTTTTCGTTCGACAGACTGTAGACGCCCATGACGCCCCCACCCGGGGCCGGAATCAGCCCCCACCCCGCTTTCCCGGTGAGCGGGTCGACGTAGATCCTCCGCAGGTACCTTTGCCTGGTGAGATAGCGCTTGTCTTCGAGCAGATCCTCCAGCTTCGCAGGGTAGCGCTTGACCGCGCCCGGGGTGCGCTGATAGTAGCGCTTGATCGCCTGCCGGAACTGGTTGCCGATGAACAGCAGTTCCTGTTCCTTTTCACGCTGGCGCGACTGCGACCAGACCGCGCTCGTGGCAACAAGACCCACGCCGATCAGCGCCACTGCGATCAGCAGCGCGAGATAGGTGAAGCCTCCTTGCTCGCGGGGCGGTCTACCATTGGTCATAGGGTTTGCCATCTGCGCCGGTGCCCTTGGCGCCGCTGCGGACATCGTAGACCGCACCCTTCTGCGGATCGGCAGGGGCGATCACGACCCACGTTGCGCTGCTTTGCGTGATCGGGTCGCTCGGAATGCTGCGCAGGTAGCGCTTCGTGACGAGATCTTCGAGCGCTGCGGGGTAGCGGCCGGCATCGGCATAGTGCTTGTCCAGCGCCTCGCGCATGAGCGTGAGGTTTTCCCGGAGCACCGCTTCTTCGGCCCGGGCAATTCGCCCGACGTAGTGCGGGGCAACGATGGAAACGAGCAGCGCGATGATGGCGAGCACCACCATCAACTCGACCAGGGTGAATCCTGCCTTCCGTATCGCATGGGCTCGCACGACTTACCAGTCCTTGTATGCAATTCCGTTCAACCCGATCCCCGGGTTGAGGGAGTAGACGTCAAAGACATCGCGGCCGGCCAGCGGCGCATCGTGCGGGCTGTCATAGCTGCGCAGCCCCCAGGTCTGCTCGGGTGGCGTCTGCGGGTCGCTCCAAAACGGATTGCGGGGCAGGCGCCGCAGGAATCGGATCTTGGTCCCGGTCGGGCTTTTCACGTCGGCAACGCCCTCGACCAATATGAAAAGCGTGGGCGGATAACCCGATTCGTCAGCCGAGCGCTTGATTCGTCCTTCGTCCGCATGGCGCTTGTAGGCGTCGATCGCATCGCGGATTTCACGCAGCGAGCGCCGCAGCTCCTGTTCTTTTCCGCGCTGCACCGAAACTTCCGAGAGGGGCAGAGCGACCGAGGCGAGCAACGCCACGATTGCCACCGTGATGAGCAGCTCGATCAGCGTGAAACCGGCAGACCGTTGCATCGTTGCGGAGCCGCCTAGCGAGTGACCGTGGCGGGCGTCGAGCCTGGCACCGCGGCGGAAGGTATGGGCCGTTCAGCCGTCCTGGGCGCGCTCGGCAGCGTGAGCGGGGCCGCGCCGACTGTGCCATCGGTGCCCGAAGGAAATTCCTCGAGCTGGATGCCGGGCCGCTTGAGGTTGCGCACCACGCGCGGTGTAATCAGGAGCACGATCTCGGTCTTGGCCGAGCTGTCGTTGTTGTTCGTGAAGAGGCGCCCGACCACCGGCAGGTCGCCCACCAGCGGCACCTTGGCGGCATTGCGGCGGTCTTCGTCGCTGATGAGACCGGCCAGCACCTGCGTCTCGCCGTCCTTCAGGCGCAAGGTCGTGGCGGCATTGCGCGTGCCGACCTGGTAGGTGAGGGTGCCGCTCTTGCTCTGGATCTCCCGCACGATGTTGCTGACCTCGAGCCCGACCTTGATTCCGACGTCGTCTTCGAGGAACACGACCGGTTCGACTTCGAGTTTCAGCCCCACGTCGAGATAATTGACCGATTCCGATACGAAGCCGGTCCCGGTGGCGGTGGTGGTGATGACGGGCACCTTGTCGCCGATGTGGATCTTGGCCTTTTCCTTGTTCTTCACGCGGATGCGGGGATTGGCGAGAATGTTGGTGTGCCCGTCCTGGCTCTTGAGATTGAGGATGAGAAGCGGATTGACGGCGAAGGCCACCAGGTTCTTGCGAGCGAGTGTGGCCAGCGCGGGCGGCGTGCCGTCCGTGAGCGGTGCGCCGAAGTTCACGCGCTCCGGAAAGTTGATCCCGATCTCACTCAGCTTGTTGTAGCCGACTTCGAGCACTTCGACCTCGAGCATCACTTCCGGCTCCGCCAGGTCCTGATTCGCCACCAGGCGCTCGGCGATGCGCACGGCCTCCGGCGTGTCGCGGATCACCAGCAGGTTGAGCTTCTCGTCGATATAGAGGTCCCGGGTCTTGACCACCGCCTTGATCATGTTCGCCGTGTTCTTCACGTCGGCATTGGCGAGGTAGAAGCTCTTCACCACAAGCTCCCTGTAGTCGCGGGTCTTGGCCGGCGTGTTGGGATAGATGAGGAGCGTCGTCTCGTTGAGCACCTTGCGCTCCAGCTGGTTCGTGACGAGCACGAAGCGGATGACATCCTCGATCGTGGTGTCCTTGACGAACACCGTGGTGCGGAGATCCGGCTTCACGTCGCGATCGAAGATGAAGTTTAGGCCGGTGTGCTTCGAGATCAATTCAAAGACCGCACGCAGGGTCGCATCCCGGAATTCGAGCGTTATGGGCTTGCGCAGGGCGGCGTTGAGCTGCGGTGTTTCGGCCGCCGCTTTCATGCTCTGCTGTTCGATGCGCCGGATGAGCGCCTGCGCGTTGCGGTGGGTGGAGTTTTCGACCAGGATCTCCCGCGCCTTGGCATGGGCGGCATCGACGTTGCCTTGCTTGAGCAGGCTTTCCGCTTCGGTGAGCAGCGCCCGATGTCGGCGCTCCACCTGCAAGCTCTCGAGGCCGGCCGTGGCCCGCGCATTGGCGGGGTCGAGCGCGAGCGCCCGCCGGTATCCCTGTTCCGCGGCGTCGAAGGCGTTCGTACTCCGCGCCGTGTCCGCCACGGCGATATAGCGCTGAACGGCAAGATCGCGCTGCCGGTAATAGTAGGTGCGGTATTCCTGATTGCGGGGTTCGGCCTTGATCGCCTCCTCCACGCGCGCAAGACCCTGTTCGACGCTACCGGACTCGACCAGTGTGCGGCCCTCCGTGAAAGCGGGATTCGGGGTGGGAGAGAGGGTCGCACAGCCGGCGATGACCAACGCTGCGAGCAGCATCCAGATATATCGTGTCATGGCAATTCCTTATTTCAGCACCGGGATCGGCAGGCTCTGCCGGGTCCCGAGCGGAAGATAGACGAAAGTCACGGCGGTTGGGGTGACCTTCTCGACCTTGTACTGACCGTCGATCGTCTTGCCCTTTTCGATGCTGTAGTGCTCATCACCCAGGGTGACGAACACCTCCGTCTTCTCGCCGTCGATGAACTGGCCCAGATAGGTGAACGGGAGCGGCGGTGCGCTGGGAGCAGGTGGCGGAGCCGGTTCGGCACTTGTGACCTGAGGCAGCGCGGCTAATGTCAGATTGCGGGGTGCAAACAGGTCGGCGATGGTCTCCGCTTTCCTCGAGCGCGTGAGCTTTTGCAGATCGAGATCGTCGACCGTCGCGGGCGAAGAAGCCGGCGCGGCCGTGCGAGCGGCAAGCGCGACGACCGCAGGCGGTTCCCCGTTTTCACGGCCCATCACGACCGAGACGAGCAGCGTCATGGCCCCGGCGGCCAGAATGGCGCGCGGCGGAATATTTCTTGTCAGGAATGATGTCATGGTTTCACCCAATACAACGAGTTCAGGGATTGACGAGATGAAGCGTAAGACGCAGTTCGGCTTGCACCGACGCATCGCTCGCGCGCTCCTTCCTGAATTTCACCTCGTCGAGCGACAGCACCGGGATCCCGGCCAGCGCGTTTTCGAGGAAGGCGCGGATCTGTGCGTAGTTTCCCCTGACCGGCAGCGTGATCTCGTAGCGCTCGATGCGCGTGCCGGTCTTTTGCAGCCGGTAATCCGCGGAGCGGAGTTCGACTCCTGTCGCCTGGCCCGCAGCGTGGAGCCGCGCAAGCCAATCGGTGGGCTGTTGTTCCGTTTTCAGGAAATGGTAGAACGCTGCGATCTTTGCCGCCGGGGTCGACGCACGGATGAATGTGGGATCCGACGACAGATTCTGGCGCGAGTTCACCGCAAGCTGGCGCTCAAGATCTCCGTTGCGCGCCTCGAGCGGCCTCAGCGCGAAGAACAGGAAGAACGCGGCGCCCGCGAGCAGCCCGATCGATGCCAGTCCGATGACGCCCAGCTCATCGCGTATCCGCCGCAGTGTGCTCGAAATGATCATTTTGCCTTGCTCCAGGTCGCTGAAATGGAAAACGTCACCGGCTGTTGCGGAGCGTCCTGCTGGCGCTCGTGCCGGACGAGATGTGCGCGGTCCAGGGCTCTCGCGCGGCCGAGTTGCGAGACGTAGTCGAGCGCGGCAGGGTAGTCTATTGCTTCCCCGGAGATCAGCACCGTTCCGGACTTGGGGTCGGGCTCGATCGCGAGTAGCGCCACTTTATCGCTTGCGGTTGCCTCGAGCGCGCCGAAGAGGTTGTCCCACGGCATGGCGAGCCGCTCAATGGTGTCGCGGGCGAGCCGGATTTCCTCCGGTGAGGGGGCGCGCGAGGTCAGCGCGGCTCTTGTGGCGCCATCCATCGAGCGCCCGAGTTGGGCCAGGCGCTGCTCGTTGTGCGTGATCGCCTTGCGAACGCCGTAGTACGAAACGGCGAGGTCTGACATGAAAGCAATGGCGAGTGCGAGCAGCACCCACCGTGCCCACGGCGACGCAGGACGGGTTTTGCGAAAATCGAGATCGAGTATATACATCGTCGGGCTTACTCCAACGCCATCGCAAGCTCCCGGTCACCGGCTGCCGCGTCGGGTGTCACGTCGTACAGTTCGTATGCGCCGTGCATGGGTGTGTCGACCGTGAGGTGCGTATGGATGACGACTCGCGTGCACGGCTCTTCCAGTGCGAGAAGGGCGCTTTCGCGCTCGAGAACTTCGGGAAGCGTCAGGTGCCGGGGATCGTCTCTGCGCCGACTGCGAATCGCCCGCCACACGCCGCCCTGGATGAGCGCCAGCGTGAGACGGCCGGGTTCCTCGATCACGAGCCAGGACGACGCATTGCCTATCATCGGGCGCATGCGGTTGAAGGCGGCCATCAGATACGGTTGCACCGACACCAGGGACGCGCCGGCGCCGGCAATCCCTTCCTCGATGGCCGCCAGCAGCGCCTGATCGATCGCGCTCGCGATACGCGGGCTTTCACGTCCTCCCGTTTCCGCGACCCGGACAACCCATTCTTCTGCCAGAGGGCCGTGCACGCTGCTGAAGCGGTGGCGCGCGAGGGCGAGCCACTCGGCTTCCGACTTGAGGGTCGCGTTCCAGGGCAGCAGGGCGTATCGCACGAAATGATTCGAGAGCACCACCGTCACGTCCAGCCGGGGCCGATCCCACAGCGCAAGCGCGGCGGGCAGCGCATCGACGGCGGCCTGCCACGGCCCCGAAGCGTCCGCGGAGTCCACCACGACGATTTCTTTTGCGCTCGGTGTTGGACGCAGGCCGCGGCGGTAGCCGGCGAGGGCGAGCCACTTCGATCCCAGGCCGATACGCAGATGGTCGCGCCACAAGACACGCATCGCTGATTTCTCCGAAAGTCGGTTTGCCCACTTTGACGAAGTCAGAGGCGGTTTCCCGTGCTCAGGATTTTCTTCGACGATATTCACGTTTTTCACCGATTGCGTGCTCTGGGTAAGTTCCAGGCCATCATCGGGATCGCCGTCCCGGCAATGCCTGCGTGCGAGCGGGAAGCGCATCTATTTCTTGTTCCTTCCCAGGCCCTTGCCTGGTTTTGTCGAACCACCCGTGTCGCCGGTGGAACCTCCGGTATCACCGGTGGAGCCGCCCGTGTCACCCGTCGAGCCACCGGTGTCGCCACCGGAAGCTACAAGCTGCAGCGAGGGCCCGGGTTTGGTGTGCGTTGGCAGGATGTCGCTCAGAGCCGGGAGGGAGTAACTGGAGGCGACCGAGAGCACGGGGCTCCAGTCCGGATACGGGTTCATCTGCTCGAACGCAGTCGCCAGCGTGGACGGAATGTCGAATACCTGGAACCAGGAATGCAGGTCCTGGCCGGACGCGGTTCTCCAGGCATCCAGGCCCGTGCGGATGGGGCTCGTGGTCGAAGGCCAGCCCAGCGAGAAAGCCGGCTGCGTGACACCCAGGAAGAGGTTGTAGTCGGAGCGGTTGTCGGCGAGTTCCAGCGGCAGCACGAGGGCGGACCTGCCGTTCCACGCGATGATGTTGCCGTGCACGAGGTTGCCGACCGGTCTGAGCAACGTGTTGGTCGGATCACGTCCCTCGTCTACGATGGCAGTGCCCTCATAACGGTTATTCGCCACCATATTGAACGCGACGACGGAACCCGAGCTGTGCGGCAGATAGATGCCGCGCTGCCGGTTGCCGAACACGTAGTTGTTGTAGATGTAGCCCTTCTGGCTCGCCTCGTAGTGGATGCCCATGCCGCTGTTGTAGGCGGACAGGTTCTCGTAGATCCGGTTGTTGCTGTTCATCCAGTCGAACCAGATCCCATCGCCGAGGTTGCCGACCGCGACATGGCGCTTGACCGTCGAATCGATGAGCCCGCCCTCGCCGACAAACTTCGCGCCGCCGGCTTCCCACCACTTCTGGAAGCCGCGGGTGTTATTGAAACTGGTCTCATTGCCCTCGAGGAGATTGCGCTTTCCGCGGACCTTCATCCCGAGCTGTCCGTTGCGATTGGCCTTGTTGTTCCGCAGGACATTGTCCTCGCCCGTGACGTCGAACCCGGTGCCGTCCACATAGCTCACGTCCAGCCCGTCGAGCACGTTGCGATTGCTGCGCCACAGGTGCACGGCGCCGGTCTGATTCAGCGCCGTGGTGTTCGCGTGCTGGAAGCGCAATTGGCGCAGCGTCACGTTCTCCACGGCGCTGCCGAACACCAGATGCGGCCGCACGCTTACTTCGACGATATGTCCGTCAAGCGAAGTCAAGGGAACCTTGACGTAGAGGTTCTGCGCGGCAATGTCGTAATAGAAACTGTTATCGGTCAACTCGGCGAGCCCGCCGGCCACGCGCCCGGGCCAGATCCACGGATCGTTGCTGAAGATCTTGCCGCCGATCTGCTGCAACGATACGCCATCGACGAAGACCTGCTGGCTGTTCACGGTCCACCCGTTTCTGACGAATAGCCCGGCCCCCGGGGCGGTCCATCCCGTCACGACGTTGGAGCCCTTGATCAAAACCGGCGCGCTGCTCATCGGCTGTATCACGGCCGACCCCGCCGACCAGGAGACTTGAGGGAAGATCAGCGACTCGCGATATGTCCCGCCGGCAATGTTCAGCGTGTCCCCGGGCTTGAGCTGCTTCATGGCGTAGGTGAGCGTGCGGTACGGATGCAGCGCATCTCCGGCGCCGGAGTCCGTGGCGCCCGGATTGGCCGGGTCGACGTAGAGCAACGCGGCCTGCGCCGCACCGCACGCCAATGCGGTGACGAGCGTCATCGCCGGTAATAGTTTTTTCATTGATCCCTCCCTGACTGCTGAGTCGTAGAACTATGGTTCTCTTCCGTAATCCATGCGCGGACGCCTACGTCACAAAGGTGACACGGTTGATTTCCTCGAGCGTGGTTTCGCCGGTTCTGACGAGATCGAGCGCGGCTTCCCGCAATGGGACAGTCCCGGCCGCGCACGCGGCTTCCTTGAGTTTTCGCGCCGGTTCGCGCGCGACGATCAATTCGCGCAGGCTGTCGTTCATGACGAGCAGCTCGCCGATCGCCTTGCGCCCCCGGTAGCCCGTGCCGCGGCAGCTCGCGCAGCCGCGGCCCCGCATGAAGCGGTATCCGCCGCGGTTCTTCGTCTCGATCTGCGATTCGACCAGCGTGGCATCATCAGGTCGCTCGTCGATCGCGCATTCGCGGCAGATGACCCGCACCAGCCGCTGGGCGAGCACCGCGTTCAACGCCGACACGAAGTTGTAGGCGTCCATGCCCATGTGGATGAACCGGCCGAGGACGTCGAATGCGTTGTTCGCGTGCACGGTGGTGTAGACGAGGTGCCCGGTCAACGCCGACTGAACCGCAATCTCGGCTGTTTCCGGGTCGCGAATCTCGCCCACCATGATGCGATCAGGGTCGTGCCGGAGAATGGAGCGCAGCCCGCGGGCGAAGGTGAGGCCTTTTTGCTCGTTCACCGGGATCTGGAGCACGCCGGGGAGCTGGTATTCAACCGGGTCCTCGATCGTGATGATCTTGTCGAGCCCCTTGTTGACTTCGGTCATTACCGCGTAGAGCGTGGTGGTCTTGCCGCTGCCGGTGGGGCCCGTCACCAGCAGCATGCCGTGCGGCTCCGAGGAGAGCCGGCGCAGCCGCTGGATCAAACTGTCGCCGAATCCGAGCGAATCGAGCGTAAGGCCGCGCAACTGGTCCGAAAGGGATTGCTTGTCGAGAATGCGCAGCACGGCGTCTTCGCCAAAGACGCTCGGCATGACCGAGACGCGAAAGTCGATTTCACGGCCGTTTCTGCGCGCCTTGAAGCGACCGTCCTGCGGCACCCGGCGCTCGGCGATATCGAGCTCGGACATGACCTTGATGCGCGAGATCACCTGCTCGGCCAGTTCGATGCCGGGAAGGGACTCGGCGGGAGTGAGCACGCCATCGATGCGGTTCTTGATGGTAAGACCGGACGCGGTCGACTCCAGATGAATGTCGCTCGCGCCCGCCTTCAAGGCGTCGTAGAGCGTGGAGTTGACGAGCCTTACCACCGTGCTGTCGGTCTCGCTGATGGTCTCGATCGAGATTTCCTCGGCATCCTCCCGGGCCTTCCCGCGTTCGCCGATGCCGGCGGCGATGCCGTCGAGCGCCCGCAGGTGCGTTTCCTGTTGCGAAAGATAGGCGAGGATGTCCAGACGGTGCGCGATCCGATAGCAGAAGGGCGCACGCATTCGCGCTTCGATCCAGTCCTGGGCATCGAGGTCGTAAGGATCGCCCAGCACCACAGACAAAGCGCCGTCGGGCGCGCGCAGCGCGATGCAGCCGCGCCGCGAAGCCTCGGCATACGGAATGAGCTCGAAGGCGGGCGCCTCCGCCCGCATGTCGTCGAGGGCCACGGCGGGCAGACGCAGGGTCAGGGCAAGGCGCGCCACGAACTCCGCGGGACCGCAGGCGAGCCGCTCCTCGAGCAATTCGATCAGCTTGCGCTCGCTGCGCGCGCTTTCGCCGCGCGCCCATTGCAGGTCCTCGGGGGAAATCGCGACGGCGGGATCGTCGGGTCGGTTCATTGGATGTTCCCCGCAAGCTCGAAAATCGGCATGTACATGAGGACCACGATTCCGCCTATCGCCAGTCCGAGCACCGCCATCAGGACCGGTTCGAAGGCGCGCGTGAACCAGTCGATGAAACGCGCCATCTCGTCGTCATGGAAGCGGGCGATCCGTTCCATCATCTCGCCCATCTCGCCGCCGCGCTCGCCCACGGCCATCATCCGCGCCGCCACCGGGGTGGCAAGACCGGTGGCGCCGAGCGCGGCCGACATCGACCGGCCTTCCTGGATCAGTTCGCGGGCGCGCGCGAGCTGCGGGCGCAGATGCGCGGCGAGCAGGCCGCGCACCATGCCCAGCGCGGAAACCACCGGGATGCCGGCGCGCAGCAGCATGCCGACGGTGCGGTAAAGCCGGGCGAGCTGATAGACCTTCATTCGCTCTCCCACCACCGGAATCTGCCACAGGCGTTCATTGAGCCACGCCCGGAAGCCGGGGCGGGTCAGGCCATACAGGCCGCCGGCAACAGCCGCGACCGCCGCGAGCCCGAGCAGCCAGCCGTGCTGCTGGATGCCGCGGCCGGCGGCGAGCAGCAGTTCCGAAAAAAATGGCAGGTTGGCCGAGACGCCCTCGTAGACGCGGGCAAAGCGCGGCACCACGTAGAACACGAGAAACGCCAGGACGAGGCTGCCCACGACGATCAATATGGCGGGATAGATCGAGGCGGAGACGACTTTCTTGCGGACGCGGTCGAGTTCTTCCTGATAGGCGATGTAGCGCGACAAGGCTTCGCGCACGTTGCCCGTGCGCTCGCTCGCCTTGAGCGTTGCGACGTAGAGCGGCGGAAAGTGCTGCGGAAACCGGCTCACGGCCTGCGAAAACGACTCCCCCCGATAAATCGCGCCCAGTATCCCGGCCAGAACAACCTGCCGCTCGCCATTGAGTTCCTTCTCGCTCAGCGTCTGCAGCGCTTCCACCAGGTTGAGCCCGGCTTCAAGCAGCGCCATCAGTTCAATCGAGAACAGCGTTATCGGGAATGCCGAAGACTTGCCTGAATACGGGAGCGCGAGCGCCTGCGAGCGGACCGACAGGACGGTCAAGCCCTGTTTGCGAGCGGCGTCGAGCGCGATCGATTCGCTTGCGGCCTCCAAACTCAGTGAGACGACGTTCTGCCCGGCGTCGACGGCGTTGATCTGGATTTTCATTCCGGCTACAGGCTTCCGATATCGGCGTCTTCGCCGGAGCCGCCCGGTTTCCCGTCACGGCCGTAGGAAAAGAGATCGAACTCACCCTTCTGTCCCGGAACACGGTAGACATAGGGCCGTCCCCACGGGTCGTTCGGGGCCGTCTTTTTCAGGTACGGGCCGTTCCAGTTCGGCTCACTCGCCGGTTTGGTGATCAGCACGTCGAGTCCCTGTTCGGCAGTGGGATAACGCCGCGTGTCGAGGCGGTACTGATCGAGCGCCTTTTCGATCGCATCGATCTGCGCTCTCGCGACCTGGACCTCCGATTTCCCGACCTGGGAAAAATAGCGGGGTGCGACGTAGCCGGCGAGCAGCCCGATGATCACGATGACCACCAGCAGCTCGAGGAGCGTGAAGCCCGCAGCGGCGCACGAACCTCGCCTCGACCGGATACCACGCAGTCGAGCGGTGGCTGTTCTGGTGCGAGTGCGCATAGCTCTATCCTAAATTTCTAAAGACCTTCGAGTGCTCTAGCCATGCTCTGCAGCCAGAGTTCGAGGTTGGTATAACCGCTGGACGTTATGGTGTTCGGATCCGCCGGCAGTGTGAGCGCCCTGTAGTTCACCGGAAGGTTCGGGTAACCCCCTACCTGTGATGGGGAGTCGATGATCGCACCGGTTCGTGTTCGCACTTGGGACACGACCCTGGCATCGACGGGATCACGATCGAGGGGGCGGGCCCCGGCATAGCTCAGCACGTAGTTCTCCACGGAGGAGGAAGGCATGGGCACCACTCCCGACGACCATACTGGCGGTGTCGCCACATTGATGGTCGATTTGCTCCGGCTGGTTGCCACGACCGACCACGGATCACTGGTCATCCAGGGTCCAGTGTTGTCTGTTACAAAGATCTTGAACGATGAGGCGCTTCCGGAGTTTATGCTGATGGTATTGATGGGCGACATGCCCGGGGCGAGCACGAAGTGATTGCCTTGGACCGAAGCCCGCATTGGAACATCGCCGGCGCCCTTGGTGCCAAAGTCGATCTGATCGATGGTATAGCCGCGAGTCCGGTAAAGCATGTTGTTGATGATCATGACGTCAGTCGAGTCGTCGCGCACCAGCGGATTGCGCCAGCCGTTGAAGGCCATCAGGCTGTTCGCCAGCATGATGCGGCTCGCGCGATAGCCTATGATCGGGCCGGCCGGGTGCGGCCCGTCCGGCGAGATCGAGTTATTCAGCGCTTCGCTGAAGATCGAGTTGCGAATGGTGACGTCGTAAATCTTGCCGCTGCTCGAGCCCCACACGGAAATCAGCTCATCGGTGCTCCAGCTGCCGGATACGTGGTCGATCACGACGTTGTAGGTATCCGCTAGGTACGCCTCGATCTTGAACGCATCACGATTGATCGGAGCCGGGCCCGTCGTGGCGTCGCCGGGCCGCACCCGTATGTGCTGAATGAGTATATCGTGCGTATTGATTAGCATCCCGGCGCCACGGATCAGGATGCCAGGCGAAGGCGCGGTCTGACCGGCGATGGTGATGTATGGATTCCTGATCACGAGGTCGCTCGTCGTATAGATCGTCCCCGATACTTCGAAGACGCAGACGCGCGGGCCGCTGGCATCTGTGCAGGCCTTGAGGGAGCCCGTTCCGCTTGCGTTCAGGTTGGTGACCCGGTAAACAGTGCCGCCGCGGCCGGCTTTGGTGTTGATGCCGAACCCCGAAGCCCCTGGAATGACGGGCAGTCCGCCCGTGTTCCCCTGTGTGACGCCGCCCGACGATCCGCCTGAGGTCGTTGCCGAGGCCGATGCCGTCCAGGCCGAATGATTGGGAACCGCGTCGTAGGCGCTCACGCGGTAGTTGTAGGTGGTGCCGGCACTCAGGCCGGTGTGCGAGAAGCTTCTGTTTGTCGTGGTGGTGAGCGGCTGGTCGTTGAGGTAGACGTAGTATCCCGTCACACCGACATTGTCGGTGGAAGCGTTCCACGAGAGGTTGATCTGGCTCGAGGATGCGGCGGTAGCCGTGAGGCCGGTCGGCACCGACGGCGCGGTTGTGTCGGCGGTGGTGGTCTGCGGGGTCGTTGCCGAGACCGGCGCCGTCCAGGCCGAATGATTGGGCACCGCATCGTAGGCGCTCACGCGGTAGTTGTACGTGGTGCCTGCGGCGAGGCCGGTGTGCGAGAACGAGGTGCTCGTCGTGGTGGCGAGCGGTTTGTCGTTGAGATAGACATAGTAGCCGGTCACTGCGACGTTGTCGGTGGACGCGTTCCACGCGAGGTTGATCTGGGCGGAGGACGCCACGGTAGCGGTGAGGCCGGTGGGTACCGACGGGGCGGTGGTGTCGGCGGTGCTGGATTGCGGAGTCGTTGCCGAGACCACATTAGTCCAGGCCGAATGATTGGGCACCGCGTCGTAGGCGCTCACGCGGTAGTTGTACGTGGTGCCTGCGGTGAGGCCGGTGTGGGAGAACGAGGTGCTCGTCGTGGTGGTGAGCGGTTTGTCGTTGAGATAGACGTAGTAGCCGGTCACTGCGACGTTGTCGGTGGACGCGTTCCACGAGAGGTTGATCTGGCTCGAGGACGCGGCGGTAGCCGTAAGGCCGGTCGGCACCGACGGCGCGGTTGTGTCGGCGGCCGACGTGGAACCGCTAACAGTGATGGCACTGTCGCTGATCTGCACGGTCTTGCCGCCCGCCTGTACGGTCCACACGCCGTTCGATTTGCTGGCGCTCGCGGTAGTCGTCGTGCAACCCACGCGCATGAGCGCGATGAATTCCGCGGTGGTCGAGAGCGCTGTGTTGTAGAACTTGCCGTGCCACTGGGGGGCGCCGCTGGAAGGATTGGCGGTGAACTGGTTGGTCTGCGTGAAGCGCATGGTCGGTCCGGCGAGCATGTCGACGCACAGGCTCTGACCATTGTTGGAGAGCGAGATCCTCTGGTCCGAGATGACGCTCATCTGATTCAGGGCATGGATGTTCCATTCCCACTGCCGGTTATAGTCGGAGGCAAGGTTGTCGTAGACCAGGATGAGATTCGGCCGCAGGTAGATCA
Source organism: Betaproteobacteria bacterium (assembly GCA_016202565.1). Classification (GTDB taxonomy): domain Bacteria; phylum Pseudomonadota; class Gammaproteobacteria; order Burkholderiales; family SG8-41; genus DSOT01. The sequence goes on along the minus strand of JACQOK010000197.1, from coordinate 25,770 downwards.
AGGAGCGCTGCGCCTTGGTGAGCGCGCCGCCGTAGGCCTGCGTCGCATCGCCGGTCACAATGTCGTAGTCCGTCCCGCTGGCGTAGCGGGTGAGCGCCCCATAGCCCATCTTGCCGCCTTGCTCGTAGAAGATCTGGCCCTGGCCGTTGTCGTAGGTGATGGCGTTCTTGGCGCGGGTCTGGTGATACCACTGGTACCAGTGCGTCGTCTTGTAGCCATCGTAGTAGCCCGACTCGATCGCCAGGCGCTGTCCGCCCGCGTTCACGACGAAGCTGTTCTGGTCGGCGTGGCTGTGATTGAACGCACCGTAGGGCGGAGGACTGCTCTTGAAGTAGACCGAGGTGCGGGCCGGGTTCGCGAGATCGCTGTGCATCGCGATCTGTCCGATCGTGGGCAAGAGCGCGGTGTTCGGCGTGCCCGTGGGATAGGAGGCGGTAGTGAAGTCGGCCGGCGGGGCCATCAGGTACTCCAGGCGCGTCTGGTCCTCGCCGGTGAGCGTCAAGGCGTACCAGCGCCCGAGCGGCGTGGGCGCGAAATACGTGTAACCCTTGCCAAAGCGCGCACGGTTTTCGGTGATGTTCATCTCGAGGCCATCGCCGAACAGCTGCGCCGGGGTACCGAGCGGGGCGAAGTAGGCCATGTAGCGCGCCCAGTTCTTCACCCACGCCTTCTTCGCAACGTCGATTCCGGTCGACCAGCGCAGGACATACCAGGGCAGGAGCTGCTCACCCACGTCCCAGAAGCCCTGCGTCTCGCTGTTGCTGAAGCCGCCTTCCTCGCCGCCCCACGGGTTGATCGCGTTGAGGGCGAGCGGCAGCGCTTCGTTCAACCAGGTGGTCGCCTCAGCCAGGTCGGGCGCGACGAGCGCCGCGATGGCCGCGGCGACCATTAATGACTGGTTGTCATACGAGTTCCGCGGATAGCGCGCAATCGAGGCCATCACGCCGCTGTACATGTCGCCCACGCGCACCTTCAGCGCGGCCAGAATCTGGCTCCGCTGGGTGGAGGAGAGGCGTGGATAGAGCCAGTCGTAGCCCAGCGCGAGCGCCCACGATACAGAGCGCGAGCCCACGTTATCGTTGGCGTAAGAGGTCGTCCCGCGCGGATCCCACGAGGCGAGGTTCATCACCCGGCGGATGGCGTCGTTGTAGTAGGAGCCCTGGTTGCTATACACCGCCGCAGCGGCGGCCCGAAGGGCGGCCTCGCTGTAGGCGAGTCCATCACCGCCGCTCGTTCCCGGCAACGACTCGCGGAACCGTCGCTTCACGTCCTGCAGCAGTGCCGAGACCGCGCTTGACCGCTGGCTCTCCATGGTCGCCAATGTGGTGGCGTTTGGCAGGCCGCGCGGGCGCGGCTTGGCCGCAAGCTGCGAAAGCACGCTGCTCATCGCCGGGACGAGGAAGGGCGTCGCGCTGGCCGCCACCGTGAACTGCCGCGCGCGGCTCGCGGTGCCGTTCGACGTCACGCGCCAGCTATAGGTGCCCGCGGGCAGTACCTCGCCCCAGTTCACCCAGTTCTTGTTGGTCGAGACCGACTTGGTGCTGCCGTCCGGATAGGTGAGCGTTAACTGGTAGCTGCCGCCGGTGCTTGGCCAGCCGAAATCCGGCGGGCTCTGCTCCACCCCTGCGCATTCGGCGGGCCGCACCCGCGCTGCCAACTGATCACTCGTCACCATCCAGTCGGGTGTTGTGCCCGGCACGCAGGTCTGGGCCTGGGCTGCGAATGGCAAGCCGGCACCGAGAAGCAGCACAAGGATCGCAGCCCAAACTGTTGCGGCTGCAGGCGCGCGCGTCCTGGTGGGCGAACGATCATCAACAACGGGACTTCTCGCTTCGCCGCGTCCGGCGGGAGTTAGGTGAGCACCGTAACCTATGGATAAAACACCACCACGACGCATTTGCGAATCCTTGATAGCGAAATTGAAAAAATCCGAACCGGCTGAAGTCGGGTGCGGGAGCGTCATACCCACGACGCTCCATGTTGCCTGACGCAAGGCAAGCTCATTCGGGCCTGCCGGGCGAAATCCGTGGTATGGTTGGGACGGGCTGCGGGCGTGATACGGCGGGCGGAGGCCGCCAACGATTCGTGCGCTGTCACTTGCTCTCCCTGAAATGGCGTGGACTTTTCGTCTGCCTCACGTGAGAGCGATGTAATCCGCTCTTGCGTGCGCCTCTTTGCCTTTTCGCGTGAATGTTTTCACGTCGGCACGGCCGCAAGTTAGCAATGCGTATGCCAGTTCGATGAATTCAACTAAATCAAAGAATTGAGGCCGCTCGGCGGGGCGAGCATGACCTCGTTTGTCGTCATGCAGCGACGGGTTTTGGGCAGTTTTGAGTAACTCGCTGACGGAATTAGGATTTATCTGTCGCTGTTCAGAGACAAAATGTCGCTCTGGAACGACAACCTATCGTTGAATCGCGACAGCCGCGTCGTTTCAGTCTGACAGCAATTTGTAGGCGGGAAACTGTCGCATGCCGGCGCGTCGAAGGACCGCATCGAACCGGCAACCTGCGTCGCAGAACGACTTGCGGCGCGGCTTTTAGGCGGGCGTGAACGCCGCTATTCGCTGTGGCGTTCACGCTGCAGATGCCCAAGCGCGTAACGGGCGGCTTCCAGTCGTCCGCCGCTGCGAAGAATTACGCGGTGAATGATAACAGGGACACATCCCATGTGTCTTCACCTGAGTGCCGCTCTGCTCCGCCTCCGCTAGTCCAATCGAGGCATGCCGCGATAACTCTCCCCGGGGGGAAACGTCATACAGCCCGCTTAAAGTTTGCACCGCAAGCTTTCCGGCAGCATGGATGACTGATCAACTTATTGAAGGAGGCGTGGCCGGCCTGTGCGGACCCGGCGCCTCTGGAGGAGTGACGACCATGACCCCACAAGCGCAGTCGACTTTGCATTTCAAGACAGCCCATCGCTGCTCGAGATGGCTTGCAGCCCTGGCCGGCGCGGCCTCGATGCTGCTCGCGGCGCAAGCTTGGGCCGAAACGGCCGACCAGCTTGGCGCCGGCGATAACATTCGCGTCACCGTGTTCCAGTATCCCGATCTCACCACGGAGGCGCGCGTCTCCCAGCGCGGCACGATCACTTTTCCCCTCGTCGGCGAGGTGAAGGTGAACGGCTTGACGCTGGCCGACGCGGGCGCCGAGATCGCACGGCAGTTGAAACGCGGAAAATTCATGCTGAGTCCGCAGGTCACTGTCGTGATGACGGAGTTGCGCAGCAGACAGGTCTCCGTTCTGGGCGAGGTCAACAAGCCGGGACGGTATGCGCTCGACACTTCCAGTTCCAGACTGACTGACGTCCTCGCGCTGGCCGGGGGCGTAAGCCCCGTGGGCGCCAATACGGTCAGCCTTGTGCTGAATCGCAACGGCAAGATCGAGAAACTGGAAATCGACGTTGCGGCGATGGTGCGCATGGGCGATCTGTCGAAGAACGTCGACATTCAGAACGGCGACACGATTTACGTGCAGCGCGCCCCGGTCTTTTACATTCACGGCCAGGTCCGCCGCGCCGGTTCCTATCGATTCGAGGACAACATGACGATCATGGAGGCCGTGTCGCTCGGCGGCGGGTTCACGGAACGCGCAAACGAGCGCGTGCTTAACCTCAGCCGCAGAACGCCTGACGGCAAGCTTCAGCGACTCGATGTGCGCTTGAGCGATTCGATTCAGCCCGGCGATGTCATTTTCGTCCAGGAAAGTTGGTTCTAGCGGAGCGTCCACGCGAATGCGAAACATGAACAGCGAGATCACATCATGACCATCCAGCAATTATTCCTAGCACTGCGCGCGCGACCGGGTGTGTTTGGTCTCGTGCTCGCGATCACTGTCTTGACGACGCTAGTCGTGAGTCTGTTGCTGCCGAAAACGTACGTGGCCACCGTCTCCCTGCTGCTGGACAGCAAGGACGAGCAGACGCTGAGCACTGTCAACATGCTCGCGCCCGTGCTGCAGCAGGCGCAACAGGCCGCTTACATGCAGACGCAGGTCGATATCATCAAGAGCCATAAGGTGGTAAATAAAGTCGTGCGCGAACTGCAGCTCGCGGAGAGTCCAGAAGCCCGCGAGGCGTTCCAGTCCGAGACCGGCGGCGCGGGTTCTTACGAAGACTGGGTGGCGGACAGGCTGCTCAAGTGGCTCACGGTCGATACGACGCAGAGCAGCGTGGTGCAGATCTCCTACAAGTCTTCCGACGCCCAGTTTGCGACGCGGGTTGCCAACGCGTTCGCCAAGGCCTACATCGACACCACCCTCGAGTTGCGCGTGGAACCGACTCAGCGCACGGCGGTCTGGTTTGACGAACAGCTGAAGGGCTTGCGGGCCACCCTCGAGGCGGCGCAGGCCAAGCTCACCGATTACCAGCGGGAAAAGAAGATCGTCTCGACCGACGAGCGAACGGACGTGGAGAATGCGCGGCTGGGAGAGCTATCGACGCAGGTGGTGCTCGCCCAGAGCCAGGCCTCGGAAGCCGAGTCGAGAGAGCGCATGGCACGCCGTTTGATCGAAGCCGGGACGACCCCGGACCGGTTGCCGGAGGTCCTGTCGAATCCTCTCATCCAGAGACTCACATCGGAAGCGGCGCTGGCTGAAGCGAGACTGCAACATCTTTCCGCGGATCTCGGCAGCAACCACCCGCAGCTCCAGCGTCAACGGGCAGAGTATCGCGCCCTGCGCGCGCAGGCTGACAATGAGATAAGGAAGATCACGGCCGGCCTTGCCAACGCGGCACGGCAGGCGCGGCAGCACGAAGCGCAGCTGCGCAGTGCGCTGGCGGACCAGCGTGCGCGGGTGCTGCAACTCAAGGAGTACCGCAACGAAATCGGCGTGTTCAACCGCGATGTCGAGACGGCCCAACGTGCGTACGACAGCGCCATGCAGCGCTTCGTCGTAAGCAAGGTCGAAAGCGGCGCAAACCGCACCAATGTGGCCGTGCTCGATCCCGCCGTCGAACCTTCGCTTCCTGCACGTCCCAAGATCCCTCTGAATCTCGCGCTATCAGTCATCATGGGAACGATGATTGGTCTCGCAATAGTGTTCTTCATGGAGCAATTCGACCGGCGAGTGCGCTCGTTCGACGACCTTGCGAGGGTGGATGTACCGCTGCTCGCACAACTCAATGCGTGGCAACCCAGTCATGGTCTTCTCGGGCGCGCGGGAAATCGCGGCTGGGCACTTCCCGCGCCAGGACAAGGATGACTATCATGAAGATCGAGGAAAATGTCCTGACGCTGGACGGAACGGCACACGTCGTGGAGTCGGACCGCAGCATCGGTTCGATTCTTGTGGAGCGGGGCAAGCTCGCAGAGACCGACACGCGGCGGGTGGTCGAGCTGCAGCGCGCGGAAGGCCTGCGCTTCGGCGAGGCGGCGATCTGGCTGGGCCTCATTACCGAGGAAGACCTCAATCTTGCGCTTGCGAAGCAGTTCGATTTTTCACAGTTGCCGGCAGGAGAGAGCACGGCCAGCGCGGAGCTGGTCGCGGCCTATGCGCCGTTTCACCGGCGCGTCGAAGAGCTGCGGGCGCTGCGAATGCAGCTTCTCATCCGCTGGTTCAACAGCACTCACCAGCGGAAGGTGCTGGCGATCGTCAGTCCATCGACCGGCGAGGGCCGCACCTACCTCGCCGCCAATCTCGCAGTCGTGTTCGCGCAGCTCGGCGAGCGCACGCTGCTGATCGACGCCGACATGCGATCGCCGCGGCAGCACAAGCTGTTCAACGTCGCCGATCGGGTCGGTCTGTCGGCCGTGCTGTGCGGGCGCGCCGACTACAGCGCGGTTGTGCCCGTCCCCGGTATTGCCGGTCTCGCGCTGCTCCCGGCGGGTGCGCCGCCACCCAATCCGCAGGAGCTGTTGTCGCGCGCGCCGCTCGTCCGCTTGCTGCAGGAGATGCAGAACAAGTTCGAGGTCATTCTGATCGATACCCCGCCGGCAAAGCTGTACGCAGACGCACAGAGCGTGACATACCATGCAGGCGGCGCGATGGTGCTCGCGCGCAAGAACCATACCCGCGTCGCGGACACGGCGAGCGTCATCCGCGACTTGAGCGATACGGGCGCGCAGATCGTCGGCACGGTATTCAACGTCTTCTGATCGCGGCGCAGGACGATTCCGGGCAGGCACTCTTGATCCCGTGAGACTCGGCATGTCCGCAATGATGATTCAATAACGATGGCTGCAATTTTCCCTCGAGCCCGGGCCCTCGTCCGCAGTGATGAGACTCTTGCCGGTTTGCGTCGGGATGACGGCGCATACCCCGCTTTTCTCCCTGCATCCGGCATTGCCTTGCTCTGCGTGTTGTTGGGAGCGGCAGTGGTCGTTGCCGAGTGGAATGCTCTGTTCGTGGGACTGGCGCTCATCGCCTGTGTGTTTATCCTGCACGACTTCCGTATCGGAGTGGTCCTGCTCATAATCCTGATGCCGTTGTCGTACAGCCAGATATTCCCGCGGGCGATCGGCGGCGTGGTCGGCTTGAATCCCGTGAATCTGCTGTTGATCGGGACGTTTGCGTCATATCTGCTGCACGCGATGTCTCACCAACGCATTCCACGCTTCCTGCCGCGGCCGCTGCTGTGGTTGTACATTGCGCCATTCCTGATTGCCGGAATACTGGGGTCGCGCCACGTCGGGGAGATCCCGTTATTGTATTTCATGACGGAGACCGTCAATTTTGTCGATGCGGCCGGCTATCTCAGGGACATGGTGGTCAAGCCGCTGTTCCTTGTGGCATTTGCGCTGCTGGTCGGTGTGGCGGTAGCGCGGACGGAAACCGCGGAAAAATTCCTCGCGCCCACGCTGATCTCGATGTGGATCATGAGTTTGCTGGTGATCATCTATTTTGTGATGTCCGGGACCAGTCTCGGCCAAGTTGCCAGCGCCCGCGAGTTTCTGACCCGACTGGGCATGCACGCCAACGAACTCGGCAGGATGTATGTAATCGCCTACGCGCTTCTGCTGTACACCTGGGCGGGGACGAAAGACCACAGGATCAAGCTCGTCCTGGTGGCGACCATGGCGGTAATAGGCGTGGCGGTGGTACTGACGTTCTCGCGCGGCAGCTTCGCGGGATTTGTCCTGGTGACCGCTCTGTTCCTGGCATCGCGGCGCAATATCAGCGGCATTCTGTTCGGTGCGCTTTTCGCGGTTGGGGTGCTGCTCCTGCTTCCGGACGCGGTCTACGAGCGGGTGACCCATGGTTTTGGAGGAGACGCCAACGCAATCAGCGCGGGGCGCATCGACAGGATCTGGATACCTCTGATTCCCGATCTGTTGCGCAGCCCCATCTACGGCAATGGCATCGGGTCGATGATGTGGTCGGAGGCAGTGCGGTCGGGGCGGGCGCCCGCCGTAATACATCCTCATAGCGCCTACCTGCAGGTGCTGCTGGACATGGGAGTCGTCGGGCTTGCCTTGGTCTGCGCCTATTTCGTCCACCTCTGGAAGGAGTTTCGGCGACTGGCAGCAGATCCGGATCTGCGCGCGGGCGAGCGCGGCCTGTTCCAGGGCGCGGCCGCGGGATTGGTGGTATTCCTGATCATGGCACTGGTCGACGGTGGCCTCACACCGCGACCCGAGCAGATTTTCCTGTGGCTCGCGGCAGGCATGATGTATGGCCTGCGCGCCGGGAAGAGCGCGGCCTAACCCACACCGCCATGTGCGGCATTACGGGATACTGGGCGCAGAAATGTCAGCCCGAGGCGTGGTCGTGTGATCTCGCCGGCTCCGTCCAGAGCTTGCTCCAGCGTGGTCCCGACGACAGCGGGACCTGGCTGCGTGCCGGCGGGAGCGTCGCCTTCGGCCATACACGGCTTTCGATCCTCGACCTTTCGAGCCTGGGGCACCAGCCGATGGTGTCGGAGGACAGCGATTTCGTCATGGCCTTCAACGGCGAAATCTACAACTTCGCGGAGATAAAGGCGCAACTGGAGAAGTGCGGACACCGCTTCAGAAGCAGTGGAGATTCCGAAGTCGTGCTCGCCGCGCTCCGGCAATGGGGAATCGCCGCAGTCGAGCGATTCATCGGCATGTTCGCCATCGCATTATGGCGGGAAAGCGAGCGACGTCTCTGGCTCATTCGAGACCGGCTCGGCATCAAGCCGCTGTATTACGCCTGGGACGGGCGATCGCTGTGGTTCGGGTCGGAACTGAAAGCGTTGCGCGCCTTTGGCGCATGGCGTGCCGAAATTGACCCCGACGCGCTGGGGGAATACTTCCAATTCGGATACATATCGGCGCCGCGCAGCATCTATCGCCGGGTTTTCAAGCTGCTGCCCGGGCACTGGCTGGAATTGCGCGAGGGCGGTGAACCCGTAACACGCTGCTACTGGTCAGCCCTCGAACCGCGCGAGCCGCTGGCCGGATCGGAGCACGAGCTCGAAGAGCAGCTTGAGGCAATGTTTATCGATGCGTTCCGCTATCGCATGATCGCGGACGTGCCGGTCGGGATCTTCCTGTCCGGCGGCCTGGACTCGTCGCTCGTCGCGGCGATTCTGGCACGTCATTCCGGCCAAACCGTGCACACCTTCACCATCGGCTTTACCGACCCGAATTATGACGAGTCACGGTGGGCTCGACGGGTGGCGGATTACGTGGGATCGCGGCACACCGAGCGTATTCTCTCCCCGCGGGAAATGGCCGGCATTCTCACGCGCTGGGGCGATCTGTTTGACGAGCCCTTCGGCGACGCGTCCGGCGTCCCGACGTTTCTGGTGTCGCGCGTCGCGCGCGAGAGCGCGAAGGTGGCACTCTCCGCCGACGGCGGCGACGAGCTGTTCAGCGGTTACGGGCACTACGGCGCGATGCTCACCCGGCAGCGGATACTCGCTCAGATCCCGCGACCCGTACGGCATACCTTGTCACACAGCCTGCAGTCGTTGCCCGGCACGTCGTTGCAGCGGCTGGTGGATCGGCTCCCCGCTCCGGCTTCGCTGCGTCACACCGTAAGGCGTGCGGCCATTGACCGGCTGGAACGGCTGCGCAGCGTACTGCCCGAGGTATGCCCGGCCACGCTCTATGACTTGGGCATGTCGTTCTGGACGCCGGCCGAATGCGCGCAACTGCTCGGCGGATCAGTGTCACCACGCCCCGTGCTGAACGGCCATACGCGATGCTTCGCCGACTACATGAGCTGCTCCGATCTGCGCTTTTATCTTCCCGACGATATCCTTACAAAAGTCGATCGCACGACGATGGCGGTGGGGCTCGAAGGACGGGAGCCGCTGCTCGATCACCGTCTGGTAGAGTTTGCCCTGCGGTTGCCGCTCCGCTTGCGGCGCGGATCACTCGGCGCCAAGCACCTGTTGCGCCGCGTTCTGTATCGGTACATTCCAAGATCGATACTGGAGCGTCCCAAGCACGGATTCGCCGTTCCCATGTCCCGCTGGCTGCGCGGCGAGCTTTCGGAGCTGCTGGATACGTATCTTGCCCCCGACCGCGTGCAGGCGGCGGGGATTCTCAACCCGGAAGCGGTGCAACGCGCGCTCATCTGCTTGAAGGAAGGCGGCCTCAGGCGGGACCGGCTTGACGTGCAAAAGGTCTGGCTGCTCGCTGCATTTGAGATGTGGCGCGAGAGGTGGGCTGTAAATACCTAGTGTCCCGGATCACCCATTCGTAAGCGCTATTTCCGTCGTTCCGGGCCAAGGCCGCCGCGCTGTTTGGGATCTGGAATCGAGCTTGGTTTCCGCACACTGGACGCTTGCAGGAAGTGACCGGCAATGTTCGACATGGGGCTATGGCTACGGCACGCATCGTGATGGTCGGTACCGCACTGGATACCCAGGGCGGTGTGTCGGCGGTGGCGGGCGCACTGAAGGCCGGTGGCCTGTTCAGCCAATTTGCGGTGGAATACATCGCCAGCCACTGCGAGGGCGGCCGTGTCCGAAAGTTGGCCAGGGCGGTTAGAGCCTGGCTATATTTCCTTTTGCTTCTTTTGCCGGGTCGCGTGGCGCTGGTACATCTGCATATGGCGTCACGAGCGAGTTTCTGGCGGAAGCTCGCGTTCTTTCTGAGCGCGTTTGCCTGGAATGTTCCGGTTATCGTGCATCTTCACGGCGGTGAGTTCCCGTTGTTTTACGGAAGGGAAAGTCCTCCTCTGGTCCGTCGCCTGATCGGCTTCGTATTTGAACACGCGAACAGGGTTATCGTGTTGTCGCATACCTGGCGGGAATGGGTCATGACGGAGTTCCCGAAGGCGCGCGTCAGCGTGGTCTATAACCCGGTCGTGCTGGAAGCCCCCACCGCATGCGAAGCACGCGATGCGGCGATGCTGCTTGTCTTGGGACGATTAGGCAAGGGGAAGGGCACCTACGATCTCCTGGAAGCCAGCGTGATCCTGGCGGAGCGTTTTCCCCGATTGCAGGTACTGCTGGCGGGTGACGGCGAACTCGAATCCATACGAAGCCGTGCTGCGGCGTTGGGCGTTGCCGACAAGGTCCGGCCGCTTGGCTGGGTAGGCGGGGACGACAAGCGCGTGCTGCTCGCGCGGGCTTCGCTCTATGTGCTCCCTTCGTACCACGAGGGTTTGCCGATGAGCGTATTGGAGGCGATGGCGGCCGGGTTGCCGGTCGTCGCCACTCCGGTGGGCGGTATTCCTGAAGCGGTTAGCGATGGCGTGGAAGGGTTTCTCGTCCAACCCGGCGATATTGTGGCCCTGGCCGACCGCGTAGGTAGATTATTGGCAGATGCCGATCTTCGGCAAAGGATGGGTGAGGCGGGAAGGCGCAAGGTTGAACAGCTCTTCGCCGTTGAGAGAATTGTCCCCCAGATCTCCGCGATCTATACCGAACTTCGCGCAGAAAATATTCGGGTGGCTGCTTCGTGAAGGGGCGAGGAGAGGTGTGTCTTGTGCAGGACGATTCAGCACCGACCGATGCCGATATACTCGAATCCCGCCGCGCGCACCTGTTGCGGGTCGTACTGATTGCGCCCGTCGAAAATGACGGGCGATGCCATGAGCCTCTTCAGCGCGTCGAAATCGGGCCGCCGGAACGGCTTCCACTCCGTCACCAGCGCGAGCGCATCGGCGCCGCGGGGGACGTCATATTGCCGATCCACCAGCTCGAGCTTGTCGGAACGCAGCCACGCGGGGGGAAAGCTGCGACGGGCGTTGTCCATCGCCACCGGGTCGTAGGCGCGCACGCCGGCATTGGCGTCGAGCAGCCGCTCGATCAACACCAGAGAAGGCGCCTCCCGCAAATCGTCCGTGCCGGGTTTGAAGGCGAGCCCCCACAATCCGATCACTTTCCCGGCCAGGCGGCCGTCGAAGCGCTCGCGGATCTTTTCGAAGAGCCGATGCTTTTGGACCTGGTTTCGCGTTTCGGCGGCGCGCAGGATGCCGGCATCGACGCCGTTTTCGGCAGCCATGTGCACCAGTGCGCGCATGTCCTTCGGGAAACAGGACCCGCCATAGCCGCAGCCGGGATAGAGGAAGGCATGCCCGATGCGCGAATCCGAGCCGATGCCGCGGCGCACATTCTCGACGTCCACGCCGAGCCGCTCGCAGACGGCGGCCATCTCGTTCATGAAGGAGATGCGCACGGCGAGCATCGCATTGGCGGCGTACTTGGTCATCTCCGCGTCACGCACGCCCATGACGAGCAGCCGCTCGTGGTTGCGGGTGAACGGCGAGTAGAGCGCGCTCAGCATCTCCGCTGCGCGCGGCGACTGGCTTCCCACGATGATGCGCTCGGGCCGCATGAAATCGTTTACAGCGTCACCTTCCTTGAGAAACTCTGGATTGCTGACCACATCGAAGTCAAGCGCCAGGCCGCGGCGGTCCAGCTCCTCCTGGATGGCGGCCCGGACCCGGTCGGCGGTACCGACCGGCACTGTGGACTTGTCCACCACAATGCATTCGGACTGCATGTGCCTTCCGATTCCGCGCGCGACTTCGAGGACGTGCGTGAGATCGGCAGAGCCATCCTCCCCGGGTGGCGTGCCTACCGCGATGAAATGGATGGTCGTGGCGGAGACGGCCTCGGCGAGCGAGGTGGTGAAGTGGAGACGTCCAGCGCGCAGGTTCGCGGAGACGAGATCCGCCAGCCCGGGCTCGGAAATCGGCATCTCGCCGGAACGCAGCGCCGTTACTTTCGCCGCATTGTTGTCGACGCAGATGACGGTGTTTCCCATTTCGGCGAAACAGGCGCCGGTGACAAGACCCACATAACCCGCGCCGGTGATGCTAAGTTTCATTGAGGATGTCTTGAATCGATACCGGGTTGGAAAGCGATGAGGGACGGGCCTCGGTTGATTTTCTGACGTTGTAGTAAGCCCGATACCATTCAACGAAGCGCGCTATACCGACCTCAACCGGCGTCCGGGGACGAAACCCCACCGCCGCCTCGAGATCCGAAATATCAGCACACGTCGCCGGCACGTCGCCCGGCTGCATGGGCATCAGCTCGAGGATCGCCTTCTTCCCGAGGCACTGTTCGAGAATCTGGATGTAGCGCAGCAGTTTCACCGGCCGATTGTTGCCGATGTTGTAGAGACGGTAGGGCGCGCTGCTGGTAGCGGGATCGGGTGCTCCGCTGTTCCAGCCGGGATGGGGGGCTGCGGGACGGTCGATGACCCGCGCCAGCGCTTCGACGATATCGTCGATGTAAGTGAAATCACGCCTCATGTCGCCGCGGTTGAATACCGGTATCGGCCGGCCGGCAAGGATGCCCTGTGCAAACTTGAAATACGACATGTCCGGCCGCCCCCACGGACCGTAGACAGTGAAAAAGCGCAACCCCGTGCAGGGCAGCCGGTAGAGATGGGCATAGCTGTGCGCCATCAGTTCGTTGGCCTTCTTGGTGGCGGCGTACAGCGACAGTGGGTGATCAACGTTCTGATGTTCGGAGAAGGGCTGGCGCGTGTTGGCGCCGTAGACCGAGCTCGACGATGCGAACACGAGGTGCGCCACCTGCGTGCTGCGGCAGCCTTCGAGCACGTGGGAGAAACCGGTAAGGTTGGAATCGATGTAAGCGGAGGAATTCTCGAGCGCGTAGCGCACGCCCGCCTGTGCGGCGAGGTGCACGACGGCGCGGAAGCGCTCGCGGGCGAAAAGATCCGCCATCGGCTCGCGGTCTGCAATGTCGATCTTGAGAAACCGGAAGCCCGGGCGCTTCTGCAGACGGGCAAGCCGTGCGTATTTCAGGCCGGCGTCATAATAATCATTGAGGTTGTCCACCCCCGTGACCCCGTCGCCGCGCGCGAGAAGCCGCAGCGCCAGCGCACAGCCGATGAAGCCAGCCGCCCCGGTGACGAGCACTTTCATCGCAGCTTCCCAGGCAAGGCGCCGGCGCAGTCCGGCGCCTGGTACCGAGCCCCCGACTCTTCCATCAACACGTCGTGATCCATGTCGCGAATTGCGCTTTGAATGCGCATTGGCGAGTATGGTCTTCGGACTGAAAGTCCTGTAGGTCGCGCGTATAGTCCATCCGGATCGTGGTCCGTGCGTGGACGTAACATGACAAGGGGCCACAATGCCTTCCGGCAAGCGGTCGAGAAGGCGGCGATGTATTGAATCGCCGGTCGCAGTCGCGTCCGGTTGCGGCAACCTGCCCGCAGAAGGACGAGAGAGCGTCTCTCAGAAGCACCGCTTGCGGGCACTGCACGCGCTGTCCCGTCGCCCCACTGGACGATATGCCATGAGAATTCTTTACGTGATCAGCGCCCTCACCACTGGGGGTGCCGAGAAGCAAGTGGTGGCGCTGTCAAAGCAGCTGGCACGGCGTGGACACGAAGTGGCGATCTACACGTTGAACACCAAGGCGCCCAGGGAGGCCGAGCTCGCGGGCTCGGGGGTGAATCTGGTGATCGACCAGAAACGGACCAAGCTCGATCCGGCAGTGCTGTGGCGGCTGCGAAAAATGATCGTGGACTGGCGGCCCGACGTGATCCACGGATTTCTCTTCGACGGAGATCTCTATTCCCGCCTGGCAGGGTTCAGCAGCGGCGTTCCGGTTCTCAATTCCGAGCGCAACGACAACTATCGCCTGTCGTGGCGCCAGCGTCTGGCACACCGGTTCACCCGTGGACTGGCGCGCGGGGTGGTCGCCAACACCTATGCCGGCAAGAAATTCGCGCAGCATCTGTTTGGCCTGCTTCCAGACGATGTGCACGTGGTGTGGAACGGAATCCAGACGGAGGAGCTGGAGCGGAAGGCTGCCGCGGGCGCTCGCGATTACCGCTCCGAGTTCTTCGGAGATCAACGTGTCCGCCTCGCGTGCCTCGTGGGCGCCATCAAGCCTCAGAAGAACTATCATCTGGCGCTCGACACCGCCGCCCGGCTGATCGCGATTGACCCGGCGTGGCGCGTGTTGTTCATCGGCGATCAGCTCTCGCCCTCGGGCCCATACAAACCGGGCGCAGCGTCTGATACGCGAAGCTACAAGGACAGCGTTCTAAGGCACTACCACCGGCTCGGCCTGCAGGAGAAGATTCGATTCTGCGGCCACCGCGCCGATGTTCCCGCCATTCTCCGCCAGAGCGACGTGCTGTTCGTCACATCGGTGCACGAAGGGTTTCCCAACACTGTGCTCGAAGCGATGTGCCTCGGCGTGCCGGTGGTGAGTACGGAGTATTCGGATATCCGGCGGATCCTGCCGTTTCCGCGCCAGGTAGTGGCACGCCATTCCCCCGAAGACATCGCGCGCGCCGTGATCTGGGCCTATTCCGAGCGCGATGCCATCGCCGCCGGCCAGAAGAGATGGGTGCATGACCATGGCACCATCGAAAAGGCGGTCACCGAACTGGAAGCGGTGTATCGCAAGTACATCAAGAACGATCCCCGTTTTCAAACGGCATAACGGAAGGCGCGACGCTTGAACTCGGACCGCGGAGCATCATCGGAAGCAGTGCCGAACCTGCACCGGCTCCGATGGCGCGCGCTTTCTGTGGGCGGCGCCAACGCCTTCGAGTACGCCATGCAGTTTCTGCTTCCGGTAGTGCTGGCGCGCTGCCTGGATGTCCTCGCTTTTGGGCACTATCGCCTGCTATGGCTCGCGGTGGGGACGGTGATGGCCGTAGCGTCGTTCGCGATGGCGCACAGCCTCTACTATTTCCTGCCGCGCTCGGACCGCGTGACGAAGCGGCTCTACATCAACCAGACGCTGCTATTCCTGACGTTCACCGGCCTCATTTCGGGATGGGCCGTCAGCAGTTGGAATCCGTGGTTGCCCGGAACGATGCACGGCCTTCTGGAGCACGGCACCACCGTGCCGGCATTCGTCGTGCTTTGGGTGATCGCCTCGGTCCTCGATTCGCTGCCTACAGTGGAGGAACGCGTTATTTGGCAGGTAAACGTGACGGTCGGGCTCGCATCGCTGCGGGCCGCGGCACTTTCGCTCGCCGCCATCCTGACACGGGAACTGGGTCCCGTGCTGTTGGTGCTCCTCGGATTCGTGGTGCTGAAGATCGCCCTGCTTCTTGTCTATCTGGCAAGACATCATGGGCTGGGGGGGCCGATTCTACGGCTGCGCAGGTTCCGGGAGCAGGTGAGATACGCAGCGCCGTTCGGCGCCGCGGGTGCGATATATGACCTGCGCACGCGGGCGGACCAGTGGGTGGCGGCGGCGCTCTTTCCGCTCGGCCTGTTCGCCTCGTTTTCGATCGCCGCGATACTGGGGACGCTGATCGCATTGTTCCGCAAGTCGGTCAGCAGCGTCTTCCTTCCGAGCATGAGTCGGCTCCAGGCGGCAGGCGATTTGCCCGGCATGCTCGAACTCAACAGCCGTGCCAACGTGATGGTCGCAGCGCTCGCATGCCCGCTGGCCGCATTCGCCTTCGTATTCGCCGAGGAAGTGGTCACTATCGTGTACACCGCGGCGTACATCGATGCGGCTCCCGTGATGCGCATCTATGTCGTTGGGCTGATGGCTCTTATTGTAGAACTCGCGAGCATAACGTTCTTGCTGCGACGGGGCCCCTTCGTCATGGGCGTAAACCTGATCGCATTGGTCTGCGCGGTGCCGATCAGCTGGATTGCAGCGCAACACTTCGGCCTGGCGGGAGCGGCGGCAGGCAGCGTGATCATGATTTACCTCGACCGTATCGTCACGCTGCGCTACATCACGCGCCTCACCGGGGTTCCGTTGCGCCGCTTGCAGGATTGGCGCACGCTCGGAACGTTCACCTTGTTCGCGGCACTCGCTGCGACGCTGACGTGGTGGACGGTCTGCCACTATTTCATCGTCAGCGGGCCGTTCGCACGCATTGCCGCCGGCACTGCGATCATGGCGGCGACCTACGGCCTCTTGATGCAACTATTGCTGAGCGCGGGACGGAACTGGCTCGCCGTTGCCGGCGATGCGCGGCATGGAGAGTGAGCGAAGCGCGGCAGCGAATGAGAGGGTCAGGATGCGGGAAGCCGGACGGAAGCGATGCGCCGGACGCTGACAGTCCATATGGAGCACGTCGCCCTCATACCAGTGATACTCCGGCATCCGACAATACCCGGATGACGAAGTACGAAAGTGCGCAAGAGCGCTTGCGAACACGGCCGCGTACGTGGGTCGTTACGGGCGTGGCCGGGTTTATCGGCTCCCATCTTCTCGAAGCCCTGTTGAAGCTGAATCAGAGGGTAGTGGGTCTGGATAATTTTTCGACAGGGCATCGGCACAACCTGGCACAGGTGAAGGATATCGTCACCAGGCAACAGTGGAGGTTGCTGCGTGTTATCGACGATGACATCCGGTCGCTCGATGCATGCCGGGAGGCCTGCGGCACGGCGGATTTCGTGCTCCATCATGCCGCTCTCGGCAGCGTGCCGCATTCGATACAGGACCCGCTCGCCGCCCATGAGAGCAATGTTACGGGATTTGTCAATATGCTCATGGCTGCGCGCGAGGGCGGTGTATCGCGCTTCGTTTACGCCAGTTCGAGCGCGGTCTATGGCGATCATCCGGGGGAGCTGAAAAGCGAGGGCGGGATCGGACGGCTGCTTTCCCCGTATGCCGCGACCAAATACGTGAACGAGGTATATGCCGACATCTTCGCGCGCTGCTACGGACTGGCCGCGATCGGACTGCGTTATTTCAACGTATTCGGGGCGCGCCAGGATCCGCATGGCGCGTATGCCGCAGTGATCCCGCAATGGATAGGCAGCATGCTCCGCGGCGAACCCGTCCACATCAACGGCGATGGTCATACGGCGCGCGATTTCTGTTACGTCGATGATATTGTCCAGGCGAACATGCTGGCTGCCACGGTCGATACGCCAGCCGCTCTCAATCAGGCATACAACATCGCGGTGGGCGGCAGGACAACTCTCCGCGAGCTGTTCGAGATGCTCCGTTCGCTGCTGGAACCGCATTGCCCGCATCTGCGCGATCTGCGACCAGTCTATCGCGAGTTCCGGGCGGGCGACGTGCACTTTTCGCAGGCGGACATCAGCAAGGCGCGTCAGCTGCTCGGATATGAGCCGATGTGGCGGGTTGAGGCAGGCCTGGCCCAAACGATCGACTGGTATGTGGCGAATCTACAGCCGGGACGATCACGGCAGGACGCGAGGGCACGACCCCAGGCCGCACTCACATAATCCGGGCGACTCAGGCTCCCTGGCGACATGCTCAAGCACGTCATTCTCGATGCGGACTGGCATTCGCCGGCGTCTTCCATCGCTCGCGCGATGAAGCGGGGGCTGTGGTACCTCAACCGGCTCTATTGCATGACGCCGGCGGAAATGTGCCATCGGACGGCGCGTGCAGTGGCGATGCGGGCCGAGCGCCGCGGGCTCGCGGCCTTCCCGGTCGTGCCGCCACCGACCATCACCGATGCTCGCCCCTGGATCCGTGCGCCAGCGCAGGTGGATGCCGGACCCTGTCTGAAGGCCGCGGATCGCATCGCATCCGGGCGCTTCGATATCTTCGCCCTGCGCAGCGTTGAACTGGGTAATCCACCGCGCTGGAACCGCGATCCCAAGACCGGCGTCGAGGCGCCACTGCATTTCGGCAAGTTGCTCGACTACCGTGATGCGCGGCTGGTGGGCGATATCAAATACTTGTGGGAACCCAATCGTCACGCGCATCTCGTCACGCTCGCGCAGGCTTATGCCGTAAGCGGCGAGGCACGGTATTTCGACGTCATCCGAGAACATCTGCAGAGTTGGATCGCCGCTTGTCCGTACGGGAGGGGGGCGAACTGGTCGAGCGCGCTTGAAGTCGCGTTGAGGCTGATCAGCTGGTCCGCAGCATGGCAGCTTCTCGGCGGCGCAGGCTCGCCGCTCTTTATGGATTCCGCATGCATGTCGTTCAGGGAGCGGTGGCTGCAATCAGTCTTTCAGCATGCACGTTTCGTCTACGGACACTTCTCGCGTTATTCGTCAGCCAACAATCACCTCATCGGGGAAGCGGCAGGACTCTTTATTGCTGCGCTTACCTGGCCGTGCTGGCCGCAGGCGCGTGTCTGGCAGAGGGTAGCGAAAGACATCCTGGAACGGGAGATCCTGCTGCAGAACTCGCCGGATGGTGTAAACCTGGAGCAGGCGGTGTCGTACCAGCGCTTCGTGCTCGAGCTTCTGCTGCTATGCTGGCTCGCTGCGAGAGCGAATGGCGAGGAGTTTTCGCCAGTGTTCCGCTCGCGCCTTGAGGCGATGCTCGAGTATCTGGCATCGATCATGGATGTGGAAGGCAACGTAGCCATGATCGGTGATGCCGACGACGCTGGCGTGCTTCAGCTCGACCACCGTCCGGAATTCTGCGGCTATCGTTCAGTCCTCGCAACCGGTGCGCTGCTCTTTCACCGCGGTGACTTCGGGAAGAAGGCCGGAGTTCTCGATGATAGGACACGTTGGCTCATCGACGATGCCGACGCCACATTCGGCAGCCTGGACACGTCGCACGCGCGGCTCCCGGTAAGGCAAGCATTTCCCGAGGGCGGCTACTACATCCTCGGATGCGACTTCGAGACGCCCGACGAAATTCGTCTCATTGCCGACGCCGGGCCGCTGGGTTACCAGACGATCGCGGCGCACGGGCATGCCGACGCGCTCGGGTTCTGGCTATCGGTCGGCGGTGCAGAGTTTTTCATCGACCCGGGGACTTATGCGTATCACACGCAGGAGGCATGGCGGGTTTACTTCCGCGGCACCGCGGCTCACAATACGGTGCGCATCGATGGGGTGGATCAGTCGCGATCCGGCGGCAATTTCATGTGGGTGAGAAAGGCGCGCGCCGGCTGCACGCTCTGGTCGAGTGAATCGGACAGGGACGCGTTCGAGGGCTGGCATGACGGCTATCTGCGACTCGACGACCCGGTCCTACACCGGCGGCGCATCACGCTCGACAAGCAGGCGCGCCGTATCGCCATCGAGGACATCCTGGAGATGAAAGGCACGCATACGATCGAGTTGTTCTTTCACTGCAGCGAGCGGTGTCGCGTCGAGCAGACGCCGCCCGGTTACACCATTCGCCACGGAAGCACACTTGTCCGCCTCACGCCTCCGCAGATGGAGGAAGCGGAGCAGAGCGTCTATTGCGGCAGTGTGGCGCCCATCCTCGGCTGGGTCTCGAGACGCTTCGACGAGAGGCAGCCAACGTCCACTGTTGTGTGGCGGTGCCGTGTCACGGGCGCAGCCGTGCTGCGCAGTGAAATCAGCTGTTCGGCCGCGGGCGCCGCAACGAGCACTATCACCTGAGCGATCTGGCCGCTTTGACGGATGATTCGGCTGGTATTACACCCACGATGACGGCGACCTGACCGGAAAGAGGAAAGGCACGATGTTCTATCCCGGCGTGGAACTTCCGTAGCATTCGGCCCCGCTGGCGGTTCGGCGTCCGGTGAAATAGCCGCTGCCCGCGCGGAGCTTTTTCCGGGTTCCGGCAGCAACGATCAAGGGAATCATCAACAGGCCGGGGATTATCCAAACCAGGATGTACGTAGCGGCCTCTGCCCAGTATATCTTTGACCCATAATTCTTCGCCCCGTCGAGATACACTTTTCCTTTCTTTCCATAGTTCGATGTCAGAGTCGCAATAGTGCGCTCGTCGTATCCCCGGCTCCGGTAATAGGGGGCGATGATGTCCGGCGTCTTCTTGATCTCCTCGGGGCCGTGCGGGAGGACAACTCCATAATCGGCGTCCAAGACCCACCATTCGTTCCTTCCATCGTCAACACGGGCGATGGCAATAACATGATCCGGCAGGGTCATTATTCCAGACTCGATTCCCTTCTCCTTCAATATTTCCGCAACTATGATCGCATGCTGAGAGCACAATCCCACCCCACGTTCTATCGCCAGCCGGTAATCTCTAAGCTCGTACTTCCTGTAGTATTGCGGTATGATGAAACTTGTAATAAACAGAAGATAGTTTTCAGAAAACGGGATACGGAGGTTATATTTATCGATTCCCTCATCGAGCCAATAGTGCGCAATCCCTTTGTTTATTGCGTGGGTTAATACGTTGAAGTAGGACTTCTTATCGGCTGCAGGAGCATTGATAGCCGCGTAGACCTGCTTTGCGCTCAGCGTGATGTCTTGCTCGAAAAGCACGTTCTTCTCAAGAAAAATCTCATCGTTCCGCAGTGAGGTGAGTAATCCCACCGTGTTCGCTGATATCAGGAAGATGCCAACGAAGAAACATATCTTCGAAGTGCAACGAACAAGCTGTCTTTTCATCGGAGACCACTCCCGTTCGGGTAATTACCAGTTATACGGAGTATGAAGGCCTGGGTGAACGGGCCGCCTGCATACACGTCTATTGCGGCTGCACAGCGCCCATTCTTGGGTGGGTTTCGCGGCGCTTCGACCGCAAGGTGCCCGCACCCGTCATCGCCTGGCGCGCCTCGCTTGTGGGCGATCTCGTCCTGCGCAGTGAAATCACCTGTTGATCTCACCGTACGGGTTTGATTTCCACTCATTGATCACCCAGCGATACTTGCCGGAGGCCGTGCGTGGAATGTCCGCACGTTCGACGATCCTTACAGCGAGGCCGGGGTCCACCATGGCATGTATGTTGTTGACCAGTGCGGCGCGATCTTCTGCAGTGAAACCCGGACCCGATACGACCCGAATCTCCCAGACCCCGTCGCCGACCTGCGCGACCTGGGACTTTTCTATGTGCTGCAATCCCTTGAAAGCAAACGTGACAATCGATGGACTAATGGGGTGACCGGCGCTTCCTAGCACCACGTCCTCGAATTTGCCCGCGACCGGCTCGATCAGGGGATAGGTTCGGCCGCAGGGACACGCTCCGTCCAGCCAGCGCGAGCGGTCCGAAAGTCGATATCGAACCAGCGGCATAGTGTGGTTATGAAATGTGGTGCCTACGACATATCCCTCGTCGCGAGTCGCTTGTCCCGTGTCATCGACAATTTCGACATAGGAATATTCGGAATTGACGTGATAGCGGCCATATTCGCACTCGGTCGCAAATGCCACTCGTTCTGCCATGCCATAGAAATCCATGATGCGGGTATTCAGGGCTGAGGATATGACTTCGCGCTGGTAGGGATAGAGCATTTCCGAGCCCGTATACACAAATGGTATGTCGAGACGCTCCCCCTTTCGTTGCACGTAGGAAGCCAATTCGAAGGCAGTGGAGGGATAGGCCTGGAGAAGATGAGGCCGGAAAGCGCGTATCCGGGAAATGATCTGATCGATGTAAGGAGGCCGCAGATGACGAGATGACAGCAACAGTTGATTGTCCGCTCGATTGAAGAACCAGAACGGTGGGGACGTCTGCTCCACCGGAGCAATGGCATCACCCCGCAAGGTTGCTCTTCTCATTCCGGGCTTGTAGCCTGACCACGCCCAATGGCGCTGCAGGAACGCGTTCTCCCAGATAACCGAATCGAGGCTGCGAAGTATTTTCAAAGGCGTGCCGGTGGTGCCGCTGGTCATCCCTTTGATGGACCAGGCGCGCTCCAGGCCGGGCACTGGATAGAATTCCCGCCGGCGTGTCAGCAGGTCGTTCTTCGAAATGATGGGCAATTCCTGAAGGTGCCTTCTCAAGTTTCTCTCTGGCAGGCGCAGCGCGCGATAGGCAGGAATGCGTCGCCGTGCGCTTTCCAACGTTGAACGCAATAACTGCTCTTGGAGGATATCGAGTTGTGCCGCCGGCAACCGTTCGTTTGATTGAAGGCTTGCCATACGGGACTTGCACACCCAGTTGTTCCGCACTACATGGCGAAGCTGGAAGAAAAGTCCCTTCTTGATGTCACGGAGGTCCCGCATATCAGGCGATCACGTACGTTCTGTCCAGAGCTGAAGCCGGCCTTTGTGGCGGGTCATTACCATACCCATCTTAGACCGGGGCTGGCGTTCGCAGCAGGTGCCCGCCTCCGCCGATATACGACGTCGTTGATGCCAGCGAGCTGCGCAGGTCCGCATCAAATTCCTTCAGCGTCACTCCACGGCACCATTCCGCAAGTTCCTCGAAGAGCATGTTCAGGTGCTCATACAGGCGATCGATATCCGAGCGGGTGCGATAAGCAGGACTGCCGCCGGGCATGAGCTCCGAAGAGTGCAGCATGAACTCCATGTGACTCGCGCCGGCCACCCGCTTGCGGCGCGCCAGTTCCAGCATTGCATGGAGGTTATGCCTTTCGTGAAGAGGCGTCGGGCATAACCATCGGGGCGCCGGTGAAATCTTCTTGGCCGCCCAGCGCACGAGCGGAAGGCGATAGGCGTGGGGCAGTTTCCGGTAAAGGAGGCCTAAGCGGATGGTCATCGGCACTTCAAGAAGCGCACCGTTTGCCGGTTGGGAGATGTCGGTGGGCGAAAAGAAGTAGGGTCGATGGGGAAAGTGCGTAAAGTCGGAGCCGCCCTTTCGGCCGGGCGCACCCGGATTCCCGCTCCAGTCGACACCGGGTGTGACCGAACAGTCCACGCGATACCCGGCATCAAGCAGCATCGATGCGTAACGGCCATCGAAAGCCCACCGACCGGCACGATGGCTGACCATTTGCTGATCGAACCGATCTTCCAGCAGTCGGGTGAGCGTCTTGATCTTCTCCTTCATTACCGGAGCGGGATATTCGATAAGGTAGGGCTGATAGTGGAAATCGTCGTCGGTCAGCGCGTAGAGCGGCGGAGAGTTCCAGGCGTGCAGATGCATGCCGATTTCACCGGCGCCACGCGCAGCGACGTCGCGTGCGAACTCAACGAACACGTCGCAGGTCGCCATCTCATATGTGGCAAGGTAGACCGGTTTGAATTGAAAACGCTCGCAGAGCGCCTGAAAACGCGGCAAATATGCCGCGTTCTCAGTGGTAATCTCTCGTGGTTTCGCCCAGAGATTGTCGCCTTCGGTATCGATCGTAATGATAAAGGGCGTTTTATACATGGCGTCCGCTCTCCACAAGTACTCTGCCGTCGACGGCGTTCAGGCGCATCACGTCTGAGAACGTCTCAAGGTAATGCGCGAGAACGTTGTCTTCGCCGTATTCCCTGTCCATGAACGCGCGGCAACGATCGCTTGCCGCCTGCCACGCGGCGGGGTGCTCCAGCAGGGATTTCACGGCGTCGGGAATGGAAGCGGAGGAATTTACGGCAACACCAAGCCGTTCCCTCGCGATAACCCCGTCGGGATCGATCAACGTCACCACGGGCATGCCGCGCACCCAGGCCTGCAGGTACACGTTGGGAAATCCCTCTACGTCGGAGGTATTGACCAGCAGTCTCGCCCGGTCGTACAGCCGATTGGTGTCCCCGTACGGCAGGCGCCCATGAAACACTACATTGGGGCGGGCCGTAACCGAATGCGCAAAGTCCCGGAAAAGCGCTTCCTCGCCGCGGCTTTCCCCTCCCACCATATGGATCCGCAGTTCCGGCAAATTCCCGGCGAGCTCGAGTACGCGGTCAGGCCTCTTCACTCGCTTGATATTGCCCACCCACAGCACGTCGATGTCCTTGGTGCCGTTTGTGAGCGGCCTTTCCACCAACATCCGCGCGACTCGAGACGCCAGACGAAAACTGCGTGCCATGGTCTCCGCCTGCGACACGCCTTGCACGAGGATCGCATGCGCCTGTCGAAGACCCCGTGCGTAGAGCCAGCGGTCGCGCGCAAAACGTACGAATACACGCACTCGCGACTTGTCACAGTCTGCATCGCTTGCGGTGCGAAAAACGAAGCGCTTGCGAAAGCGCCGGCAGAACGACCCTAGCAGGCCTACGTGCAT
This sequence comes from Betaproteobacteria bacterium, assembly GCA_016202565.1. Lineage (GTDB taxonomy): Bacteria > Pseudomonadota > Gammaproteobacteria > Burkholderiales > SG8-41 > DSOT01. The sequence continues at coordinate 1,667 of JACQOK010000197.1, read as the reverse complement.
GCCCGCGCAGCTCGTGTAGTAAATGTCGGCATCGGCCCGTGCCAGGGCAGACCATGTAGCCGTCCACCGAGGATGGATGAAGCGGAGAACCGGTACCCCGGCTTCGGGGCGGTAAGCCTTGAAAACCCGTATTCCGTCCCACTGTGCGCCGTCCGTTTGGCCGCAGTCCAATACAACCATCGATACATCGTGACCTCGGCGCGCCAATGCCCGCGCGAGGAGGGTTTGCTGGACCGATTCACCGCCGATGCGGTATTGCCTGTATTCAGGCGCGAGCACGGGCAGATTGTCGAATCCGAGGAAGCAGATCTTCATCGTATTGCCGATATGGCGTGGTCAGCAGGAACACGCTTGCAGGGTGCCAGCTACACGTCTGACCGGTGTGGGGTGCATGAGCCTGTCATGGGAAGCAATCCTAGCTGTGCTTGAAGTAACAAGAAGGGCTAAACGATTGAGCCATCCGGCTTATGGTTCTCCATCAGGCCGGACGGCAGGTGCCACCGTTCGATCCGTGGCGCGGCGAGTTGCGGTGTCTCGGTTGGGAGTCTACTTGCGAGATTAGAAGCGACTGCCCTATCTGCCTTTGAGCCCGCACGGCACGCCGAGAAGCGTGGGCGTACGTTGATCTGACCGGACTATGAGCGCGTCCCGAGGCACGGCACCGATGTCAACATAGTCCGCCATTCTTCGGTTGTGGTCGCCATTTTCTGTCACGACTGCAGGCTAAGCCGGCGTGGCTCAGGCGCTTTTCCCGCTGGTGGACCGCCGCATTGCCAGATCGGGTTCACGCCCCTTGGAGCGTAGAGCATGAAAATCAGTGTGATGGGTCTCGGCTACGTGGGGGCGGTCTCGGCCGCCTGTCTGGCCAGGGACGGTCACGAAATCATCGGCGTCGATACCGACCGGCTGAAGGTCGATCTTATCAATAGCGGCAAGGCGCCGATCATCGAGCCGGGACTGGCGGAAATCATTGAACGGGAGGCTGCGGCGGGCCGCTTGTGCGCGACTACCGATGTCACCGCTGCGGTCCAGCACTCGGACCTGTCGCTCATTTGCGTAGGCACCCCCAGCTTGCGTAACGGAGGCATCGATCTTCAATACGTGCAGCGCGTGTGCGAGCAGATAGGGACGGCGCTGCGGGAGCATCAGGGGGCGCCGGTGGTGGCGATGCGCAGCACGCTGCTGCCCGGCACCATGCATGAGGTGGTGATCCCGACGCTCGAAGTGCGCTCCGGAAAGCGTGCCGGCGTCGAGTTCGGCGTCTGCGTCAACCCGGAATTCATGCGTGAGGGGACCGCCGTGCAGGATTACGATCGTCCGCCAAAGACGGTCATCGGCGAGTTGAACCGCGCAAGCGGCGACCTGCTGGCGAGCCTCTATGCCCACGTGCCGGGCCCGCTCGTCCGCGTCGATATCGAAACCGCCGAGATGGTGAAATACGCAGACAATGCGTGGCACGCCCTCAAAGTCGGCTTTGCGAACGAGATCGGCAACATCTGCAAGGCGCTGGACGTGGATGCCCATCGGGTGATGGACATCTTCTGCCAGGACACCAAGCTCAACCTCTCTGCCTACTATCTGAAGCCGGGTTTTGCTTTCGGTGGCTCGTGTCTGCCCAAGGATCTTCGTGCGCTGCTCTACAAGGCGAAGAGGCTCGATCTCTCGCT
>JACQOK010000189.1 GCA_016202565.1 Betaproteobacteria bacterium | reverse complement strand
CCGCCATTGCGGCGGACAACGCCACACACAAGACGATCAGCGGCGCACGAATCATAAGGCGTGAGGCCCGGAAAAATGACGAGGTAATCTTCATTCTCACCTTGTTATGACCCCATTTCAAGTGCGGGCCGCCGCGCCTGCGCCTTCACCGCCGGTGGGCGCTTCGCGCAGGGGGCAACGCGTCTCGGGGGACGCGCCAAGTTCGCGAAACGGTCGTTATGCAAGCGCTTGCACCGACGCTTGCAACGCGTATAATTCGCGTACCCCTTTACCGCGCAAAGCCGAAAATTCGGGGAGTGCATCGGCGCCATACGAAGCGCGGGTAGAATGAGTGTCCCGTACGTCCACGTCCACATCCAGAGGAGACTCGCATGAACCTGATGGCAGAACCCAAGACTCTGGCGAAAACTCTCGCAGCCGGCGGCAAGATCCGGATGACGCCGAGTGAGGCGTTTGTCGAAACGCTGGTGGCGCAGGGGGTGAAGGACACTTTCGGTATCGTGGGCTCCGCCTACATGGACGCGCACGACCTGTTCCCCGCGGCCGGTATCCGCTTCGTGTCCGTCGCCCACGAGCAGAACGCCGCCCACATGGCCGACGGCTACTCGCGGGTGACCGGCAAGCATGGCGTGTGCATCGCCCAGAACGGCCCCGGCATTACCAACTTCGTCACCGGCATCGCGGCGGCCTATTGGGCGCACTCGCCGGTCGTCGCCATCACGCCGGAATCCGGGAGCCTGACGACGGGACTCGGAGGGTTCCAGGAGACCGAGCAGATGCCGATCTTCTCCCGGATCACCAAGTGGCAGGTGCACGTGAACTCGCCGCTGAGAATCGCGGAGCTGACCGGCCGTGCATTCGACATCGCGCTGGCCGAACGCGGCCCGGTGCAGGTCAACATTCCGCGCGATTACTTCTATGGTGAAGCCGACTTCGAGATCCCGCAGCCGCAGCGGATCGAGCGCGCCGCCGGCGGCGCCGATTCGCTGGATGCCGCGGCGCGCGTGCTGGCCAAGGCCAGGTTTCCGGTGATCCTCTCGGGCGGCGGGGTGATCATGGCCAATGGCGTGAAGGAATGCATCGCGCTTGCCGAATATCTCACGGCGCCGGTCGTGAATTCGTACCTGCACAACGACTCGTTCCCGGCGAGCCACGCGCTCGCCTGCGGCCCGCTCGGCTACCAGGGATCGAAAGCGGCGATGAAGCTGATCTCGAAGGCGGACGTCGTGCTGGCCCTGGGTTCGCGTCTCGGGCCCTTCGGCACGCTGCCGCAGCACGGACTCGACTACTGGCCGAAGAACGCGAAGATCATCCAGATCGATGCCGATCCGCGCATGCTGGGGCTGGTGAAGAAGGTCTCGATCGGCATCTGCGGGGATGCGCGGCTGGCGGCGGTGGAGCTGCTGGAGCGCTTGAAGACATTGAACAAGATGGCGCCCAACAAGGCGCGCCTCGCCGAGATTCAGAAGGAAAAACAGGCTTGGGCGGACGAACTCGCCCAGTGGCCCTCGCCCAGCGAGAAGAAGCGCATCGGTCCGCGCCAGGCGCTTGCGGCGCTCGCCCGGGCAATGCCCAGGAATGCGATGGTGTCCACCGACATCGGCAATGTTTGTTCGGTGGCCAACAGCTACCTGCCTTTCGAAACCGCGCCCTCGTTCCTTGCCGCCATGAGCTTCGGCAACTGCGGTTACGCCTACCCGGCCGCGATCGGCGCCAAAGTGGGCCGTCCCGATCGCCCGGCGATCGCCTACGTGGGCGACGGTGCCTGGGGCATGAGCTTGAACGAGGTGCTCACCTGCGTGCGGCAGGACATTCCCGCGGTGGCGGTGGTGTTCAACAACGGCCAGTGGGGCGCGGAAAAGAAAAATCAGATCGATTACTTCGAAAAGCGCTTCCTCGGCACCAACCTCAAGAATCCCGATTTCGGCGAGGTGGCCGAAGCGATGGGCGCGAACGGCATGACCGTCGAGCATGTGGACGAAGTGGGCGACGCCCTGCGTGGCGCGGTGAAATCCAGCAAGCCCACCGTGATCAACCTCATGCTCACGCAGGAGCTGGGCGACCCGTTCCGCCGCGACGCTTTCCGCCAGCCGCGCCGCCTGCTGCCGAAATACCGGAAGTACAGCGCCAGGGAATACCGCTAATCGGGATTCGGCCGCGATCGACAGCCGGCGCGCGCCGGCTGTTTTCCTCGTGAAGGAAAATCAGACCCGTAAAAGCGCGACGCTCGCCGATGTCGCGCGGCTCGCCAAGGTGTCGACCGCCACCGTCTCGCGGGCGCTGACGCTGCCGCACAAGGTGAAGCCGCTCACGTTGTCCCGCGTCGAGCACGCGGTGCAGACGCTGGGTTACGTGACACACGGCGCGGCGCGCGCGCTGGCTTCGCGCCGCACGCGCACCATCGGCGCGGTGATTCCGACGCTCGACAACGCGATCTTCGCCAACACCACGCACGCCCTGCAGAAGACGCTCGACGAGGCGGGCTATACGCTGTTGCTCGCTTCTCACGAATTCGACCCTGAAGTCGAGGTGCGCGTTACCCGGGCGTTCATCGAGCGCGGCATCGACGGCCTGGTGCTGCTCGGCACGTCACACCATCCGAGCGTGTTCCGCATGATCGAGGGGCATCATCTGCCGTACGTCCTCACGTGGGCGCTCGACCCGAACGGCACCCACCCCTGCGTCGGCTTCGACAACCGCGCGGCGGCGATCCGGCTCGCCGGTTATCTGCTCGACCTCGGGCATCGCGAGTTCGCGATGATTTCCGGGATCACGGCCAACAATGAGCGCGCCCGCGAGCGGATGGCGGGCGTGCGCCAGGCGCTCGCCGCGCGCGGTGGCCGGCTCCCGGCGAAGCGGGTGGTGGAAAAGCCGTTCACGCTCGGCGCCGGGCGCGAGGGCCTGCGCGAAGTGACGGATGAGGCGGGGATGCCGACGTGCGTGATCTGCGGCAACGATGTCCTGGCGATCGGAGCGATCGCGGAATGCAACGCGCGGGGCATCGCCGTGCCGCAGCAGATATCGATCACCGGGTTCGACGACATGGAAATCGCATCGCTGATGACGCCGGGTCTTACCACCGTGCATTTTCCGACCGCGGAACTCGGCGTCTACGCGGCCAATCACCTGCTCGAGCGGCTGGCGGGCAGGAACGTGGAGCCGCGCCGCGAGCTGCCGGTGGAACTCGTCGTGCGCGGCACGACCGCGCCGCCGCCCGCGCAACGTGAGAGCGGGAGGACGTGAGAGCGGAAGAGCGAAGCGGGTTTGTTGTCTTACCTCCCATCTCACGACCTCCCGACCTCGCGGTTTTTAAACTTCCGAGAGGAGCTTGTCGACCATGCGCTCGGCCTGTGCGCGGTAGCCGCCGCCGAAGAGGTTGAGATGATTGAGGACGTGGTAGAGGTTGTAGAGGTCCTTGCGCACCGCGTAGCCCGGGTCGAGCGGATACGCTTCGCGATATGCCGCATAGAAGTCGCGGGAGAGGCCGCCGAACAGCTCGGTCATGGCAAGATCGGCCTCGCGGTCGCCGTAATAGGCCGCGGGATCGAAAATGACGGGTTGCCCCCCTTGATCGAAAGCGACATTTCCCGACCACAGATCGCCGTGCAGCAGCGAGGGGCGCGGATGGTGCCCTGCAAAAAACGCGGGCAGTTTCGCCAGCAGCTTTTCGCCTTCGCGCTGCAGGCTGCCGCGGAAACCGTTCATGGCCGCGAGCCGCAGCTGAAAACCCAGCCGGTGTTCGCGCCAGAACGCGACCCAATCCGCAGTCGGCGTGTTGATCTGCGGTGTGGCGCCGATGATGTT
>JACQOK010000186.1 GCA_016202565.1 Betaproteobacteria bacterium | reverse complement strand
GTGGGCAAGACCGAGGTCGCGCGCCAGCTCGCCTACATCATGGGCGTGGAGCTGATCCGCTTCGACATGTCGGAGTACATGGAGCGGCACGCGGTGTCGCGCCTGATCGGCGCGCCGCCCGGCTATATCGGGTTCGACCCGGGGGGGCTCCTTACCGAGGCGATCACCAAGCACCCGTACTCGGTGTTGCTCATGGACGAGATCGAAAAGGCGCATCCCGACATCTTCAACATCCTGCTGCAGGTGATGGATCACGGGACGCTCACCGACAACAACGGGCGCAAAGCGGATTTCCGCAACGTCGTCGTCGTCATGACCACGAATGCCGGGGCGGCGGAGCTGTCGAAGAGCTCCATGGGTTTCACGCCGACCCGGCAGGCGGGCGACGAAATGGCGGAAATCAAGCGGATGTTTACGCCGGAATTCCGGAACCGGCTCGACGCGATCATCTCGTTCGCCGCGCTGGATCACGACATCATTTTGCGCGTGGTGGACAAGTTCCTGATCCAGCTGGAGGCCCAGTTGGAGGAAAAGAAAGTCGAGATTTCCTTCACGCCGGCGCTCAAGGCCTACCTCGCGAAGAAGGGTTTCGATCCGGTGATGGGTGCGCGGCCGATGGCGCGGCTGATCCAGGATACGATCAGAAGCGCGTTGGCCGACGAGCTGCTGTTTGGCCGGCTGGCCAACGGCGGCAAGGTCACGATCGACATCGACGCGAGCGAAAAGGTGCGCCTGCTCTTCGTCGAAGAGACCGCCGGCGTCGCCTGATTGCTCGACCAGACGCTCATTGCGATGATGCGAGCGAGCGAAAAAGCTCGCGCGCGGCGGCGCTGACACTGGCGACGTCCCGCAGGTATAGATAGAACGTCACATCCGGCAATTGCGGCAGGCCGTCGGCCGGTCCGAGCACCTTCAAGTCCGAACTGAGCATCTCGATCGTGCGCACTGTAACGCCAAGCCCGGCGCGTACCGCAGCGCGGATCCCAACGAGAGTCGAAGCGGTGTAAGCGAGCCGCCAGGGAATCCCGGCGCTTCGCAAAGACTCCAATGCCATCCGCCGAAACAGACTCGGACTGTCAGCGAGCACCAGTGGCAGCGGGCGTTGCCCGTCGTGCTTGAACTCCGTTGCGCATAGCCAGACAGAAGGGGACGTGCGCAAGGCTATGCGGGGATAATCGCCGTCGAGCGTGGAAACCGTGAGATCGATCTCACCGCGCTTGAGCGCGTCCATCAGCAGGATGCTTCGAGCCACCTGGATTTCAACCTGCACGGTAGGGAACTGTCTCGAGAAGTGCCTGAGCAAGCTTGGCAAAATGGTGTCGGCCACGTCAGGCGGAGCGCCCAGCCGGACAGGACCCTTGGGCTCGTCCGCCCCGAGCATGCGCACGGCCTCATCGTGCAGTCCGAGGATTCGCCGCGCATAGTCGAGTAACGTAAGGCCGTGCCTGGTCAGCACTTTCTGTCGCCCGGAACGGCGGAACAGCTTGACCCCGACTTGTTTCTCTAGTCGCTGTATCTGCTGGGTGACCGCCGATTGTGTTCGATGTACGTGCTTGGCCGCCGCAGCGAAGCTCTCCAGTTCCGAGACCGCGACAAACGTTCGTAGAAGATCGAGATCGAAGGCCTGCCCCATACATTAGAAATTCTGAATGATTGCGGCATAACAATCAAATTGTCCCGCGCTGTTTCTCCGCATAAGATGAAGGCAGTGGCTCCAGTGTGACTGCTGGTCGGAGGAGACGGTATGAAACTGGCAACCGAGATCGAACACAGAGAATCGGCTGTCCGCACCGCGGTGGGCGATATCAAGAGAATCGTCTCGACCTCTGGTGTAAATCGTGCGGCTTTGGCGGGCATGCTGGAAATACTCATGCGGCTTGCGGCCCATCGGGAATTTTGGGAAGAGCAGGATTTTCCGGCCCCGGAGTCTGTGGAACAGAACGCGCGGTATTTGATCCGCGAAGATGCTGACCGAAGCTACGCGCTCTACCTGAATGTCATGCGCCCCGGCAAGCGCGTCCCCCCGCATAACCACACTACCTGGGCGTGCGTTGCGGCGGTGGTGGGATCCGAGCACAACGCCCTTTACAGGCGGCTCGACGACGGCTCGCGCCCGGGCTATGCACGCATAGAGGCATCCGAAACAGTGGTGGTACATCCGGGATCGGGTATCGCCCTGATGCCGGACGACATCCATTCGGTCGAGATCAAGGGCAACGAGATCATCCGCCATCTGCACATGTACGGCCGCGCCCTGGAAGTCCTTGACGACCGTCTCTCTTTCGACCCCGTCAATAACACCTGCAAGCGCATGGTTCTGGCCGTCCCCACCCGTCACAAACTTGGCGCATAATGATATAAGCATCTATTCCTGGTCCCGGCGCCGTGCGCCGCTATAATCTTCACATCGAGGGCAGGAGGGACACATGAAACCTGGACTGCAATTCATCTTATTGCGGCTCGTGCTTTTTCTTTGTGGAACCGTCGCCTTACCCGCATCCGCGCAGGATCCCGCTGCCCGCAGCCTCGCTGCAACCTGTTTTACCTGTCACGGCACCGATGGGCGAAGCGCGGGCGGCGTGCCGCCCAGCCTCGCCGGGCAGGACAAGAATTACCTGCTACAAACGATGAAAGATTTCAGGGCGGGCAAGCGTCCGGCGACCATCATGCACCAGCAAGCCAAGGGCTACACCGACCAGGAGCTTGAAGTGATTGCGGGCTATTTCGCGAGCGTGAAGACCGGGCCGGGGGCGACGGCGCCGGCCGCTCCGGCCTCGCGCTATTGAGGAGAACGCCATGGCACTCACCAGACGCGAATTCATCAAGTGGTTATCGGCTGGGGCGGGCGTGTCCGCACTCGGCGGTTGTGCAACCATGGAAGAGGGCGGCGTCGCCGGCCGGGTGGTGGTGATCGGCGGCGGCTTCGGCGGTGCGACGGCAGCCAAGTACATCCGCCTGTGGGCGCCCGATGTTGCAGTGACGCTGGTCGAACGGAACACCCAATTCGTCTCATGTCCCATGAGCAATCTTGTACTGGGCGGCAACACCCGGATCGAGGACCTGACGGTGAGCTACGATGGTCTGCGCAAGCGCGGCGTGCGCGTGGTGCGAGATGACGCCGTGGGCGTGGATCCCGAAAAGCGGCAGGTGCGGCTTGCGAGCGGCACCACGCTGCAATACGACCGCCTGATCGTCGCGCCGGGAATAGACTTCCTGTCCGACGCAATCCCGGGGTTGAAGAGCGCCGCGGCGCAGAACCGCGTACTGCACGCGTGGAAGGCCGGGCCCCAGACGGTGGCGTTGAGGAAGCAGCTCGAGGCGATGCACGACGGCGGAGTTTTCGTATTCCACATCCCGATGGCGCCGTATCGTTGCCCGCCGGGTCCGTATGAACGGGTGTGCCAGGTCGCGGACTACTTCAAGCGGGCGAAGCCCAAGTCGAAGATCATCGTGCTCGATTCCAACCCCGACATCACTTCGAAGAAAGGCCTGTTCCTCCAGTCCTGGAACGGCCCGTACAAGGGCATGATCGACTACCGCCCGAACAGCGAACTGCAGGACGTTGATGTCAGAGGCATGGCGGTGAAGCTCACGTTCGACAGCGTGAAAGGGGATGTCCTCAATGTGGTACCACCGCACCGCGCGGGTGATATTGCCCGGAAGACGGGGCTCATCACCGCCAACGAGCGCTGGTGCGGCATCGACTGGCTCACCTGCGAATCGACCGCCGTCAAGGGCATACACGTGCTCGGTGATGCGACCCTGTCCGCGCCCGCGATGCCGAAGTCAGGCAGCATGGCCAACCAGCACGGCAAGATTTGCGCGGGGGCGGTCGTAGCGCTGCTCAAAGGCCAGCCGGTGTTCCAGAACCCGGCCATCATGAATGCCTGCTACAGCATGGTCGACGGCCGCAATGCAATGCACGTCACCTCCATCCACAAGTACGATCCCGCTCAGAAGACGCTGGTGCCGGTCAAGGGCGCGGGCGGGGTCTCCGGCAAGGCGAGCGAACTCGAAGGCACTTACGCCTGGGGCTGGGCAAAAAACATCTGGGCCGACGCGCTCGGCTGAGCGGACGCGGTGCGCGTACACGGAGGGGCGCGGATGCGCCCCTTCTTACTTCTGACGCCGCGGTGAGGGGCGGACGAACCAAAGCGTCGCCACTACGACGAACGCGAACAGCACGTAGGCGACCGTGAATACCCATTCCGGAAAGTCGTAGAACAGAATGCGGTGGATCCACTGCGCGATGAAACTTTTCTCGGGGCGAGCGCCGCGCAACTGAGCTTCCCACACGGTGAGCGGACACCAGACCCCGACCAACGCTTCGCCCGCCACAAACACGATCGCGCCAAGGTGCGCGACGCGGAACCAGAAGTGGCGCACCCATTGCCAGCCTGCCGCCGCGCCGATCCAGATCAGCACGAGCCCGCCCGTCACGAACAGCACGAATGCAAAGTGAACGATCAGGATGGCGTCGGCGAGCAGGATATTCATCGGATCGACCGTAGGTTGGGGTAAGCGCAGCGCACCCCAACGGTCAGCGCAATGATCGAATGGCCACGCTCGCGGCGTTGGGGTTCGCGTCACTCACCCCAACCTATACACCACCTTTCGCCATCGGACGGGATGAGTCGCTGCACCACTCGCTCCACGAGCCAGGGTAGAGACGCGAACCTGTCAACCCGGCGATTTCCATCGCCAGGAGATTGTGGCAGGCGGTTACGCCCGAACCGCATTGGTGAATGACGCTCGCGGGGGGACGATCTCCAACCAGAGCGGCGAACTCGCGCTTCAGTTCAGAGGCGGGCTTGAAGCGGCCATGTTCATCGAGATTCAACCTGAAGAAGCGGCTTACCGCTCCGGGAATATGGCCGGCCACCGGATCGAGGGTTTCGTTCTCGCCGCGAAATCGGTCCGGGCTGCGTGCATCCAGTATGCAGATGTCAGGACGGCTGAAGTGTCTGGCGATGAAGGCGGTATCGGCAACCTGGCCCGGCTGCAGATTGGGATTGAACGTCGTGGGCTGAGTTCGGGCAGGCTCGGCCGCGACCGGCTGCCGCGCCTTGATCCAGGCCTCCCACCCACCGTCGAGCACCGCGACTCGGGTGTGTCCGACCCAGCGCAGCATCCACCACAGTCGAGCGGCATAGCTGCCGCCGCTCGCGTCGTAGGCGACCACCTGCTTCGTGTTGTCGATGCCGAGCGCACCCAGGCGCAGGGTGAGCGTTATCGGATGCGGCAAAGGATGCCGGCCGTTCACGCCGGTCTTGGGACCGGACAGGTCTTCGTCCAGATGCACGAAACGTGCGCCGGGAATGTGAGACTGCGCGTAAGCGCGCCGGCCCGCCTCGTACTGGGTGAGATCGTGCCGACAATCGCATACGACCCAGCCCGGATCGTCGAGATGCGCGGCCAGATCTTCGACCTTCACCAGGGTGTTGTATGTCATGCAAAGCCTGCCGCCAAGCACGAGAAGGACGCTAAGTTAATCGAAATGAATCGGGTTGCAAAGCCTGCATTAAAAAAAGTGTGGCGGTCCCGGCCGCCCGCTATCCCGATTCACTTTGAATGCATTCGGTTTTTGCTCGTCACGAAAGCTGCGGCTCGAGGTGGCGTCGCAGGAACTCGTGGAAGTGCAGCATGCCGTCTTCCAGGGGCGACTGGTACGGCCCCGTTTCATTCAGGCCCTGTTGCATGAGCGCCTTGCGCCCTTCGGTCATGCGCGCGCAGATTTCGGCATCTTCGATCGCGGTCTCCTTGTAGGCGGCCTGTTCGGCCTCCACGAACTCGCGTTCGAACAGCACGATGTCCTCGGGATAATAGAATTCGACCACGTTGGTGCACGCCTCGGGGCCGCGCGGAATGATGCTGCTCACCACCAGCGAGTGCGGATACCACTCGACCATGATGTTCGGGAAATAAGTGAGCCAGATCGCGCCGTGTGTGGGTGTCTTGCCTTCGCCGTAGCGCAGCACCTGCTCATGCCAGCGGCGATAGACGGCGCTGCCGGGCTTCGCGAGCGCGCGGTTCACGCCGCAGGTCTGGACGCTGTACCAGTCTCCGAAATTCCATTTCAGATCGGAGACGTCGACGAAGCTGCCAAGCCCCGGATGGAACGGCTCGACATGGTAGTCCTCGAGGTAGACTTCGATGAACGTTTTCCAGTTGCACGGGTATTCGTCGACTTCGATGTGGTCGAGCACGAAACCGGAAAAATCGAGATGCTCCGCCACGCCCATCGCCGCGAGGTCGCGCGCGACATCGCGCCTGCCGGCGAACAGCAGCCCCTTCCAGCGCGTGAGCGGCGACTTCGCGAGGTCAAGGCATGGGTTGCCGGGGAAGTGCGGTGCGCCCAGCAGTTTGCCGTCGAGCGCGTAGGTCCAGCGGTGGAGCGGGCACACGATGTTCCGGGTGCTGCCGCGGCCTTTGAGGATGACCGCCTGGCGATGACGGCACACGTTGGAAAGCAGTTCGACGCCGTTGCTGTTTCGCACCAACGCCTTGGCGTGGCCGAGCCATTCCAGGCTCTGATAGTCGCCCACGTTCGGCACCATCAGCTCGTGGCCGATGTAGCCGGGCCCGAGGTCGAACAGCAAACGCTTCTCGAGTTCGTAAACTCGGGAATCGAAGTACCAGTGAACGGGAAGTTGCGGGGAGGTATTACTGATTACAGCGAGAGTCGAAAGGTCGGACATGCAGTACGGTTTTCAGTCGAGAATTAAAACGGTCGTCGGCGTCGCTTCGAATACATGATTTCGGATAAGCCTCTGAAAAAGAGCGCTATTCTTTCCCAAGTCCCTTGAAAAGGCAATATAATTTTTTTCCTGCACCGGCTACGGCCACCCCAAGTTGCGGCCGACAACTGCCCGTTTATGCACGGAATATTCGCAAAACGGACAGCGGCGAACGAGCGCCGCTTTCATTGCTGCAAGTCGCTCGGACCACCAGGGTGTCCGGAGGTTCCTCGAACGCCTTTCTGCTGGAGCAAGCCCGAGTCGTGCAGACGCCGGTAATCCTCCGGGCGGTCGACGTCCCACAGTGTTTCGAGCTCCTGCCAGCGCCAGCCCAAGGCGGAAAGTCGGTCACGGGTCTGGTTCATTACCCTGTTTTCCCCCCACGTCACGCCGGCGAACAGCCGCCTGTCGCAGCGCGTGAGCCCGATCAACGCGTAGCCGCCGTCCTCGGCGGGCGCGAGCACCGTGTCCATACCGGCGGCGAGCAGTCGGTCGGCTTCGCGCAGGTGGCGCGCGGCCAATGCCGGGCAGTCGGTGCCGATCAGGATCGCGTGCCGAGCGCATGCCAGCGCCAACTCGAATGCATGCACCATGCGCATGCCGAGATCGCCGTCGGACTGGGGTACAAGCTGTGCACCATAGCAACGGCTGCAGAAGCGAAGAAACGGATCGTCGCAATCCGGCGCGCAATGAAGCTCGATCGGGCCGATGTCTGCTGCCCGCGCAGTGGTCAGGGTGCGTTTGACCAGCTGCATATGCAGCGCGGCCGCGCCCTGTTCACCCAGCAGCGGAATCAGCCGGGTCTTGACTGCGCCCGGCCGCGGGGCCTTGGTGAAGATCAGCAGCCGGGTGTCAGTGCCTGTGCGCGGCATAACGCAATGCGAGCTTGGCGGGATCCACGCCCAGCCAGTAGGCGAGTCGCAACCCCCACATGAGCAAGATGGTGCGCAGCACACCGTTCTTTTCCCAGCGGCGCGCCGAGGCGGTAATGCGATGGGGCAGGCAAAGGGGGGCGCCGTAGCGCTTGAGGCGCCGTGACAGTTCGACGTCTTCCATCAGCGCGATTTCGGGAAAGCGACCCGCAGCCTCGAATAGCGAGCGGGTTACGAATATGCCCTGGTCTCCGGTGGCGATGCCGGTAAGGCGCGAGCGCGCGTTCATCAGGGCTTCCACCACGCGCAGCAGGGGCTGGCGGCCTGCGATGCGCACATCGAAGCGGCCCCAGCTCTTTCGCTCCCGCCGAAGGCCGTCGATGATCAGTCCGTCGGCCGCCTCCGGCAGCCGGCAATCGGCATGCAGGAAGAGCAGGATCTCGCCGCGCGCCTGCGCCACTGCGGCATTCATCTGCGCGGCCCGTCCGCGCGGCGCCGTGAGCACCCGATCCGCGCGCGCGTGCGCCCGCGCGACGGTGTCGTCGCTGCTGCCGCCGTCGACCACGATGACTTCCGCGCCGCGCGCCCGGAAGGCCTGCAGCGCTTCAAGCGCTTCGACGATGCCTTCGGCTTCGTTGAGGCAGGGAATGATGATGGAGAGGGACACGAAGATGGTAATGGGTAATGGGTAATGGGTAATGGGTAATGGGCTATGGGTAATGCGTAATGGGTAAAAACACACATCACCCATTACCTCTTCACGTCATTAAGTCCCCAATCATATTCCAGGAACCGGATTTCGGCCTTTTGGTCGCGGATGATCTTCTGCTGCGCCGGATCGTCAGTGAGGTGGGTAGCGTACGCGGCGAAGAACTGCTCGAGTGACGTGTAGCCTTTCCAGCCTCGCCTGAAGTCGCCGCCGTACCACGGCGAGGAATCGAACAACTTCGAGACCTCGAGCGCACGGGATTTCGCGTTGTAGCGATTGCGCGAGCGATCGGAAAGAAAACGCACGGTCTGCTCTTCGAGTTGCCGGTCCAGGCGCTCTGCAACATAGGCTTCCTCGCGCAGCATCGGGCAGGTGATCGCGGCGCAGTTCACGGCAAAATGAATGCGCGGATCGTCGTATGCGCCATCGACGCGGATCGTGTCGTGCTCGATGTTATCCAGGCTCATGTCGCGGCCCAGGAGCTTGATGAACCGGTCCTTGAAGGGGTGGCCGAAGAGCCTGCCGAAATCCCAGATCGACTGGATGTCGGGGTAGCGGGTCAGGATCTTTTCAACGGTCGCAGCGTTGTATGCGTTGATCAGGAAAGCAAGCTGCTGTTCCTTGTTCCAGCTCTTGAAATCCCGCTCGGAAACCGTCGACAGCGTATCGCGATAGGACTTCAGCGCGGCGCGATCTTTGGCGAACCCGGCGTAGCGAACCTGTGAAGCCTTGCCGCCGTCGATCAGCACCACGTGTTTTTTCAACAGCGCGGTCCACGCCGTGTGCTGGTGGTCAAACTGCGCGCGTGCCGCACCCCACGGCAGCATCATACAGAGCAGGACTGCGAAGAAGGACTTCATGGCTGTACTCATTGCTTGGACGGGCGATCACGGCGCCGCGTTCGCCGGGCCCGCCGTGCTCTCAATGCTGTCCGGCCTGGAAGGCGCGCTGCTTGTCCCGCGGCAGCCGCAATAACCGACCGCCGACCGCGCTGAGGCTCGCTGTGCCGCGCATCCAGTTCTGGAACGCTTCGGCGAATGCAAGCTGTCCGGTCGTCACCCCGGAACGCTTCCACGCGCCCGCCGCATACTTGTTCGCCTCGGCGAGCGTCGGGTAGATGTGGATCGTGCCGAGAATCTTGTTGAGTCCGATGCCGTGCCGCATGGCGAGGATGAATTCGATGATGAGGTCGCCGGCATGCTCGCCGGCGATGGTCGCACCGAGGATTTTGTCTTTGCCCGGTACCGTCAATACCTTGACGACACCGTGCGCGTCCTCGTCGGCAATCGCGCGGTCGAGATCGTCGATTCCGTAGGTCGTGATCTCGCAGGGAACGCCCTTCTCCCTCGCCTCGGTTTCGTTCAGTCCGACGCGCGCGACCTCGGGATCGGTAAACGTCGCCCATGGGATCACCGAGAAATCAGCGCGATATTTCCGGAAACTGCCGAACAGGGCGTTGACCGCGGCGTACCACGCGGTATGCGCGGCAGTATGGGTGAACTGGTATGGCCCGGCGACGTCTCCGCAAGCGTAAATGTTGGGGTAAACGGTCTGCATGAATTCGTTGACTTCGACGGTGCGCGTTCGGGTGACCGGAACGCCGAGCGTTTCGAGCCCGTATCCTTCGGTGTTGGCGATCCGCCCGACGGCGCACAGCAGCGTGTCGAACGGCACGCGCACTTCCTTCCCGGACGTTTCGCAGATCAGTACTTTCTCGCCGTTCTCGATGACGAACTGTTTGGCCTTGTGATTGATCAGAACGTCGATGCCTTCCTTCCTGAACTGCTGCGTGACCATATCGGAGATTTCCGGGTCCTCGCGGATCAGGATGCGCGGGAGCATTTCCACCTGGGTCACGCGCGAACCCAGGCGCGCGAAACATTGCGTGAGTTCGGAACCGATCGGCCCGCCGCCCAGCACCACCAGGCGCTCCGGCAGCTTGCGCAATTCCCACACGGTGTCGGAAGTCACGTAGCCCACCTCTTCGATGCCGGGGATCGGCGGCACGAACGGGCGTGCGCCGGCGGCGATCACGATGGCGCGCGTGGTGAGGGTCCTCGTTCCGGAGGCGGTTTTCACTTCGACCGTGTACGGCGAGGTGATCTTCGCTTCCCCCTCTATGCACTCCACGCCGAGCGCGGTGTAGCGCTCGACCGAGTCGTGCGGCTCGACCGTCCGGATCACGCGCTGCACGCGTTCCATGATGTCGGCGAAATCGAATTCCGCCGCGGCACTCTTCAACCCGAGTTCCGGGGCGCGCTTGAGCGTCGCGATCACCTTCGCCGACTTGATCAGCGCCTTCGACGGCACGCAGCCGGTGTTGAGGCAGTCGCCGCCCATCTTGTGCTTTTCGACCAGCGTCACCTTGGCCTTGACGGCTGCCGCGATGTAAGCGGAAACCAATCCCGCCGAACCGGCGCCGATCACTACCAGGTTGCGGTCGAAGGACTTGGGTCTGGGCCACCGGGCCAGTACTTTGCGCGCCTTCAATGCGTCGAGCACCTTCTTTGCGATCAGCGGGAACACGCCCAGCAGCGCAAACGCGACCAGCAGGCCGATGGAGATCCTGAATTCACCGAGCTTGGTGCCGGCATAGACGTAGACGATCGTTCCGGCGAACATTCCCAACTGGCTCACCCAGTAGAAGGTCCACGTCCTGATCGGCGTCAGTCCCATCACCAGATTGATGACGAAGAACGGAAACGCCGGCACGAGGCGAAGCGCGAAGAGATAGAACGCGCCTTCCTTCGCCACCCCGTCATTGATCGGCTTCAATTTGTCGCCGAACTTCTCCTGCACCCAGTCGCGCAGCAGGAAGCGGGACGCCAGGAACGCAAGCGTGGCGCCGATCGACGAGGCGAACGACACGATGACCGTGCCCCACAGCAGACCGAACACCGCGCCGGCCACCAGCGTCATCAACGCCGCGCCCGGCAGAGACAAGCCGGTAACCGCGACGTAGATCAGGAAAAAAGCCAGCCCGGCCTCGAGCGGATTGGCCCGCACATAGGCGTCGATCGCCGCCTGCTGCGATTTGAAGAACTCGAGGGTGAAGAAGCGGTCCAGATCGAACGCGAAGAAGGCGACGATCAGCGCTGCAATCACGATCAGGAGCGTCAGCTTGCTTTTTGTCATAGGATCCCCTTGAAGGCGATGCCGTTTGGTCGTTGCTGCGCGTCGGCACGCGGCACGCTCGCCATGTTACAGGCTGGCGCTGCGGCGCCGCATCGAACAAGTATAGCGAGTCCGCGGCGTCAGCAGCACCCGCCGCCGTCGTAGAAGTAGGTGGATGCGGATAGGTAGATGTCGTCCCGGCCCAGCGCGGCAAGCGCCTTGGCGGTCTTGTCGCACACGGCGAGCGGCTGGTTGCGCGTCATGAAGTGCCCGTTGTTGTCGTCGAAATAATCGTTGTCGCCGAAATAAATCGCCGTCTTCCCGGTAAAAACGCACGGGCCATCGGCCGGCATTGGGTCCTTGATGGCGCAAATTTCCACGCTTTCGATGAAGATCAGCCTGTCGGTCGGGTAATGGCGCGGCGACAGGACGCGGTACGGCCGCCGGGCGCGCACTTCCACCGTGCCAAAGCCCACGTCCGTCAGCCGCTTGATGTAGTCGTTGAGGGGAATCGCTCCCGTGAGGCAGAGCGCACGCAGCCGCTCGTTGTTCTTCAGGTGCGCGGGCATCGCGGCTTCGCACACCGGATCGGAAAGAATCAGCCGGCCATGAGGCTTCAACACCCGGTACATCTCCGACAGCGCGCGCTCCAGCTCGCGGTCGTGGAAGATGTTGAAGAGACAGTTCTGCGCCGCCACATCAACGGAGGAATCGGCCGCCGGCAGGGCGAGCGCATCACCCTTGCGCAGATCGACAAATGATGAATTGAACCATGAGTTCTGCAGCGCGGCCTCTCTGAAATTACCGCGGCAAGCGGCGAGCATTTCATCAACGACGTCCACGCCGATAACGCCTCCCGGCCGGCGCGAAAAGTATGCAAACTGCAGCAGCTCCATCCCGCCGCCGACGCCGACATAGAGCACGGTGGGACTCGCGACGAGGTCGCGCGGATGGACCGTGCTGCCGCACCCGTAATTCATGGCGAGCATTTTCTTGGGGACCGAGAGCCCAGGAAGCTGCCAGACCGGCGTGGTGGTGCAGCACAATCCCTGCTGAGGGTTGAGCGCTGCGTCCTTGTAGATATCGCGCGTCGTGGAAAGATAGGACGTGTCCATTTTTGCTCCACATCAATTCAGGGAAAAAAGCGCAGCAAGACGTAAGTCGTGGCGCCGCCAAGCGCCGCAACCGGCAGTGTCAGCAGCCAGGAGGCGAGAATCGCGCCTATCACGCCCTTGCGGGCGGAACCATTGACGAGACCGATACCGCTGATCGCCCCCACGGAAACATGTGTGGTCGAGACTGGCAGGCCGAAGCGGCTCGCGAGGATCACCAGCAATCCGGTGACCATATTCGCGGCCAGCGCCTGGCCCTCGTTCATGCGCGAGATCCGTTTGCTCATGGTGATGGCGACCTTTCTCGCATTGAGCAATCCGCCGGTCGCCATCGCCGTCCCGATCGCCAGCATGCCGAACTCGACGTTCAGTGCCTGGACAGCGAGCAGGAGAGCGACAATCTTTGGCGTGTCGTTGAGGCCTCTCGCGAAGCTGACGATTCCCGCGCTCAGATAATGCAATGAATTCACCATCCATTGCGCGGAGACTCCGAGGAGCCGCCCTTGATACTTCTCGACACAGTCTTCCCGCGTGCCGACGGCGATACCGACATTTGCCGCAGCCGGCAAGGTGAACTGCCGCACGGCCGCGTGGTACTGCAGTTGCCGGACCGGTATGAATTCTTTTGCGCCGACGCAAATGCAGCTTTCCCGCCTGATCTCGAACCGCCGCGCAAGCGCGCGCAGCGTTCCGTAGAACGGGATCGTGAGCAGGACGGCGAGGACCGGACCGAGCAGAAGCGGTGCAAAAAACCCCGAGCCCAGATGCGCAAAATTGAACTGGGTCCCGACGGCCAGCAGGCCCGTGCCGGTCAGCGCGCCGGTCAGTGCATGGGTCGTGGAGACGGGCAGCCCCAGCAGGGTTGCCAGAAGAACAGTCGCACCGGCGCCTGCGGCCACCGCCAGGAGAAAATCCGGCGACGCCGCTATTGCAGCCGGCACCAGCCCATTGCCCGAAAATGCCTGCACCAGCGCCGCGGCGAAGTACACCGAGCACAACGAACCGGCGAACGTCGTGACGGTGGCCAGGCCGATGGCGCTCTTGTAGGTGGCGGTGTCGCTGCCGTACAGGGTCGCGACGCCCTTGAAGTTGTCGTTCGCGCCGTTGGCATAGGCGACGAACAGGGTGGTGAGAAAGAGGGCGGCCGTGATCAGCACGTTTGCGCCTTGGAAAAGCTCACGCGGCCAGCGCGCCGCCGCAGCTCGAGCCCTGGCCGGCGGTGCAGCCGTAGCAATGGTCCTTCACGACGATTGCGTTGCCGTTGAGATTCGCGCCGATCAACTCCTTCAAGTGCACGCGTGATTTTCCTTTCCATTCGAGCGGGAGTCCCAGCATCTGGTTGAAGTCGCAATCATAGACATAGCCGCGCCAGTCGACGGAAAGCAGCGTGCGGCACATGACGGATTCCAGGTTCTGCGGCTGGTAGGCGTTCTTGAGGAGATCCATGTATTGTTCGAACTGGCCTTTCGAAATGAGCATGCTGCCGAAGCGCTGGATCGGCATGTTGGTGAGCACGTAGAGCTGGTTGATGACGATGCCGTAGCGCTCGCCGAGGTGCTTGCGATAGTCCTGCTCGAGTTTGTCCTGCGCGGGCGGCAGCACCGGTCCCTGCGGGTTGTAGACGAGATTGAGCGTGAGCCCGGATCCCGGCTGGCCGTAACCGAAACGGTTGAGCAGTTGCAGGCAGCGGATGCTCGCCTCGAACACGCCCTTGCCGCGCTGGCGGTCCACGTTCTCTTCGAGATAGCACGGTAGCGAAGCCACCACCTCCACTTCATGGTCGGACAGAAACTGCGCGAGATCCTCCTGCCCGGGTTGTTCGAGGATGGTGAGATTGCAGCGGTCTATCACATGCACGCCCAGGTCACGGGCGGCGGTTACCAGCATTCGGAAATGAGGATTGAGCTCGGGCGCGCCGCCGGTGATGTCCAGCGTCCTGATCCCCGAGGCCCTGAGAAAGGCGACAATTTCAAATACAATCTCCCGGCTCATCATCTCGGTGCGATTAGGACCGGCGTTGACATGGCAATGCACGCACGTCTGGTTGCACTTGTAGCCGAGATTGACCTGCAGGGTTTCGAGCCGCCTGCGGCGGATCGCCGGAAAGTCACTCTCTTCGATCAGCGGCAGGGTTGCGTGCATTCAGTGTTCTCCTAACGGTTTCCGATGCCTGCCGCATTCAGTGCGGCCGGGATTTCCTCGATATCAAGCTTGGTCGTGCGGCCTGGTAAGACCTTACGCACGGTGCCGACTTTTGGATGACCGCCCCTGTAGCCCCCGCTCCCGCCTGATCATTTTATTCGCAATCCCGGAGAACCCCAAGGAGGAGACACTACGGGTGTGAAAGAGTTGCAAGGCGTTCCGGTGGCGCTATTTTTCTTGCGGCTCGGCGCATTCGTGATGATGCGCTTATGGACGATCGGCAAGTTCGTCCGGCCGGGGGCATGCCGGCCATCTGCAGGAAGATCTACTTACATCAGCATCTTTTCGAGACGCGCTACGGTTTGCGCAGAATTCGCGACCAGGATATAGCCGCCTGCTTGCGCCGGTGCGGCAAGCGCGGTCATCTGTCGATGAGTAACGACCACGCGCGAAAACGGCTGGTCGGGAATCAGGATCAAGGTAACCTGACCGAACGGAGTCTGGAGCACGACGTGGTTACCCGCGCCGCCCGTCATCGGACACTTGTCGAAATAGAGCACTCTCGTCCCCTCGGCCGGCATGTTCAGACCCAGGCGCGTGAACGCCGCCCGCATCGCCACGGGATCGATGCCCCGGTTCTCCCCGATCATCCGCGGCTCATCATCCAGCACATGGACGATTGCCTTCACGGCGGGATGGTTCGTGCCAAGCGACGTCGCCGCGTGTATCCGGTCCTCCTCCCCGCCGGAGGTGGGGTAGAAGTAAATACCGACGCCGAGGGCCGCGACCAGCGAGGCCGCCAGCGCCCACACACGATACCGGGCGGGTTGGCGGATCTGGTGCCGCAGCAGCACGCGTTCCGCCAGCGCCTCGGGGACGGATACCAGCGCCGCTTCCTGAATCCGGCTCTCGAAATTCTCCACTTCCCTGGCGAGGTCGGCGCAGGAGACGCACTGGGCCATATGCTCTTCCTGTTCGCGGGTTTTCTCGCGCGGACTGGCCAGGATCAGTCGTCGAAATTCGAAGCAGTTCATCATGCTCTCAAGCCAATTCCCATGATACCGCTGATTTTGTCTTCAGCGAGTTCGCTCCTTTTTTCGGTTGCGTTGAAGACGGTCCGCTTGGAAAACATGCAGCCGGGAAGCGTGTTACTGCTTCCCGACCGCCGGCCGCACCCGCCAAGAGGACTGCAGGCCAAGTCGGGAGCATAGAAGTAAGACCGGTCGATGGCCGCAAAACTTACCGGAATTTCGCGGCTTGGGCACAGCATGCGTGCCGATCCCGAGGAGTCAGGCTGGGCGCCCGACGCTCAGCGACGTATCGGGCTGTTTTTCCCATACCAGGCCCTTGTAGTTGAACCCCGCCGCAAGGGCCGGTTTTACGACTTCGAAATACGGAGAAATGTCAAAGTCACGCGGCGCGAACAGGCTGTGGTGACGGATGTGCAGGATTTCCTGTACGCAGTGCTCGCATCCCGGTCGCGGTGCGGGGCGTGTCTCGACGCGCGGCAGAATCGGATAACCGACCGACTGAAAGAGTTGCGCGATCAACGTCGAGCAGATCGCGCGTGTGGGCTCCCCGCTGCCCAGCGCCAGCATGCGCCGGCGCCAGCGCACCGGCACCGGCGGCGTGGGCAGGAGGTATCGGACAAGATCGACGAGGTTCTTCAGATCGTAGGTCTGGCCGATACGCGCTATCGCCGCCTCGATGATCCGCCGCGCATCCTTTTCCGTCAGCCCGATCGGGCGGCAGATGCGGGTATGAAAGTGGTCATAATGACTGAGCGGCACTGCCCACACGCCCTCCAGGAGATCGGCCTCGATCAGCGCCCGTGGCTCGGAGCCGTCCCCGTCGCGTGCGAGCGCGTCGCCGATGTAGAGCGCGGCATGCGACCAGGTAGACTGGGTCAGATATTTGATGGCGGTGCTGACGCGGGTGTTTCCCTCCACCAGCAGCACATCGCACGGGCGCAGTGTGCGGCGCAATTGCTCCGGATCGCTGGTGGCGATCGGTTCGTAGCCGTAGATCGGCCGGGTAAGGTAGCGGGCAAGCAGGCGTCCCGCTGCTCCAAGCGTCCTATTCACTGGCAACGCCTCGTGTCATGCGATGCTGACGATCCGGCGATGGCTCATTTGCGGACTCGTTGGGTCGTCCCATAAATCTCGGAAGCCGGATTGAACGCAAGCCACGCAAACGAGAAATGCACGCCGCTATCGACGGATTTCAAGCGAGTGCCTTTGAGCGGTCCCGCTATGGCGCGCCCGAACAGATCCCATTCGGATCCGGTTTCACGGTCGACAATCCGGCTGTCGCGGCGCTCGAAACTCAGAACGCGTTCGCTGGTCCTGCGGCTATAGGCCGCAGCGGTCGCGATTTCCCGGGATTCGCGGATGAGTTCCGCGTCGAGCACGGAGAGTACGCCCTCGCGACTGAAGACCACGATCGGCTCGCGCCCGATCTCATCGTTAATGACGGGGGAAGCCGAAAACACGCTGAGGGGGTAGACGCGCACCTTCCCGTCCTGGATCACGCCGAGCACGCGCTCCATCGGCGGCAGCCGGCGGTCGACCGGATCACTGAACAAAAACGGTTGATCGCCGATCCGGTCGTAACCGCGGTACGGGTTCTTGCCGTATGGCCGGTTGAAGCCCGTCGCGCGCGACAATACGCGCCCCTTGGGATAGGCACTCCGGAAATCCGCAAAAGAGGCGATAGTCGAAGGCAGTTGCTGCAGTGTGATCCCTGCGTGGCGCCCGACAATTCCTATGCCAGTGAATTGCTGCCACCAGCTCTCCGTCTGGCGGTCATACATCACAAGATCACTCTTGCGCAGCTTGCCAGTGGTGCCGAAATCGAGCACCGCGCCGTCGACCCGCCGGTCGAACACGATGGAGGCGTTGCACAAGGGACAAAACGTTACCGCCACCGGCAGTCCACCGACCGTGTCATTCACGATCTCGTGAAACATGAGAACCTGCAGCGGATAGGCGCGTGCGTCGCCGCGGTGCTCGAACACGATCACCGGCTCGCGCCGATCGAGCCAGCGTGCCGCTTCGGCGGGCGCGATGAATTGCGGCCGGTCGATCGCCGGGATGCCATCCTTGGGCGGCCCGCCGGACTCGATTTCCGCGAAAGACACGGTGTGTTTGCTGAAGTCGGTGCGCGGCCACTCGCTGCGCCAGCTTGCATCCGGCTGGGCGCCCGTCACGCCGGCATAGAATGCCACAAGCATCAACAAAACGAGACGAAAGCCTTCGCTTGCGGTGGAACTGGATGTCCGCATACTCGTCAGCCTTGGTAATGATCATGCCCCGCGGCATCCCATTGAAGACCGGGCAGATGCCGCGTCACATCAACATCTTCTCGAGGTGTCTGATGGTCTTCTGGGAATCGGAAATGAGAATATACCCCCCGGCGCGCGCCGGGCTGATGATCGCGGTCCGGTCGCGATAGGCGACCACCTCGCGCGATGCAAAGGACCGGCCTGGCGCCAGGATCAATGTCACCTGACCAAGCGCCGTTTTGAGCACGATATGCTCCCCCGTGCCGTCGGGAACGACAGGGCATTTGCCGAGATAGCGCACGGTGACGCCGTCGGCCGGCAGCCTCAGACCAAGCTGCACGAGCGCCTGCCGCATTTCACCGGGATCGCCCGCGCGGTTTTCCGCGAGGAGCTGCGGCTCGTAGTCGAGCACATAGGAGATGGCTGCAGCCGCCGCCTGGTGTTCGCTGCGCGTCGCGGCCGGTGCCGCCTGATTTTCCTCTCCGGGGAAGCCGCCGTAGAATTGAAGCGCGACGCCGACCGCCAAAACCAGTGAGGCGGCCAGAGCCAACACCCCGAACCGAGCGGGCTGGTGTACCTTGTGGCGCAACAGTACCCGTGCCGCCAACGCGTCAGGAACCGGCACCAATGCCGCGTCGTGAAGGCCAGCCTCGAAGCGTTCCACCTCGTTCGCCAGATCCTCGCACGCGGCACACGCTCGCACGTGCTGTTCGCGTTCACGTGTCCTCTCGCGCGGGCTGGCGAGTATCTTGCGCCTGAACTCGAAGCAGTTCATCGTGCTTTCATCCTGCGCCCCGCGTTGAGACCCGGCATCTTCCGCAGCGCGAGCCGGGCCCGTGTCAGGCGCGTCATCACCGCTCCCTCGCTGATCTCCATCATGCCGGCTATTTCAGCGCAGCTGAACCCGCCGAGCACCTGCAGCAAGAGGGGCTCGCGGTAGCTCGCTGGCAGCGCTTTGAGCGCATCGCGCATTTCGAGCTGATCGTAGACGCTGCTGCTCGCCGTATCCACGATATCGTTCAGCTCCTGTCCGTCATCGATTTCAACTCGTTTGCGTTCGAACAGGCGTGCATGCTCGTTACGCAAAATCGTATACAGCCAACTCTTGGCGGCCTTGTCATCCCGCAGCTTGTCCCATGCCTGCCATGCCCGGGCAAAGGTCTCCTGGACCAGGTCTTCGGCGAGGAACCGATCCCGGCACTGCCAGTAGGCATAGCGGTAGAGCTCCGGCGAGTATGCCTTCACAAGAGTTTCGAACTTGGATTTTTCGCTATCGAAAAGCATCACGCCTTCTCTTCAAGATCCCGATTTACATTCTGTGCCCCCGCCCGCAGCATCCCATCTTCCCGCGAACGGGCACTGCCCAAGCATACTCGCATGTCAAGTTAGACCGGATCCTTACGCGAAAGCTTACATGGGAGCACGATTCCGAGGACTGAAGTCGTGGTTTTAGTTCCTCAGGCCGAACCAGGGCCTGAGTCGAACGCCGAGCCAGGTGCCCGGGAGCGCCGCCGCGATCCACAACCACCCGTGGAGACTGGTCGATGCGACCCCGGAGAAAAACGCGCCGATGTTGCAGCCGTAGGCGATGCGTGCGCCGTACCCCATCACGAGCCCGCCAATCACGGCCGCCGCGAGCATACGCAGTGACAGGTCAAACCGGGGCGCGAAGCGCCCGGCGAATGCCGCTCCGGCGAACGCGCCGATCATGATGCCGATGTCCATCACGGAGGTGACGTCCTGTAGCGCGCCGCCTGCCAGCGCCTGCTGCTGAAACGCTCCGTTCCAGAACGGCGCGCCGGACGGATCCCAGCCTGCCGCCTGCGCCGCCTTCGCGCCCCACAGCGCGAATGCCCAGGTGATGGTCCAGGGGTGCCCGGCCACGACCAGCACCAGCAAATTGAGCACTGCGAGCGTCAACCCACCGATCAGCAACAGCCGGTCGCGTTTTTTCAAACGCAGTATGCCGCCGGCGTAGCTGTCCGCGGCACGTGACCAGCGCGCGAGCAACATCCATATCAAGCCCAGAGCGCCGAGTTGCACCAGCACCGCTGACGGCCAACCCAACCGCTCGCCCAGGGCGATCTCGTTCCATGAGGGCAGATGTGCCCACCAGCCCATGTGCAGACTGGCCCAGAACGATCCTGCGCAGAAGGCGACGAGCACCACGATCATGCGCGGGTTTCCGCCTCCGGCCGTATAAAGCGTGCCGGAGCCGCATCCGCCCGCAAGCTGCATGCCCGCGCCAAACATGAATGCGCCAATGGCCACCGGTACGCCGACCGGGGCCAGCGCGCCGGTGACTTCCTGTCCGAAGATCGATCCCGCAGCCAGCACCGGCGCGAATATGAGGGTGGCCGCCGCGAGCATGAGCAATTGGGCACGCACCCCTGCCGTCTCACCCCGTACCAGCAGATTGCGATAGGCGGCGGTGAAGCCAAAGGCGGTCAGATAAAGCGTGAGACCAAGCAGAATGCCCAACGCCGAGAGGGTCGCCATCCGCCAACCCTCAATTGAGGTCGTCCAGAGCAGCACACCGGCCAGAGCGGCGGCCGTGGTGAGCGCTATGAGTTGCCGGCGCGTGGGCAAAGTGCGGTCGATGACCTCATTGGCCGGCGGCGTCGCGGACGATACTCTCGAAGATCCCATCCAATTCCTTGGTCATTTCGTCGAGTGCCCCGCTCCGATAGGGCACAAACACCGCGCTGGGCGTGCGGTAGGTGAGACTCGCGGTTCCGTCTGCGTTCTCGGTGATGTAGATGCGCAGCGGCGCTTCGATGCCGGCGGGGACACTCGCCTTCAGCATGCGCACGGCATAGTCGTTGCGGAACACCATCAGCACCGCGTTCCCCGGGATTTTCACCCCGCGCGCGGCCGCCCCGCGGCTTGCGCTCGCCTGCGCCACCAATCCCATCTTGTGCTTGGCGATCGCTTTCTCTACGCGGTCCACCAAAGCATCGAAGCCATATTGGGTCTTGACAGTTACCGTTCCCGGCAACGGGGCTGGACGATCAGCGGCCGCTGCGCCTGCGACGGCAGCGACCATCAGCGCGGCGAAAACGGCTATGCGCGATATCCATCGCATACCGAGGCCCATGCTTTTGCCAAGAGAGATGGCGTGATATTTCATGCGCCACCCGCCGTTTCCCCGGTCAACGAGAATTCGCGGTCAGTCGGCGATACCGCCTTGATATGCAGCGTTCCCGCTCCCTTTAGCCCCTTGAATTTCCCGGTGCCGCCGACGATTTCCCAAAAGCCGTTGTCGAGCAGCTTCGGTTTACCGTCCGCCCCTGGAACAAACACGGCGCGTACCTGCCACTTGATGTAAGCCACGTCTTCCTTGGAAGCGGTGAATACCAGATAGCCGCGCGGATCACCGCCAACCCCTGGCGCGATATCGTGCCATCCATGTTCCGTAACCTCCGCACCGGCGAGCGCACCGTTGCCTTCCGCTTTACCCTCGCGCCGCACCGCAACCACGAAGTGCCGGCTGCCATCCGCGAAATCGAGGCGTATCTGTTCCTTGGGTACCATCACGGCTTTGATGTTGAGATCGGCGGCGATCGAGTGCCCGGTGAACATGCCGAATCCGACGCACAATAGAATAACCGCGGCTTTTAATTGCTCAATCATGATTCGGATCCTTGTGACATGAGGGGAAAACCGCCGCTCGATTAACCCTGCATTTTTTCGAGGGCGGACGTCCGATTATTTCACAACCAGCCGGTAATCGGGCGTGGTGTTGAGTGGGCACGAATAGACATATTCCCCCGGTTTGAGCGCGATCTCGTAATCCTGGGTTTTCCCCGGCATGAGGCCGCCGCCGGAGACGCTCGGCAGAGTTACGCGGCCCGCGACCGACGCCCCACGCAGCCAGAAGCCGAGTTCGTAAGGCACGTTCTTGTTGGTGACGCGAAAGAGGTACTTGCCGGGCTTGAGCTGCAGCGGCTTCGCCTCCATCACACGCTGCTTGCCGCTCTTGCCGTTGATGGCTTCACAATCCTTGATCGAGCGGGACTTGTAACCGCGGTCTATTCCGCCTTCGCTCTCCAGGAATTGGCACGGCACTTGCGTCAGTTCGATTACCCGCGGCTCCGTCGCGGCGGTAGCCCCTGCTGCAAACCACAACACGCCAACCGCCGATATCACCGCAGATGCCAGTGTGCGGAGCATTCCGGTCGGCTGCATGTTCAACCTACCCCGCGCTTTTCGGCGAGCGCGCGCAATGCATTCACCTGTTCTTCGACTGAAATCGGTAAATAGCCGGTAATCTCGAGATTCCGGTCCTCGAACACGTCCTTCCCTGGATGGGCGTGCGCCCAGGCAGAAATCGCTTTGTCGCGGTGCCTGAGCAGCGCCTCGATATGGGGGCGAAACAATACCAGCATGGCCCCGATCCAGCGGTTGACCGGCCACGAGGGATAGGCATGGTCGATCTGAAAATGGGGAAGCAGGGCAACAACATCTTCCGCCGGATACCACGCTTCGCCGGTCACCCACCGGTTGGTCGCGAAGAGCCCCACGGGCCAACCGTAGGCGTCCATCGAGATCGCAATGAGGTGCGTGATATCGTCCCCGGCATCACCCGGCTCGGCCGTGGACAGCGGTGGGGGAGAGAGGGAGGCCCTGCTGTCCGCGACCAAGCCGGGTTGCCTGAGGAATGTATGGAAGTGCCCGTGCTCGCCCTCGGCGCCGCGATGGGCGTGATAGTAGTACTGCGCCCGCGAGTCAGGATCGTAAACGTCGTCCTTCGGGTAATGCTCGTATTCCACGAACTCACCCTGACCGCGCAGGACCTCGCTCACCAGGTTGATGCCGCCGCGCTCGAGCACGCGCCTGCACTCCAACGCTTTGACTCCGGCCCTCAGCATGGCGCGCAGGCGTTGTGCCGGAAGCTCGCCGATATCCGGGACGCGAAGCTGCGGCAGATCAACCGGCCACGGCTCGGGCCGCTGCCCGCTGGGGTTCAGAGTTTGCGGCAAGATTTTTCTGACTCCTGGGCCACCATGCAAAAAAGGGGAGGCGGCCAGGACACCCTGGCCGGCCTCGATAGCAACGCTCGCTGCGTTGCATGGGGGAGATGATCCTCGCTACTTCTTGGCGGCGCAGGGGTTCTTCGCCGCGCACGGGTTTTTTGCTGCACATGGTTTCTTGGCTGCGCACGGGTTCTTCGCCGCCTTCGCCGCGCACGGGTTCGCCTTGAATTTCTTCTGCAGTTCACCGCTATAAGCGGTCAGCGCCGCCAGTTCCTTCGATTCCCATTTCAGCGGCTTGGCGGCCATCGGCACTACCATGCAGAACTGCACCATCTCATCCAGTTGGACTTGCTTGACCCCGCCTTTTTCCTTGGCCATCGCCACCATGTGCGGATACGGCTTGGCAAAGGTCGGAGCGAATGAAGCGGTGCCCCCCGTGTGGCAGGTGTTGCACGACATGCCGTTGGTGCTGAGCTTGGTGTCCTTCCACAACGCCTCGCCGTCTTTCACCAGTTTCGCGCGATCCGCCTTGAACGGCTTGTAGTTCTTCGGTCGGGTCACCAGCTTCGGATCCACCTTGTCACCCGCCGCGCATGGGTTCTTGGCTGCACACGGATTCTTGGCAGCACAGGGATTCTTCGCGGCGCAGGGGTTCTTGGCGGCACAAGGATTCTTCGCCTTCGCTGCGCAGGGATTTTTCATTTTTGGGGCGCACGGGTTACACGGGTTGGCTGCAAAGGCCGCAGGTGCGCCCAGGGCGAGCGCCAACACGCCCGCTGCCACCAGCGACCTGACGATCGGCTTTAGTTGGAAATTCATTTTGGCTCCTAACTTGATTTACGCTGTCGCGTTGGTCACTTCGCCGCGCACGGGTTTTTCTTGGCGGCACAAGGATTTTTCGCGGCGCACGGGTTTTTCTTCTTCGCCGCACAAGGATTTTTCGCGGCGCACGGGTTCTTGGCCGCGCAAGGATTTGCCTGAGATTTCGACGCTTTGGGTTTACAGGGGTTGCAGGGGTTGGCCG
>JACQOK010000185.1 GCA_016202565.1 Betaproteobacteria bacterium | reverse complement strand
TGCTGGGGCCGCTCGCGCGGCCCATCACGCGGCTGGAACCGACATGCGCTCTGGCAAGCAAGCTTGCCTACGCGCCTGCGGCTCAGCCGCCGCCCCGTTATACGGCTGGAAAACCGTTGCTGGGCAACAAGGAGAATTGACGATGGCTCCAGTCACCGTGCGTTACATAGTCGATGATGTGGATGCGGCAATCGCCTTCTACACCCAGCGTCTCGGCTTCGGCGTCGAGCTCCGGCCCGCCCCCGGCTTCGCAATTGTCTCGCGAGGCGACCTCCGTCTCCTGCTGAACGCGCCCACCGGTCCCGGGGGCGCCGCCCAGCCCATGCCCGATGGTCGCAAGCCCGAGCCAGGCGGCTGGAACCGCATACAGCTCCAGGTCGACGACCTCGCGAGCGAAGTCGAGACGCTGCGCAAGGCGGGAGCCCACTTCCGCAACGACATCGTCACCGGCATGGGCGGAAAACAGATCCTGCTCGACGACCCGGCAGGCAATCCCATCGAACTGTTTGAACCCCCTCGTCGGTGATGTCGCGTCGCCGGCGCGAGAACACCGGCAACGTGGCTCGCGGAATCAGACCGTATAACTTCGGCATGCAGCCGGCGGCCTTCGGCCGCGGCTGATACCGACGTTAGACCGTCAACCAAGAGATCGACCATGTCTACGAACCCAATTCTGAAGCGCCCAACCTCGGTTACCATTGGCCTCGTTCTGCTGACCGCCACGTTGATCATCAGAATCGTGCAGGCAGTCATTCAACCGACCACGATTCCGCAAGGGTTACCATCCTGGTTCACACCCGTCGTGGCAACGATTACCTTTCTGATCACAGGTCTCCTAATCTTGGCAATCGCCTCGGGTCGTTGGTGGGCGATCGTGGTGTACACGGTGCTGTTCGTGCTTGGGTTACCCGGGTTGGTTCTCGTGTTTCGGACACAGCTCGTCAGCTCAGGGCGCTTCCTTTCGCTTCTCGTGCAAGTTTTGGCGGAGGGCATTGCGTTGGCGCTACTCTTCCTCCCACCGGCGGGAAGCTGGTTTCGCGCAACTCGCGCCGCTCGCACGGCCTAACTCAGCCGCTGCAGCCGATCCCGGCGCGCGACACGGTGTCCGCAAGTGGTATCATCAGCGAAGCGCGCCGGGCCGGCTGAGCGGCAGGCGATGCGCCGACGCGAGCGCCGGCCGCGCCTCCTGGCGGACACCTTCGAGCCGTCCCGTTGAGCTGGTGACCAAGCGCCAGCCCAGTGCCCCATGGAAGCTTCCTACCGGCCCGGCGGCGCCTGGCAGTCGGCGCATCGGGGCGGCGGGCGTGGACGCCGCGTGCTGGGGCCGCTCGCGCGGCCCATCACTCGGCTGGAGCCGTCGGTCCTGTCGGCAAGCACGCTTGCCTCCATGCCCGCGGCTCAGCCGCCGCCCCGTTAGGCACTTGGAGGTTTGGGAACGCGTGCTCCCCCTCTTTGTCGGTGTCGATGTCGCAGGTGCAGAAAACACCTGGCTGGCGTGTCTTGCCAAGGACGGGCCCTGCGTCCGCCTGGAGCAGGAGCCACGAAAAACGTCTCTCGGTGAGATCGTTCAGCTCGCCGAACAACGAGATGTCGTTGCGGTCGCTATTGATGCCCAACTCTCAATCGCGGTCTCGGACGAGAACGGCTTCCGATCATCAGATATTGAGTTACGCGCACTGCTACCGGCCGAGTTTCGCACGTGGGTTGCCTCAGTCAACGCACTCATGGCTGTCCCGATCCGCGCACGCCTGCTCTCGGATGCTCTGTCCCCATCCGTCGGTACGATTCTTGAGACGCATCCCAGGGCCGCCCTCTACTTCGGGTCCTCGGCCGAACTGGACGATGCTCTACGCCATTACAAGAAGGGTCCGGAACCAACCGCGCTCGTCCAGCGATTGTGGCAGGCCTGGTCCACTCGTTTCGGCATCGACGGGGACCTAGGCATACTGAGCGACGGTGCTCTGGACGCCGCCGTCTGTGCCACGGTCGCCTACTTGGCGCATCATCGGCCTGAAGATCTCTTGCGGCTACGACATGGCGCAGCAGACAAGACCGGCAGAGGACCGTTCTATGTTGTTCGACCAGAGCTCCGGCAGAGCCGTGCCTAACGAACTGCTCCAGCGGGCCGGCTGCGCCGGCCGCTGAGCGCTGGCATTAGACCGCAGCAAAGGACCGAGGGGTCTTAGATGCCGACATACTTGCTTACGTGGAATCCTGTGCGCAAGCACGGTTGGGATGACCTACAAGCCATACTGAAATACCGGAAGACCGACTGGAGTTGTGGCACCAGAAAGTCAATGCCCGTCGGCAGTCGAGTCTTCCTCCTTAAACAAGGCTCAAATCCACGCGGTATCGTGGCATCGGGAGTTACCTTGACCCCCGTCCGCTCAAAACGACATTGGGATCCCAAACGCGCGAGGAAGGGTGTAAAGCAAAACTCTGTAGACGTAAGGTTCGATACCGTACTCGGTCCCGACCCCGACGACATACTTCACCGCCACACATTAGAAGATGGGCCGCTCAAATCCGTAGCATGGAACACGCGAGCTTCCGGCATCGTAGTTCCGAGCAATGCCGCGCTCGCTCTCGAGCGCGTTTGGAAGCGATTCATCGGTGCTCAGGCTACTAAGGCAACACGCGTCGGTTTCCAGGCAATGGAGAACACGTTGATAGAAGTGCGCCGCTACTCCAGAAAGCGCGACCGATCACTCCGACAGCAGGCACTCGTCGAAGCCCGCGGCCACTGTGCCACATGCGGAACGAACTACGGGGAGTTTCTCGATGGCCTAGGTATGAGGGTGCTTCAAGTCCACCACCGTAGGCAACTATCTGCGTCCGATGCGCCAAGAATTACGCGCGTTCAAGACTTGGCCATCGTTTGCGCCAATTGTCACTCATTGATCCATGCCGACCCGCGCAAATCTATGCCCATCGAGAAGTTGCGGCGGCTGCTTGCAAGGGCTACGGTCTAACTTTAGGTCGAACGGACGGGCCGCCAGCGCGGCGCCACAGTGACCACCACGCTGGCCCGCCGTTCACCAAAACGTTCGGCGTCATAGTTGCTGCGATGCCCACTTACCCGCGCTCCGCCGTTACCGCCAAGCAAGGCATCAACTTCGTTCGCACCGTGGTCGAAGAGGCTGGCTCACTCTTTCACAAGATTGAACAAGAGAACGATCTTGGCATCGATGCCCTAATCGAATTGCTTAGGCATGGCAAGCCGCTGAACCATCAAATCGCCGTTCAGATCAAGTCAGGTCAGACTTACTACAGCAGCCAGCCGGGGGAATGCGTATTCCCGATCGCAGATCACCGCGAGTA
Source organism: Betaproteobacteria bacterium (assembly GCA_016202565.1). GTDB lineage: Bacteria > Pseudomonadota > Gammaproteobacteria > Burkholderiales > SG8-41 > DSOT01. The sequence goes on along the minus strand of JACQOK010000185.1, from coordinate 1,209 downwards.
CTGGGCAAGGCATCGATTGCCTGTCTATCGCGTGGTCTATGTTCCCACGCTGAAGACAGCGTTCTGGATCGACATAAAGCACTACCTAAAGAGGCACCCCGATGCCACGACAGTTCACTTTCGCACGAGCGAAGCGAACAGGTTTGACTCAAGTTCGTTCGCGCGGCTCTTCATTCCATCAATCGTCAAAGAGACGCCAAGTTTGTCGTTGGAGGAGGCGTTCCACTTGGCTCGCTCGCCGAAGGTCGATGAGCTGTACTTGGCGGTAGTGGTCCTATTTCGAAGGCACCCGAACGTTCCACGAGTCTGGGATGAGTTTGTTCGATGCCTGCGCGAACGGCCGGTGGAGGAGATACCTGGTCACCTAGTCTACTATCTCGCACACATCCCAGGGCACGGAGACATCTACTACTTCGGCGAACAGATCACACCCGCGACACGGGAATATGCTCGCTCGCTACTGGCGAATTTGGGTTACAGCGAAATCGTCAAGCTGCTAAGCTTGATTGATCCGGAGAACTCCATTTCGCGGGGCTCAATTGGCCAATCGGTACATGCTGTGCTTTCCTCTCTGCCGCAAGCGCCAGGCCTATTGCGGCAAGTAGCAGCAGCGACTGAACTGAGCCTTTTTGTCCGTGAGTGTGCGGCCCTAATACTCGCTATCGAAGAGGGTACTGACGCTGCACCAGTTCTACAGGAAGTGGCCGCATCAGGCTCTTGGTACGCGAATGAGCTACTTGCGCACCTGCTCGAGTATGGCCATATTAACCCATACTAGATAATGACGCCGAAGCCCGCGTTCGAGGAGAGCGCCCAACAGCGGTCCCGCTGTTGGGTACCCTCGTCGCTTCGCTCCTCGGCGCCCCCTCAACGCGAACGTTAGACTTCTACGAGAAGGATGAGGCACGAAGAGTTCCGGATCGGGATGGAGTTCTGGTGTGGAGGCCGTCGGTGGCGTTGCACCGATGTCGGCACTCGGATTGTGGTCGGCGTTTGTCTTGAGCCGCACGAGGTCGTCACCGTCACGGGCAAGGTTGGGGCGAGCGGCACGACGACGACACGAACGATCGCTGCCGACGACTCGTGGTTCGCTGGGCCACCCTACGCGGTGCCCGAGGAGGTATTTGACGAACACTCCATCGACGGCTGCAGTCTCTCGCCCGATGCGGACGACGAGGGCGCCCGTGAGCGCGACGTCGAATGAGCGTT
>JACQOK010000194.1 GCA_016202565.1 Betaproteobacteria bacterium | reverse complement strand
CGCCAGTGGGCACCGCTGCGCACCAGCCAGCGAAGCGCGTTGAACACGGCACGCAAGTCGTGTTCCCGTTGCTCGCTGTCCAGCCGAATCAGCGTTAAATACGGGACAACAAATGACCATTCTTCGTCACTTACATCACTCGGATAGGGTTTGGGAACGCGCGTGGGCTTTTTCATCCCCACTATGTGCCATATCGCTACTCAAAGTACAAGTCCATAACAGGCTCTAGCTTTTTTCTTGCTCTTGTGTACATCATTTCACCGGTGGCGGAGTGGTCCGTCATGCGACAACACTCGAGGTGATGTATGACAGCAACCGATGCGCTTAGAGCGGGTGAGGAAATCAAGAATTGGTCGATCCACAACGGGTATCTGGGCGACTCATTTCGAATTGTCGCTGTGAGGCCCACATACGTCGAGGTTGAAACACCGCACGCCCAGACGATACAACACATCCCACTCAGCGAGTTCGAAAAAGTTGACCGATTGCGGGACGATTATGTTGCGAAACGAATGCCGCGCCACGCGATTCGCGATCGAACTCGGTTCTCGAAATACATCATCAGCATTATGCACCACCTGCGAGAGAGGCGGCCGTGACTATGTCGCCAAAGATTCCACGACCACAAAACGTATTCGCGAGTTATCACGCGCACGTGTATTTTGAAGAGAAGACAACCGAGCAGGCGCGGGAACTCTGCCAGAACGCAGCGAAGTTATTCGGCGTGGGGATGGGGCGCGTGCATCAGAAGCCGGTGGGGCCGCACCCGAGGTGGAGCTGCCAGCTTTCGTTCGATTCGACGCAGTTCGAGAAGCTGATTCCGTGGCTGGATGAGAATCGCGACGGGCTCACCGTACTCGTGCACGGCGTGACCGGGGATGATCTGGAGGATCACACGACGAATGCGTCGTGGTTGGGGGAGCCGGCGAAGTTGAAGTTGGAGGTTTTTCGAGAGTAGAAGCAGTCCGGGCTGACCGGCCGTATGGGTTCCCGCCTACGCGGGAACGACAGAGATTTCGCTGAGTCAGCGTTTCGCCGGCTCGGCATCCAGCACGTTGCGCAGTGGCTGGCCGTTCTTGAGGCGGTACACCATGAAATCCTTCTTGTCCAGCGTCAGAATCCGATCGAGCTTCAACCGTTCGGCCAGAGCAACCAGCGCCAGATCGGCGAAGTCGGGTCGCAGCGTGCGGTATTGCGCGAACAGCGCAGCAATGCGGCTGAAGTCCTGAGGCTCGAGATTATGGACGGATACTCCGCCGCGATGCAGCCAGGTAAGAAGATTGGCGAGCATCCTGTCGGAGGCGCTGGCGGTAATCCATGCCGCCTCGGTCACGTTGGCGGCGGAGGTCACCAGTTCCCCGCGGTATTTCTTCAGAAAATCGGCAACCGGTCGATGCCAGCGGTCATCAGCGTCGAACAGCGCCACCAGCGGGCCGCTGTCAACGAGCAGCCTTTGCATTGCGCCGAGCGGCGATCAGGTCGCGGGCCCGGGTCAGGGAAAGATCGCTCCTCCCGCTCGACACCTTGCCGAAAAGGTCTTGGCCCAGCTCCCAGGGCGTGGGCTTGCCGCGCTTCTTCGCGCGCGCGATCGCCTCGTGCAGCCCGCGGCGCACGAATTCACTCTTGGTGAGGCCGGCCGCGCGCGCCGCGGCTTCCAGCTCGCGTTCCAGGTCAGCGTCCATCTTGACGGTAAGCATTGCGGGCACTCTTGGGTAATACCTACGGTATTACACCACGCGCACGCGCGCTTCGTCAAACCTGCCCAAGGCTTGGTATCCTTCACTCCGAGCATGGCGTTACCGGGAATAAGATCGAGGGCTGAGGGAGGAGGGCGTGGATGGCGCTGGCGATTGAGGACTATGCGCTGATCGGCGATACCCGCACGGCTGCGCTGGTGGGCCGCGACGGCTCCATCGACTGGCTGTGCGTGCCGCGCTTCGGCTCGCCCGCCTGCTTCGCCGCGCTGCTCGGCGAGCGCGGGCATGGCCGCTGGCTGATTGCGCCCAAGGGAGACGTGCGCGGAACCCGCCGCCGTTATCGCGACGCGACCCTCATCCTCGAAACCGAATTCGGAAACGATACGGGCGCCGTGCGCCTCACGGACTTCATGCCGGTCGGGCAGAAGGAGCGGCACGTCGTCCGGATCGTCGAAGGCCTGCTCGGGCAAACCACCATGCGCATGGAGCTCATCATCCGCTTCGGGTATGGCTCCATCGTCCCGTGGGTGCAGCGGGCCGATCACGCCCTGGTCGCGACCGCGGGGCCGGACACGCTGGAACTGCGCACCCGCGTCGAGACGCACGGGGAGGATCTCACCACGGTGGCCGAGTTCGTCGTGCACGAGGGAGAACGGATCGCCTTCGTGTTGTGCCACCGCGACTCCCACGAGCCGGCGCAGCCGCCGCTCGATGCGGAGGCGGCGCTCGAGCTGACCGAGAAATGGTGGCGCGAGTGGTCCGGCGGCTGCATTTACGGGGGGCACTGGCGCGAACCCGTAATGCGCTCGCTGATCACGCTCAAGGCGCTCACCTACGCGCCCACCGGCGGCATCGTGGCCGCGCCGACGACTTCGCTCCCCGAAAAACTGGGCGGCGTGCGCAACTGGGACTACCGCTACTGCTGGCTGCGCGATGCGACGTTCACGCTGTACGCCCTGCTCTACTCCGGTTACCGCGATGAGGCCAGGGCGTGGCGCGAGTGGCTGCTGCGCGCGGTTGCCGGGCGGCCCGAAGACATGCAGATTCTCTACGGCATCTCGGGAGAGCGGTGGCTCACCGAAAGGGAGGTCCCGTGGCTGCCGGGATACCAGGGTGCGGCGCCGGTTCGCATCGGCAACGCCGCGGCCACGCAATATCAGCTCGACGTCTACGGCGAAGTCATGGATACCCTGCACCTCACGCTCACCGCGGGGGTGGACAGCCACACGCGCGCCTGGGAGGTCCAAAGGGTGCTGCTGGATTTTCTCGAATCGAACTGGCAGCGACCGGATGAAGGCATCTGGGAGGTGCGCGGGCCGCCGCGCCAGTTCACGCACTCGAAGGTGATGGCGTGGGTCGCGTTCGACCGGGCGGTGAAAATGGTGGAGCGCTTCGGACTCGACGGCCATCTCGAACGGTGGCGCCGGATCCGCGACGATATCCACGCCGAGGTCTGCCGCGAAGGGTTCGATGCCGCGCGCAACACGTTCGTCCAGTACTACGGCTCGAAGGAGCTCGATGCGAGCTTGCTCCTCATCCCGCTGATGGGATTCCTGCCGCGCGAGGATCCGCGCCTGCGTGGAACGGTGGAGGCGATCGAGTCCGAACTGATGGTGGACGGTCTGGTGGTGCGCTATCGGACCGAAACGCACGTGGACGGCCTGCCGGCCGGCGAGGGCGTGTTTCTGCCGTGCTCGTTCTGGCTGGTGGACAACCTTGTGTTGCTCGGTCGCAAGGCGGACGCAGTGGCGCTGTTCGAGCGGCTGCTCGCCCTCTGTAACGACGTCGGGCTGATCGGCGAGGAGTACGGGGTGCGCGAGCGGCGTCTGCTCGGCAACTTTCCGCAGGCGCTGACGCACGTTGCGCTGATCAATTCCGCGCGCAATCTGTCGCGCCCGACCGGGCCGCTCGATCGGCGCGTCCAACAGCGCCCGTCGCGGACGGACCACTAAGACATACGACCGCGCGTTGTGCATCCTCTCTAGATCATACGGCGGCGCTTTTCGCGCGCCAACTCCTCGAGACGCCGGATGAAAGAGTTGAGGTCGGTCATGTTCGGATTGACCGCGAGCGCGCGCCGGAAGTACTCGATCGCCTTTTCATACTCCTCCAGTTGAAGGTAAATCTGTCCGTAGCCCGACAGTGCGCCGAAGTGCTGCGGATTTCTCCTCATCACCTCGTCGCAGTCGGCGAGCGATTTGCGCATGTCGCCGGCCAGAAACCAGGCGGTCGCGCGCTTGTTCCAGCCCTCGGCGAAGTCCGGCTTGCGCTCGATCACGCTGGTGAAGATCTCGATCGCCGTCATCAAGAGGCCGGCTTCCATCTCCTTGACGCCGGCAGCGAGCAGCCGGTCGGCCTCGGCATCGCCCGAGCGGCTCCACACGCGCCAGACCGCCTCTTCGGCCAGATCACGCACATAAGGATCCGGGTCGGAAAGGCGCCTCACCAGCAGCGGCCCGTCGGCGGCAAGCCCGGTGCGCCCGATATAAACGACGCCGGCGACACGGTAGCGGACGTCGGCATGCTCGAGCGCCTTGAGCGCCTCGGCGCGCGTCTTGATCTCGGGGATCACCGGCTGGGCGCCGGCCACGAGCGCGAAGAAGGAAGCAAGCAGGAATGCGAGGACTTGTGGCACCGTTGGAGGCTTCCTTCGGTAATAGTGACTACTACAACATGCGTCCCCGCTTTTCGTCAAACTTCCGCATGAGCTATTTGGTAGACTTCGCGCGATGCCGTCCCCTATCGTTCACGCGGTAACACTCGTGCGCCATCCTGATGCGTTCGCGCTGGAGGTTGAGTGAAGTTCGGGATTGACCGGCTGCGGGACGAACCCGCGCTGCGGAAGCCGCTGGCGGGGCGGCGGGTGGCGCTGCTTGCGCATCCGGCATCGGTGACGCGCGATCTCGTGCATTCGCTCGACGTGCTCGCAGCGCTCGGGGGCATCAAGCTCGCGGCGGCGTTCGGTCCGCAGCACGGACTGCGCGGCGACAAGCAGGACAACATGATCGAATCACCGAGTTTCGTCGATCCGGCGCTCGGCATCCCGGTCTACAGCCTCTATGGCGAGGTGCGCCGTCCCACCCCCGCGATGATGCAGAGCTTCGAAGTGCTCGTCGTCGATCTGCAGGACGCCGGCTGCCGGGTCTACACCTTCCTCACCACGCTGCGCTACGTGCTCGAAGCGGCCGCGCAGCACGGCAAGACCATCTGGATACTCGATCGTCCCAACCCCGCGGGCCGTCCGATCGAGGGACTGCTTCTTCACGCCGGCTGGGAAAGTTTCGTCGGCGCCGGCGCGCTGCCGATGCGTCACGGCCTCACGCTGGGCGAGCTTGCGAAGTGGTTCGTGCGGACGCTCAACCTCGACGTGGAATGCGAGGTGGTGACGATGAAGGGCTGGCAGCCGAAGCGCGCTCCAGGATACGGCTGGCCGCTCGGCGAACGCTCGTGGGTGAATCCGAGCCCCAACGCCGCCAACCTGTCGATGGCGCGCTGCTATGCCGGCACCGTCATGCTCGAGGGCACGACGCTCTCCGAAGGGCGGGGCACGACGCGGCCGCTCGAACTCTTCGGTGCGCCGGACCTCGATCCGCGCGCGCTGATCGCCGCGATGGAATCGCTCGCGCCGCACTGGATGCGCGGCTGCCGGCTGCGGGCGTGCTGGTTCGAGCCCACGTTCCAGAAGCACGCCGGGAAGCTCTGCGCGGGCGTGCAGGTCCACGTCGATGATGCGGCTTACGACCACGACGCGTTTCGTCCCTGGCGGCTCGTCGCGCTCGCCTTCAAGGCGCTGCGGAAGTTGAAGCCCGACTACGCGCTGTGGCGCGACTTCCCGTACGAGTACGAACGCGACCGTCTTGCCATCGATCTCATCAACGGCAGCACGGTCTTGCGCGAATGGGTGGACGATCCCGCGGCCACGCCGGCCGATCTCGACGCGCGCGCCGGGGCCGACGAAGAAGCGTGGCGCGAAGCGCGCGAGGCGGTGCTGCTCTATCGCTGACTGCCTGGCTCCCGGATCGAGTCCGGGATGACGAATCCCTGCTTTCCGGAATTCAGAATTCCCAGCTCAGGTTAAGCGACTGGAAGCGCTGGTTTCCGCCGCCCCCGAGCGGCGTCGTGAATTCTTCGCTGCGCCAGATCTGCGTCAGCGAAACCCGCGCCGGTGGAATCCTCACGGAGAGGCCGGCCTTGAGGTCGTAGACGAATTCCCGGCGGTCCACCGACGGGCTCGACCGGAACAGATTGCCGTCGAGAAAGATGTTGCGTGCGACGCCGCGCAGGTCCACGCCGGCAAAGGCGTACCATTCGCGCCCGTCATTTTGCGAGTGAACATCCTGTAACCGGACGCGCTGAAGCATCGCCCCGCCGGGCTCGATGGTGTCGGGGCCGAAACCGGACATGTTGCGCCCGGCGCGCACGATGCCCCCCGCTCGCGCGAGTGTCATCACGTTGCCGACACTGGCGCCGAAATGCGGCACGACCTCCACACCGTTGGTGACCCCGAAGCGCCATTTCTCGAGATAGGCGAGGAGCACGCCGGGTTCGTTGCGAATCTGGTTGCTCCAGCCCTGCGGCCGGTCCGCGCCGACCAACTCATGCCATGCGGTCTGCACTTCCTTGCCCAGCGCCGCCGGCCCGACCACGCCGACGTCGAACTCGACCGTCTGCAGCCTATTCCCCGCCACGCTCTGCGCGACGCCGCCCAGGTAGAGCCAGGCGGCCCACGGCCGGTCGAACGGCTGCGGCGCGGCGACCGTGATGCGCTTGGGCGTGTACATGTGCTGCCCGAGGAAAAGACCGACGTGCACGTCGCCGGGATTGTCCGAGAAGCGCTTCAGCACCGTTTCAGCCGGCGCCTGGAAGAGCCGTTCGATGAGGCGATCGGCATTCACGCCCCCGCCGAACTTGATGCCGTTGGTGTAGTAGCGGTCCGTGCCGCCGCCCGCACTGTCGTTCTCGATATAGAGCTGAAACTCGCAGGCGGTCGCCCTGTCGCATTCGAGCGGCGATGGTTCTGCCGCGCCTGGGCCAGACGAGACAAGGAGCGCGGCGGCGGCTGCTCGCGTTCCCAGTTGCAATCCGCGTGCCAACCACGTCACCATGTTCGCGCGATGTGCCGTGCGAGTTGGGTCGAGCTGAAAGCCAGGTGCTGAAATTGCCAGCGGAAAATATTCTGCTGTCGCTGCATGAAGGGCGTGAGTGTCGCGTTCCGCTGATGGGGAGAGTTCATACGACAAACGCGGCCTGTCACTGGTTCACACTAAATGATTTCAACTCTGGTCACGGCCTTTCGGATGACTGCGCAGGCTGATGTAGCCGCCGGCGACGAGGAAACCCGCGTTGGTGAGAAACACCACCGTGTACCCCGCCGCCGAGCCGAGTCCGCCGAAAAGAAGCGGCACCACGAGATGCGTCACCTGGTTCACCGTGAGCCGGAGCCCGGTCGCCTCTCCAACGCGCCCGCGCGGCGAGGCGTTGTAGACGAGAGACATGGAAAGTGGCTGGCCGCAACCGCATCCGATTCCCAGCAGGAACGATGCGGCCGCAAGCGGCCACGGGCTCTGGAAAAACGGAAACAGGAAAAACGCCACGCACGCGATGAACATGGCGTAGGTCAGCATCTGTGCTTCGCCGGTGCGCCGCACGATCGATGGCAGCACGATGCGAACCAGGATGATTGAAATACCGAACGCGCTCATCACCACGCCGATTGCGGTTGCAGACAGATCGATTGCCCGCCCGTAGATCGGCATCAGGAACTGGTAGACGTCCCACGCGGTCGCCACTATGCCGCCTGCAATGAGCGTATTGCGGAGCGGCGCGATCCTGAGGAGATCGAGCGCGCCCCCGCTTGCGGACTCGGACTTCACACGCACCTCCGGAAGCCAGCGGCGGCTCGTCACGGCGAGCGCGGTGGCCGGAATAAGCGGCACCGCCAGCGCTAAAAAGGTGCGCGCATACCCGATCGCGTCGATAAGGACGCCCGCGAGGAGCGGCCCGCCAAGGTTCCCGAGCGCATACGCGAGGCTCACCAGACTGAAATTGCGCGCGCGCTCGGCCGGTCCCGCGATCGCGCCGGCCAGCGTCTGCGTCGCCAACTGGAACGCCATGAAGCCCAGTCCGAGCACCGACGCGCTGAAATAGAGCGCTGCGAGCGTGGGCCACACGTAGGGGACGATCAGTGCGATGAGGATCGCAGCGGTGCCGAACACGAGCGGGACGCGAAAACCCACCCGGTCTGCCATGCGGCCGGCGGGGAGCGCGAGCGCGGTGGGAAACAGCGCGTATAACGCCACGATGCTGCCGACGAGAAAGGGCGACGCGCCCTGATCGACCGCAAGCAGCGGCACCGCCAACCGGCTGCCCGCAAAGCCGAGATGCGTGAGCACGGTCAGCAGGACAATGAGGTAGATGGTCATGAGCGATTCGTTCGTATTCTTTTATTTAGGGAAGCTCTGAAAAATCCGTTCGTGTTGAGCGTTGTCGAAACATGAACGGACTTGATCTGCAATAAACCAATGACTTGGCCGTTGCCCCCTTCGACAGTGCTCAGGACAGGCTTCGACGAGTTCAGGGCGAACGGTCGATTTAATCAGAGCTTCCCTAACCGCCAGTCGACGGGGCTATCGCGCCATTGGCGCGGTCGCAATCAATTCGGTCAGCGCGGCGAGATCCGCCGGCTTGGTGAGATGGGCGTCGAACCCCGCGCTCTTCGCGCGTTCGTGGTCGTCCTGCGTTCCGTATCCGGTGAGCGCGACGAGGAAGATGCGGTCGCTTTGCGAACGCAGGCGTTGCGCGATCTGGTAGCCGTTCAGGCGCGGCAGGCCGATGTCGATGATGCCGACGTCCGGCTGCATGTTCCTGATCTTGTCGAGCCCGGCGAGCCCGTCCTCCGCGGTCACCACGCTATGGCCTTCCATCTCGAGCGCCATGCGCAGTGTCTCGCATGCGTCGGCGTCGTCCTCGACGATCACCACGCTGCGGTGCGCGTGCTGTGCGCGGCGCGTCGCCGTATCCACCGGCGCCGGCCTGCGCTGTTCGATCGCGGGTAGCCGGACGGTGAATACGGCCCCTTTTCCGAGTCCGGCGCTGTAGGCCTCAACCGTTCCGCCGTGCATCTCCACCAGGCGCCGCACCAGCGTGAGCCCGATACCTAGTCCGCGCGTAGAACGATATACGCCCTGGCGTCCCTGAAAGAACAGCTCGAACACGTGCGGCATGACGTCAGACGCGATGCCGATACCGGTGTCACGGACCGTCAACACGGCGTCGGTCCCCTCCTGCATGACGCTGACCTCGATGCGACCGCCCTCGCGGGTGTAGGTCAGGGCGTTGCTGACCAGGTTGGTGACGATCTGTTCGATGCGCGTGCGGTCCCCGTTCACGTGCACGGGGACACCGCTGTACACGAGATCGTGCTTTGCCGCCTTCCCGGACGCTTTGCTCGAGGCCAGAGCATGCTGAACGGATTCGTTGAGATCCATGGAACACGTCTCGAGCGCGATCTTGCCGCTCACGACCCGGCCCAGGTCGAGCAGGTCGTCGATCATCCTGTTGAGATGTGTGGTCTGGCGACCGATCACGTCGCGCGCGAATTGCCAGCCGGAACTGCGCGGCTCGCTCGCATCGAGCACGTAGATCGCGTTCGATATCGCGGCGAGCGGATTGCGCAGCTCGTGCGCCAGCATCGCGAGAAACTCGTCCTTCGCCCGGTTCTCCTGGGTCGCCATGTTGAGCGAAGCGGTCATTTCGGCGGTCTTCGCTGCCATTCTCGAGTCGATCAAAGAGAGCAGCAGCGTCGCGGACAGGATGAGCAGCGTGAAGACCGTGACGGCGCCGGACACCCACGGCGTGTCCATGAGTGAGCTGGACAGGCAGACCGCGTCCGGCGCAAAGTTCGCCGCCGCCATGCCCGTGTAGTGCATGCCGGATATCGCGAGCCCCAGGATCACGCCGCCGCCGATCCGTGCGTGCTGCGTCCAGCGGGATTCATGGCGCAGCTTGAAGGCCGCCCAGAGCCCGGCAGTCGAAGCGCCGGCCGCAATCGCAACCGATGCCGCCACCACCCAGGGATCGTATGTGATCGGCGGCGATAGGCGCAGCGCGTGCATTCCGACGTAGTGCATGGAGACGATGCCGATCCCCATGGTGAAGCCCGATACGGCCAACCTGCCCCAGGTAAGAGTGTGGCGGCTGACGATGTACAAGGCGAAGAACGATACGACGATCGCGATCAGCAACGAAAGGAAAGTCGTGAGCCACTCGTAGCCGAGCGCAATCGGCAGGCGCAGGGCCAGCATTCCGATGAAATGCATGGACCAGATGCCCGTTCCCATGGCGACCGCACCGCCCACGAGCCAGGCGCGCGCGGCTGGACCTTTCGACGCAGTTATGCGCGAGGCCAGGTCGAGCGCCGTGTAGGACGCGAGCGACGCGACGAAGATGGAAACGAGAACGAGCCAGTAGTTGTACTGGGGAAGCACTGTTTTGCTTTATACAACGGGTGGAAGTGAAGAACGCGCTGCGGCAGGCGGAATGATACTCCACTCGGGTCCGCTCAGAAATATTTCTTCGGTCGCCTCCCGCAAGCAAAGTGCGCGCCTGGATCCCGGATCGCCGAGGGACAATCCGGGTCAGAGCAACTTTTCCGCGCGATCAGTTCGGCTGGATGCCGGCGTCGCGGATCACCTTGGTCCAGCGCGCAAGCTCGGTGCGGATCATGTCGCCGAGCTCCTTCGGCGTGCCGCTCGCCGGCTCCATGCCGATGGATTCGAGGTGCTTGCTGAACTCCGCGTTCGCGATCGCCCTTTTCATCTCGGCGTTGATCTTGTTGACGATCGGTGCGGGCGTGCCGGCCGGCGCAAGGAGCCCGTACCAGGTCGTATTGTTGAATCCCGGCAGCGTTTCGGCGACCGCCGGCACGTCCGGCATCGAGCGCACGCGCGTGGGGTGCCCGATGCCGATGGCGCGCACTCTTCCTGCTGCAAGATGCGGCTGCCACTGCGGAATGCTGCCGAATATCGCCTGGATGCGGCCGGCGACGAGATCGACCGTGGCGGCCCCGCCGCCTTTGTAGGGCACATGCAGGAATTCGGCGCCGGTCATGGCCTTGAGCAGTTCGATGCCGAGGTGATTGGGCGTCCCCGTTCCGGGGGAGCCGAAATTGATTTTTCCCGGCTGCGCCTTCGCAAGGGCGATCAGCTCCTGCACGTTTTTCGGCGGGATGGAAGGATGCACCACCAGCAGGAAGGGCACATACACGCCCAGCCCCACCGGCGCGAAGTCCTTGACCGAATCGTACGGAAGCTTGGTGCCGAAGGCGGGACTCACTACGAGCCCGCCGGAGGTGCCGAGCAGCAGCGTGTAGCCATCGGGTGTCGCCTTGGCGGCGAGGCCGTGCCCGATCGTGGCGCCCGCACCCGGCCGGTTATCGATCACCACCGGCACGCCGAATTTGTCGGATAACCAGGTGCCGAACGCGCGCGCGGTCGGATCGGTGGAACCGCCGGGCGGATACGGCACGATGACGCGGATCGGCTTGGTCGGGTAATTGATCTCCGCGGCGTAAGGCGCGGCCACCGCCCCGAACAGCGCGAGTACTACGAAAACGATCTTCGAATGAGCGCGCATGACTCCTCCACATGTATTTTTCACGACTGCGCCTGCAGCACCAGCGCGTGCATAGTAGCGTATCCCGCCCGGCGCGTGGGCCATGAACCCTACGGGATCAATGGGGTCGGGCTCGATCTTCCAGCGTGGTTGGGGTCTAACAGGGTGTTGAAAAAGCCATTACTTACCGTTCGTGTTGAGCCCTTCGACGAAGCTCAGGACAGGCTGCGTGAAACGAAGTCGAAACATGAACGATTGAGTATTCAGCGACTTGTTCACACTTCGACTCCGCGCTTACGCGCTACGCTCAGTGCGAACGGGCTTTTTCAACAGCCTT
>JACQOK010000188.1 GCA_016202565.1 Betaproteobacteria bacterium | reverse complement strand
GCTGGCCACAGTCGAGAAGGTGCTCTTCACGCTCGGTCCGACGTGCTCGTCCACGGCGGAACCGGCGTTCAACCTGCTCCAGAAGCGGCTCGGCGATCCGGCCGATCAAGGAATGCAGTTCCTGTTCTTCACTGACACCGCAAGCAAGTTCGGCCTCGCGAAGATCTCGCCGTGGATCTTCCGCAACACGGTGGACGAGCCGGCGATGTACGACCTCATCGTTCGCTTCTTGAAAGAGAATCGGCCGGAGCTGAAGACGGTGTCGGTGGCGTGGGAGCCGGATTTTGCCCACTCCGCGTCGACGTGGAAGCAGGTGCTGAAGCCGATCTTCGACAAGACGAAATACCATCAGGTCGTCGAGGTCGTGGAGTGGGGCTGGCAGGCCACCGACTACACCGCGCAGGTGGCGAAGCTCGCCAAGGCGAACGCCGACATCTACGTGACGCTCACCCACGAGCCCACCACCTGCCCGTCGTTCGAGGAGCTGCGGCGCCAGGGCTACCGGCCGAAGGCTATCGTGGCGATCAGCAGCATCGCCGGCGCCACCGTGATCATCGGCTGCCCGGAGCTGGCGGAGGGAATGATTGTCCCCACCAACTTCGCGCCCGTCACCGCGCGCGCGAAGGAGCTCGACCGGAAGGCGTGGGACCGCTTCAAGGCCGAGGCGAACCTCGACCGGAGCCACACCGCCTACGAGATCGTGCACCTCATGAAGGACGTCGTCGAAAAGGCGGGTATCAAGAACACGGAGGAGTCGCTCCTCGAGGATCGCCGCAAGGTACGCGACGCACTCGGGAAGCTAGGAACGTTCCAGGGCATGATCGGCCCCATCACCATAAACCCGGAGGACCATCCCACGAAACCGCGCGAGGCCGAGAAGCCGATCTTCCTCCTCCAGGTGAAGGGCGGCGAATGGACGGTGCTGGCGGCCCCTCCCGGCTTCAAGAAGTAGCGAGGCGGCCAGGACCCGGCGGCTGGCGCCGCCAATCGTCTCTCACACATGTCTGACGCCCTTCGCCGGCCTCCCGCCTTTGCGCTCGTCGCGAGCCTCTGCATGCTCGGCCTGGGCGCACCGGTGGGCGGCGCCCTCGTCGCGGTGCAGGATGAGCTCAACACGATGGCGCTACGCGAAGTGGTGAGGCGGCCCGAAGTGCACGGCTTCGTGGGCGCCGAGGTCATCGACGAGGCGCGCATCGCGGAGGTCGTCGAGCAGTCGAACAACGCCCTCCGCATGTTCCACGTCCATGCCCTCGGTGTCGGCATGCTGATCCTGCTTGTCTCGCTCGTGATCGTGAACCTGCCCCTCACGGCGCCACTCCAGCGCGCTCTCTGCGTGCTCGTCTCGCTCGGCGCCTTCTACCCACCGGGCTGGCTCGTCCTCGCCTGGCTCATCCCCTACTGGGGCCTCGACCGCCTGCGCGGCCCCGTGGAGTGGAGCTTCTTCGTGCCATTCGGCGGCGCGATCATCGTGGGGATCTGGGGCACGGTGGTGGCGTGGGCGCTCACACGCGGCGCACGACGAAAGGGGCGCCCGTCATGAAGCGCGCAGCGCTCGTGGCTGCGGCGCTGCTGACGGCTACACCGGGCGTCGCGGCCGCCCACGTCGACCACCGGTCATACGAGCCGCCGGACACGCAGCTCACGCGCGACTATGCCCTCCTTCACGTCCTCCTCACCGACCCATCCGATCGCTTCGAGCTGGCCCGGCATGTGTACGACGGCAAGGTGCGCGTCCGCCTAAAGCCGGGTGGCTTCAGGCGGACCTGGCTGCGCCGCCACTCAGAGCCGGGCCTCGTCTTCAAGGCGCGCTACCAGCGCGTGCGGTGGTCAGGGAGCCTCCGCGGCGAGGCGGTCCGCATCGATGGCAAGCGCGGTACGGCAATCGCGCGCGAGATCGAGGCCAGCTTCGTCGCGCTCGACGCCGCCGGCGTCGAGCGCGGCCTCCGCGCGATGTTCGTCGTCCTCCTCGAAGAGCTCACCGGCGCTTTCGGCAGGCATCTTGAAAAGCCCGCGACGGCCGAGCGGCTCCATGGCTATGTCGTCCGCTACTACGCTGCGGCGCTCGAGGCGCACCTGACCATCAACCACCCACACGCCGCTCGCGCCGCTGGCGCCGCCCTCCGCGCGATGGAGACGACGCTGACGAGACCCGCGGTGTTCCATGAGCAGCGGCATCGCTTCCTGTCCGCCATCCGCTACGCGCTCGACTCGAATGTGAATACGGGGTCAGTAAAAAAATAGGGACGGAGCCCGGTTTCGAGCAAGCTTGTCTAAATGCCCCTACCGCTCCCGCCCGGCCTCGTAAGCGACCTTCTGGACTGGCGACAGCAGATACTCTAAGACGGTCCTCGTGCCGAAGTGGATCTCGGCGTTGACAAGGAAGCGGAGGTGGTCGGAGGCCATCTGATGCCGGATCATGTGCACATGTGTTTGAGCATTCCACCGAAGTATGCGGTGTCGAATGTAGTGGGATATATGAAGGGGAAGAGCGCGATTGCGATCGCGCAAAATTTCGGGGGCAGAACCAGGAACTTCACCGGGGAAGTGTTTTGGGCGAGGGGATATTTCGTCTCCACGGTGGGGTTAGATGAGGCGATGGTTCGAGCGTATATCCGCGCGCAAGAGCGGGAAGACGAGCGAATCGACCAAATCGCCTGACCTGCCGTACCGAAGCAACGCTTCGAAACGGCCGGGGTGCGGGAAAGCGCTTGCTGCGCTCTGGTGCTTGGAATAGATTGCGCGGTAATTGACCGCTGATCCCGCTCACGACCCGCCTGGATTGCGGTTTTCTCTTGGGAGGCGGGAGCCAGCATGAACATAAGGCCCATTATGCGCACCTCCTCCCGGCGTCTCGGCTCGGCGAATCGGGATCGCGGCTGGATTGAATTTCCTATGCTTCGGAGGGCGAGGGGCGATTTGTGGTGCACAGGGGTGGTCACCCATTTGCACGAGGCTCAATAGGAGCTGATTCCCGGGTTACACCGCTATGCGGCTAATCCAGGCTACGCTTTCTTTCGCCGCGAGCGCTTGGCATCCGACAGCGCCTCGCCCCAGCGTGAAAGAAACGCGGTGACGAAGGCGTGTTCCCTCGCGGGCTCAACTGCGAGCGGTGCCAGCGCGAGGGCGACCGCGAGCGCGATGTGGTAGCCCTCTGACCGTGACGCGACCGCACGCTGATAGGCGGGATGGGCCTGATTGACGAAAACGGTCGATTCGACCAGTCGGCCAAGTTCGGGGTCGCCGGGCCGCCCCTCGAACTGAACGGCGAGTCCCAGGCGCTGGGGTCGCCGCTCGCGGGGAGAAGCCGGCAGCTCAAGATCGTGCGCGGTTGCTCCGCTTTCCGCTGGTGGCGGTAATGGGGCCGGCTCCGGTTGGGGCGGCGCCCCGGAAGATTCGGGTGTCTCGGGAACGCCGGTCTGATCGCCGCTCTCATCGGGCGGGCTGAAAACCGCCGGAGCGAGACCCGGCTCATTTCCGGGCTGCGTTTTCGGGCCAAAGGGCAGGCGTTTCTGGCCGCCGCGCCGGTGTTCGACGAGCGAAGCGAGCAGCGGAAAGCCGTCGCTCAGATCCATCAATACGCGTTCCAGGTCGCGCTCGAGTACGCGCAAGGACCGCGGCCGCGTCTTTTCGGGCTGCTCGCGGCTGTCTCCCCACGCGGCGAGTTGATGCAACACTACTTCCTGGATCGCCTTGCGAAACGAGAGATAGGCGGCGCCGCGCGCGCCCGACCGGATGAAGTCGCCCTTGTTGAGCGTGAGAGAAGCCGCCAGCGCTGGAACCTCGATCACGCCGCCGACGCGCTCCGGCGCGGTGGGCGAGATGCCCAGCCAGTCCCAGCCGCGCTTGATGACCTTGCCATAGGTGCTGATGGCAAGCCCCCGCTGATCCTCGGGCAGAGGGCCGGAATCGCGGAAGAGATAGCCGGCGGCGCTCGGTTTGCGCTTGCGGCGCGGATAAACGGCGAGCGGCCCGATTTCGGGACCGTCGCACGCCTGCTTGCGCAGCACCTCGCCGTTGAGTTGAAACGAGATGCCGTGTGGATAGAGCGACGAGAGGATGCCGTCGAACGCGGGATCGAGCAGCGGCTGGTAGTGGCGTCTTATCGCGGCCTCGACAAAGCCGCGGTCAACGAGCGGTGACAGCGGGTCGGAAAGCACGAGCCTCACCGCGGTTCCGCGTTCCGTCACCATGCCGGGCGGCGGCGCCCAGCGCCACGGCGCTTTGTGGCGCGAGGCGAGGTGCCAGTGCGAGGCCACATGGCTTTTGCCGCGTTTGCTTTCGGTCACCACTTCCTTGCACGCCAGCAAACCCAGCTTGATGCCGACCCCGGCAAAGCCAATGCCTTTTCCGCGCGTTTTGCTGCTTGCCGCCAGATCGTGATAGCGCGCGAGTTCCCTGCGCTGCATGCCCGAGCCGTTGTCGGCGATCGTCAGGCTCGATCCTGCAGAATCCGCAACGATGCGAATGAGGGTCGCGCCGGAATCGAGCGCATTGGCGAGTATTTCGGTGAGAACGGTTTCCTCGAGCGAGCCGGGGTAGGCGTCGCGCAGGTCTTCGAGAAGATGCAGCAGGTCGACGCGTGTCTGTCCCAATTCAATCTCGCTGAAAGCAGTTTAATAAAACGAAAAAACGGGTTAGCCGCAGATAAACGCCGATTAACGCCGATCAAGAAAACAAAACCCCTTTTACCGCCAAGACGCCAAGAACGCCAAGAAGACCAGAACAAAAAATCAGCACCAAATCCAGTGAAGAAAGCTCGCCGTTTTTTCCCTAATCGATTGCAGCCGGCCGAATCCATCGCGAGAAAACGGTTAACGCCGAAGCGGTTGTGCCCCGCTCCTTCACCCCTATCTCTTTCTTTTTCGCTCCTCTTGGCGGCCTTGGCGTCTTGGCGGTTAATCCTGTTTTTGTTCCTTTGCGTTGAGCTTTTGAATTTAGACGCCGTGCTGTTTGAACCACGCCTGCATGCGTTTCCAGCCGTCTTCGGC
>JACQOK010000210.1 GCA_016202565.1 Betaproteobacteria bacterium | reverse complement strand
CTCGAAGCGGCCGACGAGTATCCGCGCGAGATCGCCGACGGCGTGGCCGCGCTCGGCCTGTTCGGGGCGACCATCGCGCCGGATTATGGCGGCCTGGGACTGTCGGCGGTGACCTACGCGAAGATCGTCGAGCGCATGTCGGCGGTGTGGATGTCCGTTCCGGGACTCTTCAATTCCCATCTCATCATGGCGGGGGCGGTGCAGCGCTTCGGCACGGAGGAGCAGAAGCGCCGCTATCTTTCGCGTTTCGCGCGCGGTGAACTGCGCGGCGGCATCGCGCTGACCGAGCCCGACTGCGGCACCGACCTGCAGGCGATTCGCACCCACGCCCGCCGCGAGGGCGATCACTACGTCGTCAACGGCGCCAAGACCTGGATCACCAACAGCGCCGAAGGCCACATTCTGGCGGTGCTGGTGAAAACCGATCCGCGCGCGGAGCCGCCGCACAAGGGCATGAGCCTGCTCTTGATCGAAAAGGGACCGGGCTTCCGGGTGGTGCGCAAGCTGGAAAAGCTCGGCTACCGCGGCATCGACACGGCGGAGTTGCTGTTCGAGGACTGCCGGGTGCCGGCGGCGAACCTGATCGGAGCGGAGGAAGGCCGGGGACTCCAGCAGGTGCTGAACGGGCTCGAGCTGGGGCGCATCAACGTCGCGGCGCGCGGGGCGGGACTTGCGCGCGCGTGCCTGGAGGAGGCGCTCGCCTACTCGCAACTGCGCAGGACTTTCGGCAAGCCGATCTGCGAGCACCAGGCGATCCAGGTGAAGCTCGCCGACATGGCCACACGGGTCGAGGCCGCGCGTCTGCTGGTCGACGCGGCCGCGCGCGCCTATGACGCGGGCGGGCGCAGTGATCTCGAGGCCGGCATGGCGAAGCTCTATGCTACCGAGGCGGCGCTCGAGAACAGCCTGGAGGCGATGCGCATCCACGGCGCCTACGGCTACTCGAAGGAATTCAACATCGAGCGCTACTACCGCGATGCGCCGCTACTCGCCATCGGCGAGGGCACCAACGAGATGCAGCGCATCATCATCGCGCGCGAACTGGTGAAGCGGAACCCGGCCTGAGATGGTGTTCATGCCGCCGGGCTGACATAATTACGACGTAATTACAGCGATCGTGAAGGGTCATGGAAGCCAAAATCGTTGCCATCGGCAACTCGAAAGGGGTGCGTATTCCCAAGGCGGTGTTGCGCCAGTCTAAACTCGATCCATCGCGCCCCGTGCAGTTGCAGGTGCGGGATCACGCTATCGTGATCGGGCAAGCGCCGCACCCGCGCGCGGGATGGGAGGAGTCATTCCAGAAGAAGCGCCCTCGAAAACCCGAAAACCTGTGGGAACGTAGAGGTGCGTCGCATGGCGGATCTGGCAAAGCGCAGAGAAATCGTTGAAAGGCTAATCGCCGAGGGGTCGAAGTTCGGATTTAGACACAGCGGACGTGAGGTGAAGGATAACTACACGCGCGTCTCGGGCCGCGAGCGTCTCCTAAGATGGAATGAGGACGACGAACCCGAATCAGATTCGATTCGGGCGGCCGTGAAGAAAAAGCTTGACGAGGTATTTCCCAAACTTGAGGGCGTACCCGTGGTTCTGAAACCGCTATTCAACCTTTAGGACGTTTAGCGCAACTCAGTAAGTAGGTTGTTTGGTTTTATTTCTCTGTGTCCTCTGTGATCTCTGTGGCTCAAAAGCGGTGACTGGTGACTCGTCCCCTCAAGGGGGTATTGAAAAGAATGATTGGTGATTGGTTTATAACTTGTAAATCCTGTTAATCCTGTCAATTCATGTTTGGATTTTATCGGCGTAGACGGGGGAAAGGGAGCGGAGTTAATATACTTTGCTTACGCGCAAACTGCTCGAGCATGGAAGCGCCGCTGGAGAATTATATTTACTCCGACCCCTTTCCCCTCTGGGCAATGGGTGGCATAGTGCAAACCCGGATGGTTTTCGACGACGGTATTGTCACCCGCTCGTTGCGACGTCCCGTAAGCAGTTCAGGAGAGTGGTAATGGCCTCTATTGCCTTTCTCGGCCTGGGAATTATGGGTGCACCCATGGCTGTCAATCTTGTGCGCGCCGGGTTCGATGTCGTGGGATGGAATCGCACCTCGAGCAAGGGAGCGCCACTCCTGAAGGCGGGGGGCTCCATCGCTCCGTCTCCCGCCGAAGCGGTCAAGGGAGCCGACTACATTCTTTCCATTCTCGACAGCGGGCCGGTGGTGCGCGAGGTGTTCTTCGATAGCGGTGCTTCGGATCACATGAAGCCCGGCGCCATTTTCATCGATATGGCGTCCATCCCCCCTAAGATGGCGCAGGAGCACGCGAGGCTCTTGAAGAAAAGAGGGGTTGGTCACCTCGACGCACCGGTATCGGGAGGAAGCCTTGGCGCCGCGGAGGGATCGCTGGCCATCATGGCTGGAGGAGAGAAAAAGGATTTCGAGCGCGCTGAAGCCGCGGGCATTTTCAAGCCGATGGGGCGAGCAAGCTATATCGGGCCGGCTGGAAGCGGACAGATCGCGAAGCTTGCCAATCAGATCATGGTTGCGGTGAATATCTCCGGCGTGGCCCAGGCGCTCCTGCTGGCAAGCGCTGGTGGCGCCGATCCTGCACAAATTCCCGAGGCTTTGTCGGGTGGTCACGGCGACAGCCGCGTCCTGCAGGAACATGGTCGGCGCATGATCAAGCGAGACTTTCGCCCGGGCGCACCCATTCGCAATTTCGTCAAGGATCTCAACACGGTTCTCGCAACGGCAGCCGACCTCAACCTAAAGCTGCCGATCGTGGAAGTGGTCAGAGACGTGTTTCAGGACTTGTATGACAAAGGCCTGACGCAGTATGACCACAGTGCTTTCCTTCTGAATCTGGAAGCGATCAACACTCCGGCTCGTTTGGGCACAGGCGCCGACACCACGCCGAAATGACGAGAGGCGCCGCCCGGTAGCATGATCTCGGCCAAACCGGAAGGAAAAGGGGTCGGGGTAAACATATTTCGTTCGGCCACTCCGCGTAATCGGCGTCATTTACATATATGTACTACGACCCGATTTCCTCGAACTGGCCCGCCGTTTACTACGACGCTAGAGTTCGCTCAAGCACGGCCCGG
Source organism: Betaproteobacteria bacterium (assembly GCA_016202565.1). Taxonomy (GTDB): domain Bacteria; phylum Pseudomonadota; class Gammaproteobacteria; order Burkholderiales; family SG8-41; genus DSOT01. Next base: position 2,426 of record JACQOK010000210.1, on the reverse strand, counting down.
CAAGAAGTGTTTTGGCCTTTTCTCTGTGTCCTCTGTGATCTCAATAGCCGTGACTGGTGACTCGTGATCGGTGATTGGTTTAGATTTTCGTAAGTGCTGTTAATCCCTTCTATGTTCCGATCTTATCGGCGTTCATCGGCGTTCATCGGCGGTTTCATTAAGGGCTTGCCATGCTGCCCCTGAACGGCGTGCGGGTGCTGGCGGTGGAGCAGTACGGCGCCGGGCCGTTCGGCACGCTCTACCTCGCGGATCTCGGCGCCGAGGTCATCAAGATCGAGAATCCGTCTGACGGCGGCGACATGTCGCGCGCGGTCGGCCCGCATTTCTTCGCGCCGGACGACAGCCAGTTCTTCCACACCTTCAACCGCAACAAGCTGAGCTTGACCCTCGATCTCGCGATCCCGGAGGCGCGCGTGGTGCTGCACGACCTCGTGCGCTCGGCCGATGCGCTCGCCTGCAACCTGCGCGGCGACGTGCCGGAGAAGCTCGGCCTCACCTACGCGCACTTGAAGGCGCACAACCCGCGGATCGTGTGCGCTTTCCTTTCCGCCTACGGGCGCGACGGGCCGCGCGCGGCCTGGCCCGGCTTCGACTACCTGATGCAGGCCGAGACGGGTTATTTCGCGCTGACCGGTGAGCCGGGTGGGCCGCCGACGCGCTGCGGGCTATCCATCGTCGATCTCATGAGCGGACTTGCGATGGCCTACGCATTGGTGTCCGCGCTGCTCGCGGCGCGCGCGAGCGGCGAGGGCCGCGACATCGACGTGAGTCTGTTCGACGTGGCGCTGTTCAACGTGAGCTATCTCGCGACCTGGTATCTGAACGCCGGCTTCCGGCAGGATCGGCTGCCGCGCTCGGCGCATCCCTCGCTCACGCCCTGCCAGCTCTACCGCACGGCGGATGGATGGATCTACATTATGTGCAACAAGGAAAAATTCTGGCCCGCGCTTTGCTTGGCGCTCGGCCGGCCGGAGTGGGCGACAGACTCGCGGTTTCGAACGTTCGCTGACCGGTTGGCCAACCGCGCGCTCGTCAACGAGGTGGTGGAAAGCGAACTCATAAAGCGCGCGACCGGCGAATGGCTCGCCATCTTCGCGGGTACGGTACCGGCGGCGCCGGTGCTCGATGTCGCGCAGGCGCTCGAGAATCCGTTCGTGACTGAATATGGGCGGCTTGCGGACGTGCCGCACGCCGCGGCGCCGGGCGGCGCGTATCGCACCGTTGCGCCGCCGGTGCGCGGTGCGGACAACAGCGCGTCGGCACGCCCCGCGCCCGCGCTGGGCGCCGACACCGAGGATATTCTGCGCCGGCTCGGCTACGACGATGCGCGCATCCAGCGTTTGAAGGCGGCCGGCGCGATCTGAGCACGGGTCTTGCTTGCCGCATCTGCGGCTCGCCGCCATCTGCGAAACCTGAGACAGCTCCGCCTGTCTGAGGGTGATGTCTCTGAGTTTCCCGCGTCGGGTTGCGCGGCATCAACAAGACCAACTCCTCAAAAAAATTTACTCTTCGCGTTCTTCGCCGCCGCGGGGGTTCTCGCTGCCGCGCGCGGGCTGCGGTCTTGCGCTCACGATCCTGCTCGGTGTCCACGTGGGCGGCTGCACGACGCTGCGCAAGACCGAAACGCCGCGGACCGCGACCCAGCAGCTGCTGATTTCGACGGCGGCTGAACGCAGCGCGGCGCAGCTTGCGCTCGACCTGCCTCCGGAAACCAGGGTATACGTCGATTCACAGTACTTCGAAGGGCTGGATGCCAAGTACGCGGTCGGCGCCATCCGGGACCGCCTGCTGAAACTGGGCACACGGCTGGTCGAGGACAAAAAGGAGGCCGACGTGGTGATCGAGATCCGCTCGGGTGCGCTCTCGGTCGACGACAGCAAAACGCTGGTCGGCATTCCGAGCTTCAGCATCCCGATCCCGCTGGCGGGCCCGCTCCAGTTTCCCGAGATCGCACTGTTCAAGGCCGAAGAAGAGCAGGGCGTCTCGAAAGTGGCGATGACGGGCTACGAGGCGAAGACGGGTACACTCAAGGTTTCATCGGGTCCCGTGTACGGCCTCTCGCATCGGAGGCGTTGGACCGTGCTGTTCTTTTTCTCCTGGTCCACTGACGACTTGCCGCGCAAGGAAAACGGGAACGAGACCCCGAGGAGCTCCGATTAGCGTAGTAGCCCGGAAGAAGCAGAGCGGATTCCGGGAGCGGTTCTTTTGGGGGGCATTCGTTCCCGTTTTTTCGGGGGGCCTTCGTTCCCGTTTTTTCGGGGGGCCTTCGTTCCCGCTTTTCCCGGCCCCGGATTTCATTTCATTCCATCCGGGCTTCTATGAGGACTTCTTTGTCAAGTCCCAAAGTTAGTTGGTCGGTTTTAACTCACAATCCTCCTTCGCTCGATGCGTGGTCGTCTCGCGGCGGTTGGTTTGAAGACGTCGGG
>JACQOK010000208.1 GCA_016202565.1 Betaproteobacteria bacterium | reverse complement strand
GCCCTTGCGCTTCGCCACATTCGCCGAGGCAGCGCAATTCCTGCATGCGCAGCTTGGCGTGCTCCGCGTAGTGAAACTCATATGACTCCGGCCCGCGCCGGGGTTCGATTCGCGGAAGCTGCAACTCGCACGGAATTCATCGCAAGGGGAGGACTTCTAACAAGAAGAGAAGGTGGTCACGACCGCCCTTCTCCGGTCTTCGCTCACGAGTGGGTTTGTTTTAGTCCGCTCGTCGAGATTCTGAATTTTGACTTCGCAAGTTTCTAGCCTACGCGTACAGCAGTAGTTGCTGACGCCGCCTTGCGGATGTCGCGATGCGTCCGCGCTCCAAGTGCGCCATGAAGGGCGGGGAGCGTGGCGGCCGTTACAAAGAGATAGGACGTGAAGTTTTAAGAACGCTCAACCAAGAAAAGGAAAAGCATGGCGATCATCACAGGCACATCCGGCAACGATTCTCTGGACGGGACCATGTCCGACGACACGATCAGCAACGTCGAGTACCTCCAATTCTCCGACACGACTCTCGCGCTCGATTTGGGGACCAGCGTGGTCGCCGGAAATACGCTCGTCTTCGAAACGTCCGATGAAATTCTCAGCTTTGCGCGGGTGGTGAGCGCGACTAATCCCATCGTGGCCAGTTGGTATGCGACTGGTCCTGCCAGCCCGGGGGACGCAGGTGGCCCCACGGTGATCACTTTCCTGGCGGATGGCACCTACCTGTTCGCCCAAGATGGCGACTCGATCGCCGATCCTAGCGGTCAGGACGGCATGGAACGCGGCACCTACACCTGGAATGCGTCGACCGGGGCATTCAGCTCGGTTACGACGGTCGATACCAACGGCGAATGGGGGCTGTCACATACCCAAGGCAGTCTCAACATACAGGTCAATGGCGACACGCTCACCATCACGGGTCCAGAGGGTTCTTTCAGTTTCTCACGGGTTGCCGATGCGGCCAATCCTATCGTTGGCGGTTGGTATTTGACGGGTGACCCCAATGACACGGTGGCGCTGACCTTCCTCGCGGACGGCACCTACATGCTGGCGGAAGATAAAGTCGTACCAGAACCTGGCGGTCAAAACGGCATGGAGCGCGGCACCTACACCTGGAATGCGTCGACTGGCGCATTCACGAGAACTACGATAGTCGATACCAACGGCGATTGGGGGTTCTCACACTCGGTCATCAATCGGGTAACCGTGGCCAGCAGCGGGACAGGCGATCCGATCCTCGGCACAGGGGGCGACGACACGCTCGCGGGCGGGACGGGTGACGATTTCCTGTTCGGCGGGGGCGGCAACGATACCCTTATCGGCAACGACGGCGACGACACGCTCGATGGGGGGGCGGGCATCGATCGGATGGAGGGTGGCAACGGCAATGACACCTACTACGTCGACGCTTCCGGCGACATGGTGGTGGAGACGTCCAATATCCCGGTGGACGCGGCGTTGGGGCTTGCGGCCTTCGACATCGCGAACACGCTGCAGGGTGTCACCGACACCGTGATTGCGGCGATCGATTACAGCCTGGCGAACGTGGCGTTTGTTGAGAACCTCACGTTGAACGTGGCCAGCACCGCAACCCTTGCCACGGGCAATGCGCTGGACAACGTGCTCACGGGCAACGCGTTGAGCAACACGCTCACCGGCCTCGCCGGCAATGACACGCTCGACGGCAGTGCGGGCGTTGACACGGCGGTTTACAGCGGCGCATGGGCAGGCTACATCGTCACCCCGGCTGCCTCTGGCTACACCGTCTCCGGGTCCGAGGGCACGGACACGCTCAGCAACATCGAGCGCCTCCAATTCTCCGACAAGGAACTCGCACTCGACCTTAATCTCGGTGAAGTTGCCGGCAACACGGTGAGGATCATCGGCGCGGCGTTCAACGCAAATAACATCAGCCTTCATCCGGACTGGGTGGGTATCGGGCTTGATCTCTTCGACTCCGGCATGAGCATGCTTGCGGTGTGTGAGTTGGTGATCGGCGTCATGGGTAATCCGACCAATGAGGCCTTTGTGAACACGGTCTACCAGAACGTGGTTGGGGTGCTGCCCTCGGCGGCGGACCGCGATTATTTTGTGGGCCTCTTGCAAGGCAGCGGCGGGACGATGTCTCAGGCTGAACTTTTGGTGCTCGCGGCCAATGCCGACATCAATGCCCAAAACATCAACCTCGTAGGGCTTCAGCAATCCGGAGTGGAATTCGTTTGAGGCGTTCGCTTCGCCGTTCTTTATGGCGATGTCGTGCGTCCCGATGGAAACGAGTTCACCGGTGTGGCCAAGGTCAGCGTTACGGACTTGCAGGACAACGAAAAAAGGACTGCCGAAACCCAACTTCACGGAAAACGTATCCGGGTCGAGCCTTTCTGTGATCTGCGGCTAGTCCTCGCGCCGACGTCTTTGTCGCACGCCCTAGACCGTCGCGCGCTTCGGCTTGCTCGCCATCTGGTCGGCAACCATTCGGGCGAGAAACGCGGCGAAAGGCTTGATATCGCCATTCACGCTGGCCTGCTCCAAGGCGCCCATATACTCCACCCTGCGTTCCAAACGAACGACCGTCCACCGATAACCGCCCGACGCCAGCATCGTGTTCATGAGGAAACGGCCCATGCGCCCGTTGCCATCCATATAGGGGTGGATGAACACAAAAACAAAGTGCCCGAGAACCGCGCGAACAGCGGCGGAGGGTTCATGCGTCAGCAGGTCGAACAGCGCTGCCATGCAATCTCGAACGGCCTCCCTGGGTGGCGGCACGTGCATCGAGTTTCTGATGTACACCTGGCCATTGCGATACCCTGCCAACTCCGCCGCTTTCACGATTCCGACTGTCACGCTCGGCCCAAACAGTTCGCGATACCAAGTGCGATGGTCCTCGCGCACGGCCCTGCCCGCGTTCCTTCCGGCGAGAATGGTCTTGATGGTTTGCTTCACGGCGTTGTGGGCCTGCCAGTAGCCGCGCGCAGCCATTGCGTTTCGGGCATCAGTATCGGCTTTGACCGCGTCCGGGTTCCATCGGCCGGCGCGTACCCGCTCGATCAGATCTTCCGTTACCCGATAGCCCTCAATGGATAGGGAGTGGTAGGCGTCGGTGGCGTAACGCTCTTCCACATCCAGGAGGTAAGCCTTTGCATCTCGCGGAAGCCCGGGCTCCGGACGGAACGCGGCGAGGACATTGGCTCGCGTCTGGCGCCACAGAAGGCGTATCCGTCCGGCATATGGGGACTCCGCGCTCTTGAGTTCCAGGCCGGCAAGAGGCCGCTCGAACGGATTGGTCTCGTTGACGGTATAGCCGGCCGAGCGCATCGTTTCTCGAATCTCGTCGGCAAGCTTCGGGCGCTGTATCGCGCGCAACGCGCCGGCAAGCCGTCCCGCGACAACCGATTGGCCTCCTTCGAGTAATACCTCGAGTAGTTCCGAGGCGCCCTTGAGTTGCGCGAGCGCGATATGCGCATCCTCGGTATAGGTGCGAAAGAAGGCTGCCGATACCCTGGCGAGCGCCCATGGCAGTGCAAGCACGCGCAAGCCCCCGGCTTCCACGATAGATGCCCGGGGAGCGAAGTCTTTTGCCGCATAGGCAAACAGCGAGGTCCCCTCTGGTAGCGCGATAGGGTTGTTGTCTCCTTTTTTCGCATGTACGACGACCTGCCTGGAGAGCACGGTATTGCCCGCATGCAGTTGAACGGAAAGCTCCGGTGATACGTACCAGTGCTGTCCAAAGCGAGCGTCACAGTAGCCGCGGATGAAGTCTCGCATCGAGGCGTGCCATGCAGTGCTGTCTCCAGGTGTGTCCTCAGGGCGGGCGGGCACGTACCAGCCCTTGATAATCAGGCGCAGGTAGCCGGCACGCACCAGCCGCTCTCGAACGACACGCGGAAGTCGCGTGGAGCGGATGACCCGATGGCCTCTGTCCTGAAGCGTTTTCAGCGCTTTCAGGGCGTCGGCAAGTTTGTCGTGAGGGAACGCCATCTTGTTGCAAGTGTTTTGTATGTTATCAAAGCAAGTATTTTAGGTATTCTAAAGCACGTCTATTCTGCTTTGCAATAGCAAGTGTTTCGTGCCTGATGAAACCGCCAAGCAAGGGCGCCGCAAAAGGGGAGTGCCCGTGGCGATTCTTGTACACGAGCCTACTTTCGGTCAGCTTCGCGAAGCGGCGTTAGCCAGTGGTATAAATTTAGCCATACGTGTAAATTTATGTCGGAAGCTAAAGGGGGCTAAATCCGGCTGGAGCCGATACTATCGGATGGTATCGGCGTAACATCGCCGTCAGCCGCTCTCGTCCCGCCGTTTACATTCAAGGAGGAAAACATGGACCACCCTTCAGGTCGGCGCAGATTTCTTGGCAGGTTGACTGCGCTCGGCGCGCTCGCGTCAGTTCCCGCTCTTGCGCAGGAGGTGAAATGGCCGACGAAGCCGGTGCGGTTCATCGTCCCGTTTCCGCCCGGCGGCTCGGTCGATCCGCTCGCGCGCCAAGTGGGCGCCAAGCTCAACGCTGCGCTCGGCCAGCAGTTCATCGTCGACAACCGGCCGGGTGGCTCGGGTTCGATCGGCGCGGCGATTGCAGCGAAGTCGCCGCCCGACGGTTACACGTTCCTGTTCGTTTTCGACACGCACGCCGTCAACCCGACGTTGATTCCCAATCTGCCGTTCGACACGGTGAGGGATCTCGCGCCGGTGATGCTGGTCGGCACGGCGCCGATGGCGATCGTAACCAACGCCGCGAAACCGTACAAGAACTTCGGTGATGCCGTCAAAGCGGCGAAGGCAAAGCCCGACACGGTGACCTACGGGTCGATCGGCAGCGGCAGCCTCGGCCACCTGACGATGACGCTGGTGGAGCAGGCGGGAGGGTTCAAGGTCGTGCACGTGCCGTACAAGGGCGGCGGGCCGATGACTACCGATGCGCTCGGCGGTCAGGTGGAACTTGCCATCGGCTCGGTGGCGGTGCTCGCGCCGCACGTGAAAGGCGGGAAGCTGCGCGCCATCGCCGTCACCGGCGACAAGCGCTCGCATGCAATGCCCGATGTGCCGGCGCTCGCTGAACAGGGCTTTCCCGGCTTCTCCGCGCTCGCCTGGTGGGGCATCTTCGCCCCGGCCGGCATTCCGAAGCCCATCCTCAGCAAATTCCACGGCGAGCTCACCAAGGCGCTCAATCTCCCCGATCTTCGCAAGCAACTCACCGAGCAGCTCGGCATGGATCTCGTGGTGAGCACGCCCGAGGCCCTGCAGAAGTTCCTCGTCAGCGAAATTGACCGCTGGGGCAAGGTGGTGCGCGAGCACAAGATCAAGCCGGAGTGATCAGATCAGCCCGCGCTCCTTGAAGACTTCCACGCAGAGTCGCACACAGGTATTCGAAGCGGGGAAGCCGCAGTAAGCCGCGCTCTGCACGAACACTTCCACAATTTCCTCGGGCGTTGCGCCGTTGTTGAGCGCGCCCGCGATGTGCCCCTTGGTCTCGTCCGGGCGGTTCAGCGCCGCGAGCATGCCAAGGGTGACGAGGCTGCGCACCTTGAGAGGTAACTGCGGCCGCGACCAGATCGTGCCCCACGCGACTTCGGTCACCAGTTCGTTCTGCTGCCGGGTGTAGACGTCATCGCTCGCCTGCCGCTTCGCGATGTGCGCCTCGCCCAGGACCTTGCGGCGCGTTGCCATACCCTTCTGGTAAAGCTCCTCGTTCATGTCGCCTCCATGCGTCGTTGATGAAGCGCCGGCCTTGAGCACACGGCGCCTCGTTCCAAGTTTACGTGATGCGCGGGACGACGCGGGCGCGATGTCCTCGCCGCACCGAAAACGATGCTAAGATCGGCCCGTATTCGTCACGGAAGGAAGACTCTCATGTGGGGAATCTTACGGCCGCCAATCGTGGCGCCCGCCGCGCATCGCGGAGAGCAGTGATGGCCGCCTCGCGAGTGAATCCACCGGGTTATCCGCCCGACGCGACATTACGGTCGACGCCGGAGACTGTCGTGTGGGGCTACATCCGCGCCGACCGCGCTCCGGTGCTGCGCATCCGGTCCGGGCAGACGGTTCGCATCGACACGGTCACGCATCAAGGCCTCAACACCCAGGACGATCCGGTCACGTATTTTGGGGCTGCCGGTATCACCCCGGCCCAAGTGTTGCAGGACGCGCGGGACATCTACCCCACGCTGAAGCGCGAGGAGGGTGCGGGAGCGCATATCATCACCGGGCCGATTTACATCGAAGGCGCGCAAGCGGGCGACATGCTCGAAATCCGCGTTCTCGATGTCGAGTTTCGCGTGCCGTATGGCGTGAATGCCACCGGCCCCGACCGGGGCGCAGTACCGGATCTCCTTCAACAGTCCGCGGCGAAGGTGATCAAGCTCGATCTCGAGCGCAGGGTCGCTTTGTTTTCCGCCGACGTTGAGGTGCCGCTCGCGCCGTTCATGGGCATTGTCGCGGTCGCGCCGCCGCCGGAGGTTGTGCGTGTCAGCACCAAGCCGCCGGGTGCCTTTGGCGGCAATATCGACTTCAAGCATCTCACCGCCGGCTCGACGCTGTATCTGCCAGTGTTCAACGAAGGTGCGTTGTTCTATACCGGCGACGGGCACGCCGTGCAGGGCGACGGCGAAGTCGACGGCACGGCGATCGAGATCTCGCTCACACCGACGCTGCAGTTGATCGTGCACAAGGGCGCGGGCCGAAACATGAAATGGCCGCGCGCGGAAGACGCCGCGCACTATTATTCGATGGGGATGGGCGCGGATCTGGACGAAGCATTGAAGAACGCGATCCGGGAAGCGGTCGGCTTTCTGCAACACAAGGCGGACTTGTCCCCGGCGGAAGCCTACGCGCTGTGCAGCCTCGCGGTGGATTTCAGCATCGGCGAAGCGGTGAACAATGTGCTGATGGTCTACGGCGCGATACCGAAAAAACTGTTCAAGGAAGAGGAAAAAATGATGAGCGTGCGGGGGAGGCAGGATGGCTGAACGCGGCAAGCGCCGGCGCAGCGTGAACACCGCCAGCGTCGCCACCGAGTCGCCCGTGCTGCAGGGCGGCATGGCGCGTGCGCTGGGGGTGCGTCTGGTGTCGCTGACGAAGAAGAAGGTCGTGGCCGAGATGGACGTCACGCCGATGCACCTCAATCGCTCCGGGCGCGTCGCCGGTGGTGCGATCATGGCGTTCGCGGACGTGGTGGGCGCGACCGGCGCGGTTTTCAACCTGCCGCCGGGGCATCGCAGCGGCACGATCGAGTCGAAGAGCAATTTCTTCGCGGCAGGGAAGGGCCCGGTGCTGAAGGCGGTGTCGATCCCGCTGCATTTCGGCCGCACCACGACGGTGTGGCAGACGACGGTCAAGAACGGCGACGGGCGCGTTGCGGCAATCGTCACCCAGACCCAGATCGTGATTCCGGCCAGATCGGAAGAGTGAATCCATTTCGAAAATGCCGTTCGCCCCGAGCCCCTCGCTCTCCGTTCGTCTCGAGCGTACGAGCGAAGCGCCGAAGTCGAGAGATGAACCGGGCTACGCTCGGGGTAGACTGCGCCCGTTCGTTCCTCGACTTCCTTCTCGACAAGCTCCAAGTACGCTCGGGACGAACGGGGGCGAAGTCGAGGCCTGTCCTGAGCTTTGTCGAAGGGGGCGAACGGTCCTTGATCTGAATCAAAGTGGGCCGCTTCCGGGAAGCGGTATATTTTTGGGTCTGCGCCGCGGCGCGCCTACTGAGCGTCGTAATAATGCCTTCGCTCAGCCCTCACCCCCGCCCCTCTCCCGGAGGGCGAGGGGAGATTTGTGGTGCGAATGAGTTGTCCATTTGCACGAGGTTTAATTGGAGGAGACTTCCATGAAGATCTGGTGGCAGAGCAGCACCCCGATTCACCGTTTGCACGACTATCGCAACACCCTCACCGAGCACCTGATGAGCGTGAAGCGGCCGGATACGGAAGTCCACGTCAACGGCGTCGACGACGGGTCCATGGATCTGCATTACAACGCGGTGGTGGCGATCAACAGCTATGGTCCGGGCGGCGTGCTCAACAAGATCATGCAGGCGGCCGATCGCGGCTACGATGCGGTGGCGATCGGCTGCTTTCTGGACCCGGCCATGCAGGAAGCGCGCGAGATCGTGCCCATCCCCGTCTTCGGATTGGGCGAAACCAGCATGCTGACGGCGTGCATGTACGGGCACAAATTTTCCGGCGTCGCCTTTCACTCCAAGCAGGCGCAGTACTACGACCGCAAGGCGTTCGAGTACGGGCTCGCGTCGCGTCACGTTCCGTTCGGCGACCTGGGAATCGATTTCAACGAAGTGCAGAAGGCCTTTTCGAGCCCCGGCGAGATGACCGGGAATTTCATCAAGGAAGCGCGGCGCCTGGCCGCGCAAGGCGCCGAGGTGATCCTCGCCGCGTGCGCCACCGTGAACGCCATCATCCGCCGGGAAAAGATCTACGAGGTCGACGGCGCGCTGGTGCTGGACTGCAACGCCGTGCTGCTCAAGACGGCGGAGGGCATGGCGGAACTTGCCCGCAGCGTCGGCCTGAAGGCGAGCCAACGGCTGCTCTACCAGCGGCCCGCGCGCGCCGCGGTTGACGATTGGGTGCGCATCTATGGGTTTCGCTCGGCTCCGCAGCTGCGGGATGTGGCCAAGGGAGAGCGTTAGTGAGACCCGTACGAATCGCCTTGTTTGCGCCCGGCAGCAAGGAACGGGTGATGGCCAAGGCGCTGGAGAGCGGCGCCGATGCGGTCTTGTTCGATCTCGAGGATTCGGTGCCAATCGCGGCGAAAGTCGAAGCGCGCACCCTGGTGGCGCGCGCAATCGATGGTGCAGCGGCGGCCGGAGCAAAGCGCGCCGGACCGGCGATATTCGTGCGGGTAAATGCCGTGCCGACGGGACTGCTGGACGATGATCTCGCAGCGGTCGTGCGCCCGGGACTCGAGGCGATATTCCTGCCGAAGGCGGAAAGCGTGTCGGAGGTGCAGCATACGGCGTCCACCCTGGAGCGCCTCGAATCCGCGAAGGGGATTAAGGCGGGCACGATAGAAATCGTGCTCATGATCGAAAGCGCGCTGGGCGTCTACCGCTGTTTTGACCTCGTCAACGCTTCTCCGCGCGTGGCGAGCACCTGCATCGGGGTCGCGCGGGACGGGGACCTGCAAACGGATCTTGGCTGCAGTTGGTCGATCGAAGGCACTGAACTTCTGTATGCCCGGTCCAAAGTACTGCTCGACACGCGTGCGGCGGGAAAGGCCTGGCCGCTGGACGGTGTCTTTAGCGATCTTGGCGACGAGGCGGGCCTCATCAAGGACTCGCAGCTTTCAGCGCGTCTCGGCTACGTCGGGCGCACGGTGATCCATCCCAAGCAGATCGCGCCGGTGCGGCAGGCCTATGCGGTAGCTGAGGCCGACGTAGCCTACTATCAGCAGGTGGTGAGCGAATTCGAGGCGGTGGAGAAAACCGGCGCTGCCGCCGCGATCACGGTGAACGGCAGACTGGTGGACTACGCCATGTATCAGCGGGCGCAGCGCGTGCTGGAGCTGGCGAAACTCGATCGGTAAGAGCGACGAAACCGCCGATGCCTGTCCTGAGCTTGTCGAAGGAAACGCAGATGAACGTGGATAAGCGGGTAGCCCGGAAGAAGCGAAGCGCATTCCGGGAACACGTTTCTTGGGGGGCCTTCGTTCCCGCTTTTTCGGGGGGCCTTCGTTCCCGCTTCTCCCGGTCCCGGATTTCGTTTTCATTCCATCCGGGCTACATTCTATTTCGCATTTGTCATCGGCGTTTATCGGCGTATATCGGCGGCTGATTTATTTTCGCTTTTCTATGGGGTTGTATGGATTTTTCTTTCACTTCCGAGCAGGAAACTTTACGGGCGCATCTCCAGGAACTGCTGGATGAAGTCTGCCCGCCGGAATATGCCGAGCGCTGCGATCGCGAGGCGCACCCGCCGCGCGAGGCGTACGAGGCGCTCGCGAAACACGGCTGGTTCGGTCTCATTCTTCCGGTCGAATACGGCGGGACCGGCGGCTCGCCCATCGAGCTTGCCATCCTGCTGGAAGAGGCGGGCCGGCATTTTGAAGAGCTGGCGATGTGGCTCTTCCGCACGCTGACCTACGGCGGCTATGCGGTGCTCAAGCACGGCAGCCGCGGGCAGAAGGAAGCCTTGCTGTCCAAAGTCGCGCGCGGCG
>JACQOK010000207.1 GCA_016202565.1 Betaproteobacteria bacterium | reverse complement strand
TTGCTGGTATCATTTGCGCTTTTTCTCTCGGGCACCCGCCGTGACGATCGACGCCATCCGCGAGTTCATCGCGGCAGACATGCAAGCCGTGGACCGGGTTATCCGGAGCCGCCTGCATTCCGACGTGGAGCTCATCCGCCAGGTTGCCGAATACATCATCAGCGGCGGCGGCAAGCAGTATCGCGTCAGCGCCGGCGAGAAACTCAAGGTAGAACAGATACCTGCGGACATCGGGGCCGAAATCGAGCTGGATCAGGTATTGCTGGTAGCGGACGGCGAGGCGGTCAAGCTGGGCACGCCGCTCGTTTCCGGCGCGTCGGTCAAAGCCAAGGTGCTCGGGCACGGGCGCGGGGATAAAGTGCAGATCTTCAAGCTGCGCCGCCGCAAGCACTACCGCAAGAGCCAGGGGCACCGGCAGAATTACACCGAGATCGAGATTCTCGGCATCGCGGGCTAAGGAGCAGTTCATGGCACATAAGAAAGCGGGCGGCAGTTCACGCAACGGCCGCGATTCCCAGGCGAAGCGGCTCGGCGTCAAGTGTTTCGGCGGCGAGGTGGTGCCGGCCGGCAGCATCATCGTGCGCCAGCGCGGCACGCAGGTCCATCCCGGCCACAACGTCGGCATGGGCAAGGACCACACCCTGTTCGCCAAGGTGACGGGCAAAATCGAGTTCTCGCAGAAGGGCCCGCGCAATCACAAGACGGTGAGCGTGGTTCCCGCCTGAACGGGAGCGCGTTCCAGCGAAGAGGCCCTGTCGAAGGACAGGGCTTTTGTTTTTTGGGGGCCTTCGTTCCCGCTTTTTTGGTTTCCAGCCCCATGAAATTCATTGATGAAGCGGTCATCGAAGTCCACGCCGGCAAGGGCGGAGACGGCGTCGCGAGTTTTCGGCGTGAGAAATTCGTCCCGCGCGGAGGACCCGATGGCGGCGACGGCGGCCGCGGCGGCAGCCTATTCGCGGTCGCCGATCGCAACATCAACACGCTGATCGACTACCGGTACGCGCGCATTCACCGGGCCAAGAACGGAGACAAGGGCCAGGGTGCGGACTGTTACGGCAGGTCCGCTTCCGACATCGTGCTGCGCATGCCCGTCGGCACGGTGGTGAGCGATCTTGACAGCGGTGAACTGATCGCCGACCTCGATCATGATGGCGCGCGCGCGCTGCTTGCCAAAGGGGGCAAGGGCGGCCTCGGCAACCTGCATTTCAAGTCGAGTATCAACCGCGCCCCGCGCCAGTTCACGCGGGGGGAGGCGGGCGAAAGCCGCAAGCTCAAGCTGGAACTCAAGGTGCTTGCCGACGTGGGGCTGCTCGGGATGCCCAACGCCGGCAAGTCGACCTTGATCCGCGCCGTTTCGGCTGCGCGCCCGAAAGTAGCCGACTATCCGTTCACGACGCTCCATCCCAACCTGGGGGTGGTGCGGGTCGATGTCAACCGCAGCTTCGTCGTCGCCGATATCCCGGGGCTAATCGAAGGCGCCGCCGAAGGCGCCGGCCTCGGTCACCAGTTCCTGCGCCACCTTGCGCGCACGCGGCTGCTGCTGCACCTCGTGGACATGGCGCCGCTCGATGAAGGCACCGACCCGGTCAAGGATGCGAAGGCGATCGTCAAGGAACTGCGCAAGTACGACGAAGCGCTCTACCGCAAGCCGCGCTGGCTGGTGCTCAACAAGGCCGACATCCTTCCTCCCGAGCTGCGGGAGAAGACCGCGAAGAAATTGATCGGGGGTTTGGGGTGGAAGGGAAAAAGCTTTATCATTTCCGCGCTCAGCGGCGAAGGGTGCAGGGAGCTTACCTACGCGATCATGGAACACTTGGAGGACGCCAAGGAAAAGCAGGAAAGGAAACCACAGGTGAACGCCGATGAACGCAGATAAGATCAAAGTCAAACTTCAAAACGCTTTTGCCAGCCCAACGCGGATGGCTCGTATTTTTCTCTGTGTTCTCTGTGGCTCGCTTTATTGGTATTTTTCATCGGCGTTTATCGGCGTTCATCGGCGGCTTCGAGTCTTTAGCGTTTTATGCCTTCCGTTCTGAAAGACGCCAAGCGGCTGGTCGTCAAAATCGGCAGCGGTCTGGTCACGAACCGGGGGCGCGGACTCGACCACGCGGGGCTCGCCCGTTGGGCCGGGCAGGTTGCCCAATTGCGGCACATGGGACGGGAAGTGCTGCTGGTCTCGAGCGGGGCCATCGCGGAAGGCATGCAGCGCCTGGGCTGGAAGCGGCGTCCGCATGCCCTGCACGAACTGCAGGCGGCCGCGGCCGTGGGGCAGATGGGGCTGATCGAAGTATACGAATCCTGCTTCCGCAAGCACGGTCTGCTCACCTCGCAGGTGCTGCTCACCCACGAGGACCTCGCCGATCGCAAGCGTTACCTCAACGCGCGTTCGACGCTGCGCACGCTGCTCGCGCTGGGCGTCATCCCGGTCATCAACGAAAACGACACGGTGGCGATCGATGAGATCCGCTTCGGCGACAACGATACGCTCGCCGCACTGGTCACCAATCTCATCGAGGCCGACGCACTGGTGATCCTCACCGACCAGGACGGCCTCTACAGCAGCGATCCGCGCAAGGACCCGCAGGCGACGCTTGTCGCGGAAGCTCCGGCCGATGACCCGAAGCTCGAAGCGATGGCCGGGGGCGCCGGCAGCGCGATCGCCCTGGGGGGCATGCTCACCAAGGTGCTGGCCGCCAAGCGCGCGGCGCGCAGCGGGGCCCACACCGTGATCGCTTCCGGACACGAGAACGAAGTTCTGCTGCGTCTGGCACGCGGGGAGCAACTGGGCACGCAACTCGTCGCGCGCAGCGCCACGCTTGCCGCGCGCAAGCAGTGGCTGGCCGACCATCTTCAAGTGCGCGGCACGCTGCTGCTCGACGCCGGCGCGGTCAAAGCCCTCAAGGTCGACGGCAAGAGCCTGCTCGCGATCGGCGTTCACGAGGCGACCGGGGACTTTGAACGGGGCGAGGTCGTGAGTTGTCTCGATGAATCGCGCCGCGAGGTTGCGCGCGGGCTGATCAATTACAACGCAGCCGAAACCCGCCGCATCCTGCGCACGCCGTCACACGAGATCGAAACCAGGCTCGGCTATGTCGACGAGCCGGAGCTCATCCACAGAGACAATCTGGTACTGCTGTGAGCGGCGGGTCGCGCCACGCCCAGCTCAGTCGGGCCGGCTGAAGCGCGGCCCGGTCGGCCCGTATTTCAGCGCGTCGATCGCGTTGCGCGCGCTTTTCACCGGGAACTTGCCATCGCAGAAATAATCGGCGTAGAGCACGCCGTGATGCCGGTTGATCTCCTTGGCTTCGATGCGCCGCCACTGCGGATCGCGCGCCCTTGACCACACGCCGTCGCTGCGGCCGATCGCATAGTATTTCTGTTCGCGGGTCTCGCAACGCATTCCTTCGAAACTCACGTTGACCGCGCCGCCCGCGGTCTTGACCAGCAGCGTATAGCGCACCACTCCGTCCGCGCCGACCGCTATCGAAGGGGCGTCGACGAAAAACCGGTGCCCGGACGCCCCGGCCTCGAGCGGAATCAGGTTCTCCGCCTTGGGGTACGGCGGCAGTTGCGCCGCGATCTCCTTCCACGTCTTCTTTTCGTCGGCGTAATCGTCCTCGAACTGGCGCCCTTGCGCCGCGACCCACGACGGCAGCATACAGACCGCCAGCACCAGCCACAGGATGTTATTTCTCATAGATGTAGTCGCGCGCGAGCGGCAGGGGCACCGTGCCGTCGGCATGCGGCCGGCCGGCGAGCACCTGGAACACCGACAACCAGCCGCGCTCGAAAGAATGGGCGGAGCCCGCCATGTAAATGCGCCAGATGCGGAATACTTTCTCCCCCACCGCGGCCAGCGCGGCCTCGCGATTCGCCTCCAGCCGCTCCACCCATTGCCACAACGTCTTCGCGTAATGCGGACGCAGGCTTTCCACGTCGCGGCATTCCATGCCGTGCGCCGACATCTCGGCGATCAACTGCGAGACGTGCACCAGCTCGCCGCCGGGGAAGACGTAGTCGTCGATGAATTCGCCAATGCCGCTGCCCAGCTCGTCCTGGCCCAGGACGTTCAGCGTGATGCCGTGGTTCATGACCAGGCCGCCTGGTTTGAGCAGGCGGAAGAGTTTGCCGAAGTACAGCGGCAGATTCGTGCGGCCGACATGCTCCAGCATGCCGATGCTCGCGATCTTGTCGAACGGCTCGTTTTCCGCCACGTCACGGTAATCGAGCAGTTGCACGTCGCACAGCCCTTCCAGCCCTTCCGCCCTGATACGAGCGCACGCATAGTCGTACTGGTTCTGGCTCAGCGTGATGCCGGTGGCGCGCACTTTGTAACGCTGCGCCGCCCACAGCACGAGCGCGCCCCAGCCGCAGCCCACGTCGAGAAAGCGCTCGCCCGGTGCCAAGCGCAGCTTGCGGCAAATGAGATCGAGCTTCTGTTCCTGGGCGATGTCGAGGCTGTCGTCCGCCCGCCGGAAGTAGGCGCAGGAGTAGATACGGCGCTGGTCGAGCCACAGGCCGTAAAAATCATCGCTGACGTCGTAATGATGGCGGATCGCCTTGCGGTCGAACCGCCGCGAATGCCCGATCCAATTGCGGATGCGCGAAACCTTGCTGCCGGCGGTCGCCTGCGCGCCGCTCAACTCTTCGGCCATGCGCACGATGTCGCGTGCATCCCCCTCGACGTCGAGTTCCTGCTCGACGTAATGCCGCGCGAGCTTTCCCATGCTGGGATTCACGAGCGATGCCAGCACCCTGGGCGAACGCACGGCAATGCTCACCCGCGGCGGCACGGCCGGAGCCACCGCGGTCCCGTTCCATAACCGGATGCCGAGCGGCAGCCCGAGTTCCCGTATGCGCCGCTCGAAGCGGCTGATCAGCTGCGTTTCCATCGGTCGACTCCCCCTTATCCGCCGGCAGCCTTGCGTTCCAGGGCGGCGCTGATTTGCGACGCCGCAAGCGCTCGCGACGAAGGCCGCCTTCGTCAGGTCGATATCTGTTGCGGCCGGTTCCGTGCCTTGAAGCCGGCTAAACGAGGTCCCCGACCAGCGAATCCCGGATCGGCGCACTGACCTCTTCGACGGTCACATTATATTGCGGATGGTCGATGCCGGCCGAGAGCCGCGCGCCCCGCTTCAGCGCCTGCACCATCGACTGGTCAAGCTCGAACCGCAGAAAATGCACCGACGAAGTCTTGGCCTCGGTCTCACGTTCCAGATCCTCGTCCGCGATGGCATACACGCGGGGATGGCTTTCGACCTTGACCCACACCTTGTCCTCGATGCCGATCAGCCGGGAGAGCATGCGCCTGCGCTCGTCGCTATCCGGATATTCGATCAGCATCGTCGCTTTCCAGTTGCTGCCGTCCGGCACCAGCGGATTGTAGGCCTCGAGCTCGTCGTCTATGCCCTCCTCCTCGAAGATTCGTTCCACCCGCAGCATCTCCTGCACCTGGTAGCGGATGGTCAGCTCGTCCTCGAATATCAAGGTCACGCTCTCTCCGAGATACAGCGTCCGGTTCTTCTTGTGCTCCATCACCCTGGCGCGAAACTCCTTGCGCGCCCTGGCGTAGGCTTCGAGCGTCATCAGGCTGTCGCGAGTGATGCGTGGCATGACATTTGGCACCAAGTGATGAGTGATCAGCGCAGAATGCAGAACGATATCAATTGGTCACTCTGCGCTCTGCACGTTACAGCCCATAGGCGATCCGTACCAGCGTAAGCGGATGCTGTTTCCGGGCCGTCGTTTCGCCCATTCCCTGCGTGATGTGGCGGCCGGCGATTGCGCAATCGGAGCTGACGTAGTCCGGACCGGCTTCGGCCATCTGCCGAAACACCGGGCGGCCGATCTTCATCGACTGGTCGAAATACTCGCTCTTCACGCCCCAGGTGCCATCGTGCCCCGAGCAGCGTTCCACCGTGGTCACCCGGGTGTCCGGAATCTTTTCCAGCAGTTCGCGCGTCTTCTGGCCGAGGTTCTGCACGCGCAGGTGGCACGGCACGTGATAAGAAACCTTCCCCAGGGGCCGGCTGAAATCCGTCCGGAGCAGCCCGTCCTTGTGTCGCAGCACCAGATACTCGAACGGGTCGAACATCGCCTCCGCCACCGCTTTCACGTCCGGCTCGTCGGGGAACATCAGCGGCAGCTCCTGCTTGAACATGAGCGTGCACGAGGGCACTGCCGACAGGATGGCGTAGCCGGCATGCGCCAGCCTGGCCAGCACCGGAATATTGAGGTCCTTCAAGCGCGCGACCGAATCGAGATCGCCGAGCTCGAGCTTCGGCATGCCGCAACACGCTTCTTTCTCCACCAGCATGGCCGGGACTTCGTTGTGCGCGAGGATTTTCAGAAGATCGTGACCGATGCCCGGTTCGTTGTAATTGATGTAGCACGTGGCGAAAACCGCGACTTTGCCCGGCGTAGTCTTGCCGTCCTTGACCGGAAACGATGCATCGGGCCGCGCGGCGCGGCGGAATCTGCTGCTGGCGTATTCCGGTAACACGCGATCCCTGTGGACCCCCAGCGTGCGATGCATGATGTCACGCGTGATTCCGGTCCTGTTCGCGGCGTTGACGAACTGGACAACCACCGGAATGGTCGCGAGCTTGCCCACCGCATCGGTGCTGGAGAGCAATCTATCGCGAACCTTGACCGGGCCCTTCCTGAATTTGAACGCCTTGCCGCGCAACATGAGATGCGGAAAATCGACGTTCCACGGGTGCGGCGGCACGTACGGGCATTTGGTCATGTAGCACATGTCGCACAGATAGCAGCGGTCGACGACGTCCCAGAACCGGCTTTTTTCGACGCCGTCGAGTTCGCCCGTCGCCCCCTCGTCGATCAGATCGAAGAGCGTGGGAAACGCGGTGCACAGGTTGACGCAGCGCCGGCAGCCGTGACAGATGTCGAAGATGCGCTCAAACTCCTTGAAGAGCTTGGGCTCGTCGTGGAAATCCGCCGATTTCCAGTCGAGCGCGTGCCGGGTGGGAGACTCGAGACTCCCTTCGCGTACAGTCATAGGTCAGAAAAGCGAGAATCGAAAGGAGAGAGGCGGGCACCATGGCCGCGCCGAAAGGAGCGAGGATTTTCTCCTCTCTCCTCTCGCCTTTCTCCTCTCGGCTTCAATCGGCGAGCTGGTCCAGCGCCTTCTGGAAGCGGTTGGCGTGAGAGCGCTCCGCCTTGGCCAGCGTCTCAAACCAGTCGGCGATTTCGCTGAAGCCTTCGCTGCGCGCGACTTTCGCCATGCCCGGATACATGTCGGTGTATTCGTGGGTTTCGCCCGCGATCGCCGACTTGAGGTTGTCGCGCGTCTTCCCGAACGGCAGGTCGGTCGCCGGGTCGCCACAGGTCTCGAGGTACTCCATATGCCCATGGGCGTGACCGGTTTCCCCTTCAGCAGTGGATCGAAACACCGCGGAGACGTCGTTTTGGCCTTCCACGTCGGCCTTTGCTGCGAAGTACAGGTAACGACGATTTGCTTGCGATTCGCCGGCGAACGCAGCCTTCAGGTTTTCATGCGTCTTGGATCCCTTGAGTTGCATAAATTTCTCCTCTTAATCAGTGCATTGAGTGTGCCAAGCGAAATCGGGAAAACGCTCTTTGACGCGTCCTCCCGATGAAGATACACACAGACATTAGACTAAATCTAATCTGTGAACTGAGTATAGGCCCCGGCTGCAAGCGGTGTCAAGCAACGAACGTATGCTTCAGCGTCCGTGCATTATCTTCCCAAATGACGTGCAGGGCTTTGAGGTATGTCAAAGCCAGGCAAAGGGCCGGGCTGTGTTCAGCGCGCGAGCGTCGCTTCGATTTCCGAAAAGGTCATGGCCACTTGGCTGGTTTGTATGGTCACGCCGAGCTGCCGCGCGATCTGTGTGGCTGAAAACACGCCGCGCACCGTCTGGCGCCCGGCGTCGTTCACTTCCACCACCATCGCGTGTTGTCGACCCGATTTCTTGAGGGTGGCCACGATATGCCCGACCTTGGCGACGCGCACATCCGCCAGGTTGAGCACCTCCAGCCGCGCCTGCGACGTCATGATGTCACGCACCAGCAGCTCTTCGCGCCGGATGCCGCGCTGAACGATCGTCTGCAGCGGTTTTTCGCCGAGGATATCGTTGGCGGTAATGACGCCCACAACCTTGCGGTCCTGGTCGACCACCAGCAGCAACCGGACCCCGCGCTGGATCATGCGGCGGTTGGCCTCATCCAACGTGTCTCCCGCCAGGATGATGATGGCGGTCACGCGCTGGAAATCGGTCAACACCTGGAGCGCCGGATCGTCCAGCGTGACTTTCTCCGGCAGGCTCTGGCTCGGCTGCGCGTAGCCGGCGCCGGCTCGCAGCATGCTGTAGGTCAACGCCGGATAATCTCTGAGCACTGCCCCCCCTTCCCGTCGCCGCCGCTTCGCCGCCCGGCCATCCGGGCGCGGCAGGTCATCCGCGTTCGAGCGCATTCAGCGTGTCGTGCTCTTCCCGGCCGCCGAACCGGCGGAAGGAGCGACGCCGCAGGTAGCGCGCAAGCTCTTGCAGCGCTTTCTGGTATACCTCGCGCTTGAACTCGATTACCGCATCCATCGGCACCCAATAATCGTTCCAACGCCAGGCATCGAACTCCGGCTTTTCGCTTGCGCGCAGGCAGACATCGCAGTCACGCCCGGTCAGACGCAACAGGAACCAGATCTGTTTCTGGCCGCGATAATTGCTCCGCCAGTCGCGCTTCACCCAGCGGTCAGGCACGTCGTAGCGCAACCAATCGCGCGTACGGCCGAGAATTCTGACGTGATGTGGGTTCAAGCCCACCTCTTCCTTGAGCTCACGATACATCGCGGCCTCCGGCGTCTCGCCCGCCTTGATGCCGCCTTGCGGAAACTGCCAGGAATGCTCGCGTACCCGCTTGCCCCAGAATACCTCGTTCTTCCAATTGCAAAGAATGATGCCAACATTGGGGCGATATCCATCACGATCCACCATGGGAATACCCCGTAACTTGGTCAGTTGGCAGGATTTTTTCACAATTCGGCACGGAAAGAAAGCGGTCCGACAAGTGCGGCTTCCGCGGCTAGATGAACAGGCGCTCCTCGTCGTGGTCGTTCATCCGGCGCAAGCTCGCGACGAAGCGCGGAAACTCCAGTCCATACAGCCGCTCGAGTTCGAGTGCGCGCCGCGCGAGCGCATCCCAGCGCAGGCTGCCCGGACTATGCTTGAACGCCAGCACAATGATGTTGCCGGGCTTTTCCGCCGGCAGACACAGGGTGCCGGCAGGGAATGCGGCCTCGATTCGCAGCAGCGTGTCGTCAAAGTTGCGGTCGCTGCCCCAGAGGTTCACCACCAGGATGCCCCCTGCGTTAAGCCGCGCGCGGCAGGCCTCGTAGAACGCTTTGTCAGAAAGCTCCTCGACTTGCGACTCCGCATCGTAACCGTCGACTGCGATCACGTCCGCTCCGCGGCCATCGCGCGCCACATGCTCCGCCCCGTTGCCGACGATGACGGTAAAACGCGCGTCGTTCTCCGGCACATGGAAGCACTGGCGGGCAATGGCGATCACGCGCGGGTTGACCTCCACGACCTCGGTGGTGATCCAGGGCAGCCGATGATAGATGAACTTGGCGAGCGAGCCGCCGCCCAGACCGACCATCAGCACGCGTGTGGGGCGCTCGCTGAACAGCAGGAACGCCATCATGCTGCGGGTGTAGGCAAGCTCGAGGTCGTGGGGTCGCGCGATCCGCATCGCGCTCTGGATCGTGTCGCTGCCGATATGGAGCGACCGCACGCCGAATTTTTCGCTCACGTAAACCGCCTCGGCGTTGTCGGCCGGCTTGCGCATGCGCCACCTGGCAAGGAATTTCATGGTCGCATAATCCCGAGGTTCGGTAGAATAATGACTTTTTTCCCTCCGGAACAGTCATGCGGATCTCGCGGTTCTTCATCTCGACTTTGAAGGAAGCGCCGGCCGACGCCGAGGTGTTAAGCCACAAGCTGATGCTGCGGGCAGGGCTCATCAGGCGCCTCACGAGCGGGGTGTATACCTGGATGCCGCTGGGGCTGCGCGTGCTGCGCCGGGTCGAGGCGGTCATTCGCGAGGAGATGAACGCGAGCGGGGCGATCGAGCTGCTGATGCCGGCGGTGCAGCCGGCCGAGCTGTGGCAGGAATCACAACGCTGGGAGCAGTATGGCCCGGAATTGCTGCGCTTCAAGGACCGGCACCAGCGCGACTTCTGTTTCGGCCCGACGCACGAGGAAGTGGTCAGCGACGTCGTGCGCCGGGAAGTGAAGAGCTACCGCCAACTGCCCCTCAATCTGTACCAGATCCAGACCAAGTTTCGCGACGAGATCCGGCCGCGCTTCGGCGTCATGCGCGGGCGCGAGTTCATCATGAAGGACGCCTATTCTTTTCACGCCGATAAAACCAGCCTCGATGCCACTTATCAGGAGATGTACGGCTGCTATTCGCGCATTTTCACGCGGCTCGGCCTGAAGTTTCGCGCGGTGGCCGCCGACACCGGCGCGATCGGCG
This sequence comes from Betaproteobacteria bacterium, assembly GCA_016202565.1. GTDB lineage: Bacteria > Pseudomonadota > Gammaproteobacteria > Burkholderiales > SG8-41 > DSOT01. Next base: position 2,500 of record JACQOK010000207.1, on the reverse strand, counting down.
GCACCAACTCACACGAGTTTCATGTGCTCGCCGATTCCGGCGAGGACGCGATCGCATTCTGTCCGACCTCCGGCTATGCGGCGAATGTCGAACTCGCCGAGGCCATCGCGCCGGTCACACCGCGTCCTGCACCCACCGTGGCGCTGACGCGGGTGCACACGCCGGGAGTCAAGACCATCGCCGATCTATGCGCGTTCCTGAAGATCCCGCTCGAGAAGACCGTGAAAGCGGTCTGTGTCGACGGGGCTGACGGTCGACCCGTGCTCATGATGGTGCGCGGTGACCACCAGCTCAACCTCGTCAAGACCGGCAAGCTCGCCCAAGTCAAGGCGCCCGTCAACTTCTCCTCTCCGGAGGCGATACGCACCGCCTTCGGCGCCGACCCGGGCTCGCTCGGGCCGGTGGGTTTCAAAGGCATCGTCATCGCCGATCGTGCGGTGGCCGCCATGGCCGATTTCGTGGTCGGCGCCAATCAGGATGACTATCACTGTACGGGGGCCAATACCGGGCGCGATTTTGCGGAGCCTGTGGTGGCCGATATCCGCAACGTGGTGGCGGGCGACCCGAGCCCCGACGGCAGGGGGGCGCTCGAAATCTGCCGCGGCATCGAAGTCGGCCATATTTTCCAGTTGCGCACCAAGTACTCGAGCGCGATGGGCCTTGTGTTCCTCGACGAATCGGGGAAATCGCAGATGATGGAAATGGGCTGCTATGGGATCGGCGTCACGCGCATCGTCGCTGCCGCCATCGAGCAGAACTGCGATGAACGCGGCATCATCTTCCCCCGCGCGATGGCTCCGTTCGAGGTCGCGATCGTGCCGATCGGCTTCGGAAAGAACCCGCAGGTCAAGGAGGCCACCGAGAAACTCTATACTGCGCTGCGGGCTTCGGGTGTGGATGCCCTCCTCGACGATCGCGATGAGCGGCCGGGCGTGATGTTCGCCGATATGGAGCTGATCGGCATCCCGCACCGCGTCGTGATCGGCGAACGCGGTTTGAAGCAGGGAACCGTCGAATACCAGGGGCGGCGCGACCAGTCGGCTCAGGCGGTGGGCTTGCAGGAAGCCGTCGATTTCGTAAAATCAAGAACATGCACAGGCTGATCTACGTGCTTGCGCCGATTCTGGCGCTCCTGCTGCCATCGATATCGTGGGGCGGCGCCCAGGCGTACGCGCCGCTGTCGGCGAGCGTGCAGGCTGCGCTGTCCGAAGCGGTAAGCGATCAGGCCGTGCCTTTTCTCGCGTTCGAAACCGAGCGCGAGGCGCGCGCCTGGCTCGACGCGATGTCCCGGAAGCTGGCAAAACGCATGCCGAACCGCCGGGCGCGGGAGGAATTCCTGGTGACCGTGCACTACGAAGCGAAACGCGCCGGTCTCGATCCGCAGCTCGTGCTCGGCGTGATCCAGGTCGAGAGCAATTTCCGCAAGTACGCGGTTTCCAGCGCGGGAGCTCGCGGCTACATGCAGGTGATGCCGTTCTGGGTCAAGCTTATCGGCACCCGCCGCCACAACCTGTTCCACCTGCGCACCAACCTGCGTTACGGGTGCATGATCCTGCGCCACTACCTCGACATGGAAAAGGGCAATCTCTTTCGCGCGCTCGGCCGTTACAACGGGAGCCTGGGCCAGGCCGAATATCCGAACCTGGTCGTGCGTGCGTGGCAGACCGACTGGCACTATCCGGCGCGCACGGTAGGAAGCGTGCAAGGCCGCGCCTCCTAAGCGTTCCGCGTCCTCGGAACGATCCATCACTGCAATCGCGGCATCGCTTGGGACCCGGTGCGCGGATCACACCGCCTCGGCCGGTTTTTCCGGCGTGACGGAGCTGAAAAATTCCTCGAGCGACATCTGCATGTGATCTTCGACTCTTGCGGCGAGTGTTTGCGCGAGCAGGTCGACTTCCCGGCCCGTCTGCCGCACGGCAAGCCTGGCGCCGCTGCGGAACACGAACAAGCGATAGAGGTCCGCAACGCGGATTTCCTTGGCATCCTTGATCAGCGTCCAGCCGGCGCCGACGCTGCCCACCCAGTGCGCCGCGCTCATCGCATCGAGCATCGCCTCGATCTGGTCGGCGCGCAGCTTGACCACGGCGTGCAGCTGCCGCAGCGTCAGCAAGTCCCCATTGCGGTGCGCCTGCCAGAGCAGCCTGAGGATGTGCAGCGCATCGAAGAACTGCGAACCCGGCGCCGGCTCGGCCTGCCAGGCGCGCTCGCGCCATTCCGGCAACACCGCGACCACCAGGGCGCCGGACAGCACCACCAGCCAGGACAGATACACCCACAACAGGAAAATCGGCGCGCTCGCGAAGGCGCCGTAGACCAGCTTATAGGTCGGAAACTTCGTGATATAGAACGCGAAGCCACGCTTCATCGCCTCGAACGCGAGCGCCGCGAGAAGTCCTCCCAAGGCTGCATCCTTGATGAGGACGCGCCGATTGGGCATCGTGAGATAAAGCAGCGTCAGCGCAAGCCAGATCAGCGCGACCGGGACGATTCGCAACAG
>JACQOK010000206.1 GCA_016202565.1 Betaproteobacteria bacterium | reverse complement strand
GCCGGATACGTGGGGTTGAGCAGAGAGCCTTCGGGAATGATCACCTCGAGCGGTTTCAGGCAGCCGGCGTTGAGCGGGATATCGTCGTCGACCAGAGTGCGGAACACGTAGAGTACCGCGGCCGTCGTCACTGCCGCGGGCGCGTTGAAATTGGACTGAAGCTGGGCCGAGGTGCCGGTAAAGTCGATCACCGCGCTGCGCGCCGCATGGTCGATGCGGATTTTCACCTTGATCAGCGCGCCGTCGTCCATTTCGTAGGCGAACTCGCCGTCTTTCAGCACGTCGATCACACGCCGCACCGATTCTTCGGCGTTGTCCTGCACGTGCCGCATGTAGGCGTGCACCACCTCGAGCCCGAAGTGTTCGATCATGCGCCTCAATTCGACCACGCCCTTCTGATTGGCGGCGATCATGGCGCGCAGGTCCGCGATGTTCTGCTCCACGTTGCGCGCCGGATAGCGCGCCGAGGTGAGCAGGTCGTGCGCTTCCTGCTCGCGCAAGCGGCCGCGCTCGACCAGCAGGAAGTTGGTGATCAGCACGCCTTCCTCGTCGAGGTGCACGCTGTCGGGCGGCATCGAGCCGGGCGTGATGCCGCCGATATCGGCATGGTGGCCGCGCGCTCCGACGTAAAAGAGGATGCGGGGCGCGGACGCGGACTCGTCAAACACCGGTGTGATCACGGTGATATCAGGCAAGTGCGTGCCGCCGCGATACGGGTCGTTCAGCATGAAAACGTCGCCCGCCTGCATGCGGCCGGCATTGTCGCGTATCAGGGTCTTCACGCTCTCGCCCATCGAGCCCAGATGCACCGGCATGTGCGGCGCATTGGCGATGAGATTGCCGTGCGCGTCGAACAACGCGCACGAAAAGTCCAGCCGCTCCTTGATATTGACCGAATGGGCGGTGTTGGCGAGCGTTACCCCCATCTGTTCGGCGATCGCCATGTAAAGGTTGTTGAAGATTTCGAGCATGACGGGGTCCGCCCTGGTGCCGACCGCAACGCGGTGCGGGCGCGGCGTTGCGCGCGTCAGCACCAGATGGTTGAGCGAGGTGACGCTCGCCTGCCATTGCGGCTCCACGACGGTCGTGGCGTTCGCTTCGGCGATGACCGCAGGACCGCGAATGCACTCGCCGGGACGCAGCTCCTCACGTCGGTATACCGGCGCGTCGTAGAACCTGCCGCCGCTGAACATGCGAACTATTGCCGCGGCTCGCAATTCCTTATTCCCGCCCCCTAGATGGGGGAGGGTTAGGGTGGGGGTGGTCTCGTTCCGGCCCACGACCTCCACCGCCACCGCCTCGACCACCAGAGAACGGTCCGGCATGAGAAAGCTGTAGCGCTGCCGGTAACCGGCTTCGAACTCATCACTCATCGCCTGCAGTGGACCGAAATCGACGATGATCGCCGTGTCGGTCCCTTCATAACGCAGATGCGCGCGCCGGTGCTCGACGATGCGCTCTGGCGCGACACCCTGATCCAGGACTTCGGCCCGCGCGGCAGCCGCGAGATCGGAGAGCGTCTGATCGAGTTGCGATATGAGCCCATCCTCGAGCCGGGCCTCGACCGCCCGCTCGCGCAACGCGGTGATGTCGGCGAGCCCCATCCCGTAGGCCGAGAGCACTCCGGCGTAGGGGTGGATGAAGATGCGCGGCATCGACAGCGCATCCGCGACGAGACAGGCGTGCTGGCCGGCGGCACCGCCGAAGCAGACGAGCGTGTAGCCGGTGATGTCGTGGCCGCGCTGCACCGAAATCTTCTTGATGGCGTTTGCCATGTTTTCCACGGCGATCGTGATGAAGCCTTCGGCGAGCGCTTCCCGGCTGAGCGCCTTGCCCGTCGCCTGTGCGACCTCGGCGGCGAGCGCGCTGAATTTCTCCTCCACGACAGCGGTGTCGAGCGGCTCCTCGCCCCGCGGCCCGAACACGCGCGGAAAAAACAGCGGCTGGACCTTGCCCAGCATCACGTTGCAATCGGTCACGGTAAGCGGTCCGCCCCGGCGGTAGCATGCGGGCCCGGGCTGGGCGGCGGCGGAGTCGGGTCCGACGCGCAGCCGCGCGCCGTCGAAATGCAGGATCGAACCGCCGCCCGCGGCCACCGTATGGATGCTCATCATCGGCGCGCGCATTCTGACCCCCGCTACCAGGGATTCGAAGGTGCGCTCGAAACCGCCCGCGTAGTGGGAAACGTCGGTGGAAGTCCCGCCCATGTCGAAGCCGATGATGCGGTCGAAACCCGCCGCGAGCGCGGTGCGCACCGCGCCGACGACCCCGCCGGCCGGACCCGACAGGATACTGTCCTTGCCCTGGAAGAGCCGCGCGTCGGTGAGCCCGCCGTTCGACTGCATGAAATAGAGCGCCGCGGCCGGCAGCTCGCGCGCGACGCGACCGACGTAACGGCGCAGGACGGGCGACAGGTACGCGTCGACCACCGTGGTGTCGCCGCGTCCCACCAGCTTCATCAGCGGGCTCACCTGGTGCGACACGGAAATCTGCGTGAAGCCGGCAACGCGCGCGAGTTCCGCCAGCCGCCGCTCGTGCGCCGGATAGCGGTAACCGTGCATCAACACGATCGCGGCCGAACGATAGCCCGCGGCGCAGGCTTCGCGCAGGTGGCGCGCCGCCAGCGCTTCGTCGAGCGGCACCAGCACTTCGCCGTGTGCCGTGACCCGCTCGGCGACCTCGTAGACCGCGCCGTAGAGCAGCGACGGCAGCACGATATGGCGGTCGAAGATGTGCGGGCGGTTCTGGTAGGCGATGCGCAGCGCGTCGCGGAAGCCGCGCGTCACGAACAGCGCGGTCGGTTCACCTGTGCGCTCGAGGAGCGCGTTGGTCGCGATAGTGGTGCCCATCTTGACCGCGGCAATGGCTTCCGCCGGAAGCGCCCGGTCGTGCGGCACATCGAGCAGCTCACGCACGCCGGCGAGCGCCGCATCCTCATAATGGCCCGGATTGTCCGAGAGCAGCTTGTGGGTCACCACGGCGCCGTCCGGGCGGCGCGCGACGATGTCGGTAAAGGTGCCGCCGCGGTCGATCCAGAAGTGCCAGCGGCCCGGGGGACCATGGTCCTGGTTCACGACAGAAGTCCGATTGAAACGCTGTGCGCATACTAGCATGCCAGGTCCGGGACCTTGAGGTGCGCCGTGGCGTAAACCCATCCACACGAACGCAGTGGTTGACGGTTGAGAAACGGATGCGGTTAAATTCGCTCAGCATAGAGAGCGGAACATGAACAATCCGGATAAATCGCGAAATGCCGGGCTTCACGCCGCGGGCCAGAGCCCGGCATACAGCACTTTTCCGCATGTCACGACTCACGGGCCGCGCGACAGGCGCTGCTTTCACGGCAAGCCCGAGGACTGGAAGCGCGCGAACGTGAAACGCACATTCGGCGGAAAGGTGAAATGATGCAGCAGGCGGCAACCGAGCGGCACGGCAGCGCGATCCACAAGATCGGCAAGTACGAGATCATCAAGAAGCTCGGCGACGGGGCGACGAGCAGCGTCTACCTCGGGCGCGATCCATTCGCCAACCGCGAGGTGGCGATCAAGCTCGTGTCCCATGACGCGTTCAAGGACTCGCCGGGCGGCCAGGTCATGCACCGCCTGTTCCTGAACGAGGCGTCGCTCGCGGGCAAGCTCGTGCACCCGCACATCGTCGAGATTTACGATGCGGTGGCGGACGAGGACAATGCCTACATCGTGATGGAATACGTCAGCGGCGGCACGCTGCAGCGCTTCGCGCGGGCGGACAACCTGCTGGAGCTGGGGGACGTCATCGAAATCATTTACAAATGCGCGCGCGCGCTCGATTTCGCGACCCACCTCGGCGTCATCCACCGCGACATCAAGCCCGCGAACATCCTGATCACGGAGGGGAACGACATCAAGATCAGCGACTTCGGCTCCGCGGCGCTGCTGCAGACCGAGCGCACCATCGTCGATGGCATCGGCACCCCCGCCTACATGTCGCCGGAGCAGCACCTCAACAAGCCGCTCACCCATCAGACGGACATCTATGCGCTGGGCGTGGTCATGTTCCAGTTGCTGACCGGACGACTGCCGTTTCAGGCCGGCAACATCGCCGCGCTCGCGCATCAGATCCTCAATGCCGACCCGCCGCTGCCTTCGGAATTCCGGCCCGATATCCCGGGCGAGATCGATGTGGTGGTGCGCCGCGCGATCGAACGCGATGCGGCCATCCGTTACCTGACGTGGAACCAGTTTGCGGATGATCTTGCATCCATCGCATCGGGCGGGGCGCCGCTTACCAAGCGCGGCGTGCTGGAAACGGAGAAGTTCAACGCGCTGCGCGGGCTTTCATTCTTCCGATTGTTCACCGATGTCGAGCTGTGGGAAGTGCTGCGCTTCGGCGAGTGGCAGGCGGTGGCCAAAGGCGAGATGATCATGAAGGAAGGCGCGCCCGGAGATTTTTTCTGCGTCCTGGTGGATGGGGAAGCGCGGGTCACGCGCAAGTTGCGGCTGCTGTATTCGCTCAAGTCGGGAGAATGCTTCGGCGAGATGGCTTATCTCGGGGAAGGCGGCAAGGTGCGCACGGCCGACGTCATTGCGGCAAGCGACGCGCGCATGCTCAAGATTCCGGTCTCGGCGCTGGAACGCGTGAGCGAACTCTGCCGGCTCAATTTCGACCGGGCGTTCCTGCGCGTGCTGGTCGAGCGGCTGACTTTGGCCAATTCAAAGCTCACCGGCGTCTGACCCCGCTCCTGAAAAGAACCGGGCGCACGGGTCTTGCGACCTCGTGCGCCCGTTTCACCAAGGAGATTGCGTGTGAACTATTCGAGCATGTGATGACGATCAGCCCAGTTTGGGTTCCTCGGGCTGCTTGGGCTTTTTCTTGTCGTCATCGTATTGCACCAGGAGCAGTGGGCTGTGCGGCTGCTCTCCGGCTTGCGGCGGTTCAGCCGGTTGCCTGGGTTTTTTCGTATCGTCATCGGATTGCGACAGGATCAGCTGGACTTGCGGCGGTTCGCCGGGTTGCGTGGGTTTCTTCGTATCGTCATCGGATTGCGACAGGATCAGCTGGACTTGCGGCGGTTCGCCTGGTTGCGTAGGTTTCTTCGTATCGTCATCGGATTGCGACAGGATCAGCTGGACTTGCGGCGGTTCAGCCGGTTGCTTGGGTTTTTTCGTGTCGTCATCGGATTGCGCATAGACATTGGACACCGACGCGGCGAACATGCCGGTGGCCAGAGCGAGCAACAATTTTGCATTCATAAGGATCTTCCTTTCGCGGACAAGATGAACCAGAAGAGTTGACGGGAACAACGCTCGTTAGATAAAACAAAAAACTTCAAGGTTCATGACTCGCGCCGACTGTTACAGAATGTTTCACAACTTTCGCGGAGCTTACGCTCGCTTACACGAAGCTTTCACGTAATCCACTCGGGACTCACGCGTCCGGTCACTCGCGCTTGAGCCAAAATCGTGCCAGCGTGACGCGCTCCCGGCGAACGTGGAAAGTCTTGCGATGCCGTCAGCTTCAGTGCATCTATCACGCGCACAGCCAGATTCCTGAATTCTTGCGGCAGCACTCGATTCGAGATGTCGCAACGCGGCGACATAGAAGGCGTCGTTTTCCGTATTGCACGTTGGAAAATTTCTCATTATGGTTTAGCCTTGGGTGGCGCCAAGCGGTAAACGCCGGCTCGTCTGGCGCCGAGCCTGTTTCCGACGAAAATCGAACAAAGAGAAAGGACACCGAGGGGGCGGAATGGGTGGGCATTCGGCACAGTGGCCCTGGCGGACCCGGGCGCTCACGCTCATCGCGCTCATCACCGGCGCGGCCGGCTGGCCGGGGTGGGGGTCGGCGGCGGACAACGAATCCGCGACTCTCGAGCATCGCGTCAAGGCCGCCTTCTTGTACAAGATTGCAGGGTATGTCGAATGGCCGCACAGTTCTTTCGCGCAACCGGATACGCCCATCACGATAGGCGTGGTCGGCGCGGAGCCGGTTGCGGCTGAATTGTCGCGGATATCGACTGGCCGCACCGCGCAGAATCGCCCCATAACGGTAAGGCAACTCAAGTCGAACGAATTACCGGCTGGCGTGCACATTCTGTTCGTCGGCCGCGCGGAAAGCGGGCAGCTGAACCAATTGGTGCCGAAGGCACAGCAACGCTCGATTCTGATCGTGACCGAATCCGAGGGTGCGCTGGCGCAGGGAAGTGCGATCAACTTCGTCATGGCCGACGGGCGGGTCCGCTTCGAGGTTTCGCTCGGCTCGGCCGAAAAGAGCAAGCTCAAGCTGAGCTCCCGGCTGCTCGCGGTGGCGCAAGAGGTCTTCACGAGGGCGCCCTAGATGCTGCGTACAATAGCCCGCTCGATACGCTACAAGCTCGTGCTGGTCGTGCTGGCGACGACTTTCACGGCGCTGCTGGTCGCCGGGGCCGCGATGGTGTTTTATGACCTGCGCGCCTATCAGCAGACGTGGGTGAACGATCTCGACACCCAGGCGGAGATTCTCGGCAGGGCGAGCGCCCCGGCGCTTGCCTTCAACGATCCCAAGTCGGCGCGCGAATATCTGGCGCTGCTCAAAGTGAGGCCGAAGATCGCGGCAGCGGCCATCTACAACGCGAAGGGCAAGCTCTTCGCCAGCTACACCCGCGCGGGGACCGCCGACCGCGATGTGCCCGGCTTTCCCGACTTCGAGGGTCCCCGCATCGCGGGAAACGCGTTGTTGCTCTACAAACGCATCGTGGAAGACAACGAAATTCTCGGTACCGTATACTTGAAAGCGGACTACGAATTGCTCGGCCGGTTGACGGACTATCTGGGTATTCTGGGCGTCGTATTCGCGCTGAGTCTGCTGGTGGCGCTGTTGATGTCGGCGTGGCTGCAGACTGCGGTGACCAAACCGATTCTGGCCATCAGCGAGATCGCCCGGCAAGTGATGGAAAAGCGGGATTTCTCGCTGCGGGTGCGCAAGAGCACGGAGGACGAAATCGGCTACCTGGTTGACGCGATCAATGACATGCTGGCGGAAGTGGGCCGGCGGCAGGAAGCGCTCGAAGAGTCCAACGTCACGCTCGGACGTGAGATGGCGGAGCGCGCGCGGGCCGAGGATCAACTGCGCGAGCTGAATGTCGAACTCGAGCGGCGCGTGGAAGCCCGCACCGCGCAACTGGAGGCGGCCAACAAGGAATTGGAAAGTTTCAGCTACTCGGTTTCCCACGATCTGCGGGCGCCGGTGCGGGCGATCATCGGTTTTTCGAGGATGCTCTCCGAGGAACATATCGCACAACTGAACCAGGAAGCCCAACGGCTGCTGGGCATAGTCCAGGGCGAGGCCCACCGCATGGGCGAGTTGATCGACGATCTGCTCGCCTTTTCCCGGCTGGGGCGCCAGGCGATGCAGAAGGCGGACCTTGACATGACCCAGATGGCGCGCGCCACCTACGAGGGACTGGCCGCCCAGCAGCCGGACGGGAACGTCGCATTTCATCTGGGCTCGTTGCCGCGCGCCAGGGGCGACCGGGTGCTGCTGGGACAGGTTTGGGCGAATCTGCTCTCGAACGCGCTGAAGTTCAGCGCGAAACAGGCGCAGCCGCGCATCGAGGTGAGCGCGGTGAGCGATGAGAAGGAGCACATTTATTTCGTCCGGGACAACGGTGTCGGCTTCGATCCGCGCTATCAATCGAAACTCTACGGCGTGTTCCAGCGCCTGCATGAGTCCAGTGAGTTCCCCGGCACCGGCGTGGGGCTCGCGCTCGTGCACCGGATCGTAGCGCGCCACGGTGGCCGCGTGTGGGCCGACAGCAAGCCGAACGAAGGAGCCACGTTCTACTTTACTTTGCCGAAGGAGGAAGCCGATGGAACAATTTGAGCAGGTTGAAATCCTCCTGGTCGAGGACAACCCGCTGGATGCGGAGCTGACCATACGCGCCTTGAAGAAAGGCGGGCTCGCCAACAAGCTGTTGTGGCTGAAGGACGGAGAGCAGGCGCTCGACTACCTGTTTCGGCGCGGCGCATACGCCGATCGCGATGACATTCTCCCGCGCCTGGTCCTGCTCGATTTGAAGATGCCCCGCGTGGACGGCATCGAGGTGCTGAAGACGGTCAAGGGCGATGAGCGTACGCGGCGCATTCCCGTGGTCGTCATGACGTCTTCGCAGGAGGAAAAAGACGTCGCGCAAAGCTATGACCTGGGCGTCAACAGCTACGTGGTCAAGCCCGTCGACTTTGGCGCATTCGCCGATCTTGCCCGGCAGGCCGGTTTTTACTGGCTGGCGATCAACCGCACCCCGCCCCTCTAGGAGCGAATCCGCCCCGGACAATGTGGCGGAAATCTGGCGGAGCGGCAGGACGTCCCGCAAGACGGGAGGTTTCAACTACTTCCCGGGAAGGGCCGTAGGAGGAACCTCCCATTTACAATCAACCCAAGGAGTATTATTGTAGATGAACGTACTACAATAGTGGTTATGGGACAAGCGCTTATGGCCATAATTAAAAAAACAACATCAACTGCGTAGGCGCCTGAACCCCGGGAAAACCGACGGATCGCTTGCCACGCAGTTGGGCAAGGCGACAACGAGGGAGGGCTTCGATGGTTAGTTTGCTGACCGGTGGTGCTCCCGAGAGTGCGAAGAGCGCTTTGGAGCAGGTCCGCCGGGTGACCGCCGGGTTGCCTGCGAGCGAGCCGCTTGAGGCGCTCGTGGAAATCAATTTTTGGATCGAATCGGTCAGTAACGCCGAGGGTTTCAGGCCGTCAGACCGGCTGGCGTTGGTCAGTGTTCTGGACCAGGCCGCGAAGAATCCCCATCAGCAGCTCGCTCAGGAATACGTAGGCGTTCAGCGCCTGCAGAAACCCCAGGAAAATCGGCTCTGGAACGCGTGTTTCGGCTTTACGAAGAACCTCGGCACCGCGTACATCCGGTGCATCGAGCAGTTTCAGGCCGCCGATCCGGGGTCAGAATCGATGGAAAAGGATCTTCCGCTGGTAGCCGGACGGGCGCTGCGTGCGCTGACGGTGCAGACCAAATGGATCCTGCAGCGTTATGAGTTGCTCGACGAGCGCATCTGGCGCGAACTGGCGAAGGTCTATCAGTTCGCCGAAACCCGCGGCTTTGCGGGCGCGCGTGCGGCCATCTATCCGGGCCGGCACGGCGAGTCGAGCGCGCAGGAGGAGTTCCTCAAAGCGATGATGCTCGTCGTATCCGGGCCCGACGGCTTGCTCGCCGACAAGCTCCACCTGGCGGAGCGCCTCGTGGCGCACTTCGGCAGCGCGTTCACCATCCGGCCGGAGCCCGCGCTGGGGTGCCCGTTCTTCTTTGATCTCTCGACCCACCAGCCCCCGGCCCGGACGTACAAGAGCATGGCGCGCGGACCGATGACGCGTTTCTTCGGTCCCGGTGAAGCGGCGCAAGCCCTTCGCACGTTCGCGCACGAGATCAAAGAGAGGGGAACCATTCCCGATGACGTGAACCTGGGGGGCGACTTCGATAACGAGACGGTCCTGTCGGTGCTCGCGCATCTGGAAGAACACTGGTCCGCCGTTCCTCCCGCGCGCGGCGCGGCGCGGCGGCCGCTTGCCACGCGCGTGACCGTCATACCGGGCTTTCCGCGGACCTTGGACTGGCTTCATGCAGTGCAAGGCGCGAACGCGATCGAGTATGCCGAGCCGGAAGGCGCCGAGAGCTGGATCGTCTATGACATGAGCGATGGCGGTTACGGCGCCATCGTCCCGAACGCGAAGACGGACTGGCTCCAGGTCGGCGCGGTGCTCGGCCTGCGCACCGAAGCCGCGCCGGCGTGCCGCGTGGGCGTCGTTCGCCGCATCACGCAGGATGATTTCGGTCAGCGCCGTGTCGGCATCGAGGTGCTTGGCAGGTTCGCCTTTCCGGTGAAGGTGTCGCCGGCCGGGGCAGGCGCGGCAACCGGCGCAGCCCCGCCAGCGGAAGAGGCGATCCTGCTCTCCAAGCAGCCCGACCAGAACGGCGAGATTGCGCTGCTTCTTGCCGCGGGGCGTTTCATGCCGGCACAGCGCCTGCAGGTGCAGGTTCGAGACAAGGAATATCTGGTCACACCCTCCACGTTAATCGAGAGCGGCACAGAGTTCGACTGGGCAAATCTGAAGGTCACGAAGCAGAATTAACTCGCCCCGCTGCAGCGGGCAGCAAAGCGATCCGTCACGTGGGGAGCAAGATGTACGTCAGCATCCGAAAATACAAGGTTGTGCCGGGAGCGACCCCCGAGCTGGTGAAACGGGTGAACGAGGAATTCGCGCCGATCATCAGCAAGACTCCCGGATTCATCGCGTATTACGGGGTGGACACGGGCAACGATGTCGTCGCCTCCATCGGCGTCTTTCTCACGCAATCGGCCGCGGAAGAATCCAATCGGATCGCTGGGGACTGGGTGGGCAAGAATATTGCTCCTCTGATTGAAAATGCGGCCGACGTCACGACCGGCAAGGTCGTGGTGCACAAGAAGAGCTACTGATCAGACGAACTCCACCCCGGTTTGCTGCAGACCCGCCAGGTTGATATTGACTGCGTTCGTATCAGTATTCGCGGCGAACATCAGAAGCTCCGCCTGAGTCATCGCCCCGCCGCTTCCCTGCAGCATTCCCACATAAAGGTCGCGCTCCGCGGCGGAAGGCAGCACGCCGACGACGTTTTCGTAGACCGTGTTCACGAACGCCTCGTTGGTCGGAGACCCCATGGCGTCGATCGCCACCTGACATACGGCAAGCATGCTCATGCCGGAGTCGAAGAAGTTCAGGCCGATGCCCACGTAGTCCGGACGCTGCTGAATGGTCGGCGCGTCAAACGCCGCGCCGATGATTCGGACCGTATTGCCGGCGGCCTCTGCCATACCGAGATCGAACGCGAGATTCGCGTCCGCGAACTGGAGGCGCTCGATGCTGGCAAGCGTATCGCTGCCCTCGGGTCCTGAGACTGTGGACCCCGCAGCGCCCACCGCATGGTCTGCACGATTGCCACTGAAGACGGCTGTATCGATACCCGCCCCGCCGAGGAGGATGTCATCGCCCGCGCCGCCGATGAGAATGTCGGCGCCGTTTCCGCCCTGAAGCTCGTCGTCGCCTGCGCCGCCGTCGAGACTGTCGTTCCCGGATCCGCCGAAGAGCAGGTCGTTTCCGTCCAGGCCGCTCAGCGCATCGCCCTGGTCGGCTGAATTCACGTTCGGCGTCAGCCTGAAAATCTCTCCGCCGTGATCGACGACGTACAGGTTGCCGAACCCGTCCTGGCCGAAGGACGCCGGCAGGTTGACGGAGCCGGAATCGGTGACGATCTGCGAAGTCCGATCGACGGCGACCCACGAGGTGCCGTCGAAATGCAAGGTGAATATGTTCCCGGCGATGAAATCGCCGAAGAAATAATGGCCCTGAAGGCCTTCGCTGGAGCCGCGATAGACGTAACCCCCGGTGATCGATCTGCCGACGTCATGCCCGTAATAGAAGATGGGCGTGGTGAGCGTGCCACCGGTCGGTGTGCCGGGAGAAAATACCTCCGGACCCTCGAAGAGGTCCCAGCCATAGTTGGCGCCGGCCTGTCCGAGATCGATCTCCTCCCGGTCGTGCTCACCGACATCGGCGATGTAGAGGTCGCCGAGGCCGCGGTCGAAGCTCGGCCGCCACGGATTGCGCAGGCCCAAGGCCCAGATTTCATCGGCGCCGGCAACGCCGACGAAAGGATTGTCGGCGGGTATGGCGTAATTGCGCGTGGCATCGGCCGCGAATGCATCGGCATTGACGTCGAGACGTAATAGCTTGCCCAGCAGGCTGTCGAGATTCTGGGCATTGTCGCTCACGCCCCCATCGCCGAGTGCCGCATAGAGGTAGCCGTCGGGGCCGAAGTCGAGCCAGCCGGCCTTGTGGTTGGTATGGCCGGCGGGTTGATCGATCGTGATGACGAGCGTTCCGCTCCCGGCATTCGTCTGGTTGGGATCGGTCGAAGAGACCTGGTAGCGGCGGATCTCGGTATCGCCGCTCGTATTGATGACATTAACGTAGAAGAAACCGTTCTGGGCAAAATCCGGATGAAACGCAAGGCCGAGCAAGCCTTCCTCGCTGCCGGTCGCAATCTGCCCTCTCAAGTCGAGGAACGGCGTCGCCAGCACCTGCTGTGTGGCAAGGTCGAGGATCTTGATGAGACCGCTCTTCTCGACGATGAAAAGCCGCCCCAGGTCTCCCGGGGGTGAGACGACGTATAGCGGCTGATCGAGACCCGCCGCCACGCGGGTCGCCGTGATCGAGCTGACGTTCCCCTGCGGGCCGTTCGGATCGAAGCCGTAGATTAGATCGCTGCCCGCGCTGCCCTGCAGCGTGTTGCTGCCGTCGTCGCCCACGATCAGATTGTTCGGCACCGTGTCCTCCTCGCAAACCAGTGCCCCGACAATATGGCGCGCTGTCTATTCCTTGCCCGCAGTCGATCGGGGCATTGTTAGTCCCATTGGACCACGACTGGACCCCGCGTACCGGCGTTCAATCACAGCTTCATTTCGCGGATGAGCTTGGCCCACTGTGCGATCTCTTCGCGCACGAACTTGCTGAACTCGGCGGGCGGGTCGGCGACCACGACCGCACCCTCGCGCGCGAGCAATTTCAGGACATCGGGGTTTTTGAGCACCTTGGCCACCGCCTGGTACACGTGGGTAATGACGGAGTCCGGCACCCCCGCCGGGGCGAACAAGGCGTACCAGCCCGTCTTGTCGTAGCCCGGCACTCCCGCCTCGTCAATGGACGGCAGATCCGGCAAGGCCGGTGATCGTTGCTTGGTGGATATCGCAAGCGCGCGCATCTGGCCCGACCTTACGAACGGGATCGCCGACTGGAAGCCGGGCAGCAGCACCTGCACTTCACCGGTAATGACGGCGATCTGGGCGGGACCGCCTCCCCGGTACGGCACCTGCACGAGCTTGATCTTGGCCATGTAGGTGAACAGCTCGGTGGTAAGGTGGATGTTGCTGCCGACCCCGGCGGAGCCGTAATGAATTTCGCTGGGGCGTTGGCGGGCCAGTGCGATAAGTTGCTTGACGCTCTTCACCGGCATCGACGGATGCACGACCAGGATATTCGGCGCCTTCGCGAACATCGTGATGGGTTTGAAGTCCTTGATCGCATCGTACTTCAGATCCTTGTAGAGACTCGGGGCGAAGGTGTAGCTCGCGGACGTGAAGAGCAACGTGTAGCCGTCCGGGGCCGCGCGCGCGACCAGCGTCACACCGAGTGTACCGCCCCCGCCGGGGCGGTTGTCGATGAGAAGACTGGCGCCGAGCGCCGCTTCGAGCTTGTCCTGCAAGGCGCGGGCAAGGACGTCCGTTCCGCCTCCCGGCGCGAATGGAATCACGAGCCGGATCGGTCTTTGCGGGTAGCGTTCGGCGCCAAGGGCCGATGGCGCGGGCAGCCCGAACAGGGCGGCGAGCAGCGAAGCACAAGCGATGCGCAACATGATCTCCTCCTCGTTATAGGTTTTGCCCGGTGTCCTGAAGCTGGCCCCGGGGGATGGTGGCGCCACGTCGTTCCATAATGTGAACGCCGATCCTCAGAATAGTTCTTTTTCAACGGCGTTGGAAGGGGACTGGGGGCGGGGGGCTCCCCGCATCCGCGCTTCCCATACTGTTTTCGCCAATCGGCGGACTTTTGTCAGAGAAAATCCGACGCTGACCTGCCTACTCTGTCCAGCAGTATCTTCAATAATCCGTTTACTAGAATCACTCGTCGGTACGGGCCGGCGTCGGAAAAAACCAAGCTCGCGGGCCCGGCCGTGTTGTTGGCCCTTCTTTGGGCTTGCAGCCCCGCACTGCACCGTGATCCCTCCCCTCGCGACGTGGTGCGGGGCATTTCCTTGGCAATGATCTTCGGCACGAACCAGGAATAGAACTACTCGCTTCACCGCCGAAGTGCGGGTGGCGGCGACACGGCGGTAGTTCAGAGGACGCTGCGGCAGGGTAAGCAAATGGACATTCTCGTGCTAATACTGCTGCTTATCGGTGTGCCCGCAGCATGGGTCTTTTATAAAAAACGGCGGCGCCCGGCGTCTTTACCGGTCGATCCTATGGTCCGGCTCCGTGGGCCCGGGACTTACGACATCGCTATCATGGGCGTGTCGCGTTATCGTTCTTCCCTTGAGAAGATCTGTGGCGGCCGCTCTCGGGAACAGGGCGACAAGCAAGTTGAAGCGGTGCTGGTGCTGGAGGACACCAATCCGCACGACAACAACGCTGTGCGTGTCGATGTGCAAGGGAATACGGTTGGCTACCTGTCATCCGACCTGGCTCGCGAGTATCGCCAGCGCCTCAAGGAAGGGGGATATCTCAGGATCAGGGGCGTGTGTGACGCCAAGATCACAGGCATGTTGGATCATGGCGGCGGAGACCGTGTGCGTTTCTCGGTGCGTCTTGATTTGCCACCCGGCAAACGCCGGAGTTCTAACGGAGCGCGACGCTGATCAAACCCATTTGCGCATATGCGCAAGGGCTGGATTCGTTGTGGCCCGTCCTGCGGCTCCCTGATCCGTCATCCGGTAGCGCAGCACGCGCCAGCCGCCTCTTTGCGCGTCGTACACGCGCCACTTCTACACGATTAGGGTTCTTCGGTGGTGCCGAAGCGCGCTCCAACCGTCGGACTGCCTGTAAGACAAAGCCCGACTTTAAAAACCGTCGCTGCCGGTCCATCATAAGTTATGCGCACAGCATTCCGGGGAAGAGGAGGGAAGATGCGGAACAAGCCGGCAACGGTCAGCTTGAAGCTGCCACCGGAGTTCATCGAACTGTGCGAGCGTGACCTCGTCACACCCGAAACGGTACTGCGCGGATTCATCGCCGATCTATGCAGCTTACACAACTATGCGGAGCGACCTCGCGACGACGGCTATCAAACAAACGGATCAATGGAAAGCTGGCTCGCATTCACCTATTACCAGCGCGTCGGCTACCGCCAAAAAGCGGGAGCGGCAAAACCGAGGGTGCCGTCTCCTCCTCAATCAGATCGCCCAATGATGCATGTCTATCGCAGGGCAAAGGGCGGGGATACCTGGCATTTTTGCAGGAACTGCTCGAAATGGCCGACAAAGAACTATGACGAGCGGCAATACAAGCGCTTGCCGAGATCTGGCCAACTGTGCAACGAGTGTCGCTCCGGAGAAGCGAACAATCACTGTCAAAAGCGATAAGGGCCGTTAGACAGCTTGGCGATATCAAACTCGAAAGCCGCCATGTCGCCCGCGAAGCGGACGTTTCGAACGCTCCCGGCGTATTCTATTGTTCTTTCTGCGGCAAACCTATCGAAGCAGCCGAGGCATACCACCCCGCTTTGGAGATTCGCCGGCACGATCGCATGCCACAAGTCGTCCGGAACGCTGTAGTTCCAGTAGTCTTCTCTCTTGCATACTTTACAGGTTTGCCGCATGCGTGCAGTTGCGGACCCTCATGCTCATTTCGAAAACCGCCGGGTGCGACGCAGGAAAATGCAGGAGACGATGCTAAGCCGCATCAAGGCCGAACAAGCGACTGCGCCGTGATGTGATCCAGACGGAAACCAGCTATGCCGGCGTGGAACAATGAGGCTGTTTGTCCCGGCCGATATTTCGTTTGACGCGTTTTCGTGGCTTCAGTTGCATCGAAGTGCGGAAAAGAGAAATTCCGCGTCGATACCAATGCATTACGGCACAGACTTAGAAAAATGAAATCGCCGCGGGCTCGCATGCCCTACGAAAAGCCCTCAGCCGAGAGAAAAATCTATCTGAGTCAACTCCGCTCGAACGCGACGACGCGCGTGTTGCCGAACTGCCACGATCGAGAACGTGATAGTGATAAGGATAGAGCACGGAATATGTCAATGGCTTTGAGACACCTCGGTTAAGAAATTAGTGAGCAAAGCGGGTGTCGTCGTCAGGTCATGGGTACTCTCCTTGGGTTCGATGATGAGTTTGGGCAGGTTGATTC
>JACQOK010000190.1 GCA_016202565.1 Betaproteobacteria bacterium | reverse complement strand
GGCAGATACGCGCCTGGTGGTCCATATTGTTCGTGCCGAAGAAGGACACGAACTTGCGAAGCAGGAAGGAGTTCTCGTTGCTGTGCTTGGAGGAGCCGATCCAGTAGGTTGCGTCGGGACCGCTCTCCTTCTTGATCTGCAGCAGTTTCTGGCTGACTTCGCTGAGCGCCTGATCCCACGAAATCCTCTGCCACTTGCCGCCCGCGAGCTTCATCGGATACTTCAGGCGGTGCGAGTCATGCGTTGCGCCGTGGTCGCGGATCGCAGCGCCCTTGGTGCAATACGCGCCGAGGTTGATCGGCGAGTCAAACACCGGCTCCTGGCGGATCCACACGCCGTTTTGCACCTCGGCGTCAACCGCGCAACCGACCGAGCAATGCGTGCAAACCGTGCGCTTGACTTCAATCTTCCCGCCTGCGTCCTGCGCCGCTTCCGCCTTCTCGAGGATATTGAACGGCAGTTGCGTCGCCACCGCTCCCGCGCCAAGCGCAACACCTGAACGCGTGAGGAAGGTGCGGCGATCAATCGTCTTGCCGAGCATTCCCGAGACAGAACGCGTAAACCGGCTTTGCGCTGTAGAAACGCTCGTGGACTTTCTGGTGAGCAACATGGATATGTCCCCCTCAGACTTTGGTGGTGCGATAGTAGTTGCGGATGTGTTCCGTGAGGTGGTAGCCCTTCGAGCCGCTCACGGTTTCATTTTTCTTGGGTTGCTTTTGGGGGCCTTTGGCGACTAACGCGGCGGTTGCTGCCGCACCACCCGCACCAACAGCCAACAAGAAATTGCGGCGGGAAAGCTTCGATTGCGTGCCCTTCATTATCAGCCCTCCTTCGGTGGACGCAGTATGTGAGCTTACTTTAACAAAATTTACGCTTTATGCGAATGCAAATCAATCGTTCGAATCGTTCAGTCAAACCAAAAAGACCATCACTGCAATATTGGAATCGATCGCTGCGATCAATCCGAGTCGATCATTTCAAGCCCCGCTTTTTCGACTTCAAAGAAGGCGAGGGCAAACGCAGCCACAGTCTTGTAGAAATCTGCCGACGCAGCCTGCTGCAAAGCAGCAAGAAAAGCGATCACTCCGGGATACACGAAGCTCGCAAAAAAGCGCTGCTGTTCTTCGAGCGGGCGACTTTCCTCGACGAGAAAGCGCATGACATCGCACAACGCAGACACGTGGTCCTCCACTTCAAAGACATTGCTGCGCCGCAGGAATCCCCACTCGGACAGCTGGTCCCGCAGCCTGACAAGATACCGGTCCGGCGAAGCGGGCTCAACGTACCCCGACAGGTACGGTGTTACCGGCGCCCTGCCGACCCCGACAAAAAGGTCATCGTACTCCTGGCGGACCGGGGCGGCGGACACGCTCCCACACGCCTTTTGCAGCGCACGCCAACCCGCCGCCAGGCGACCGGCGTCCTGATCGGCCTCCTCCCGGCCGCTGCGGCAAATTTCCGTGCACAGCGTCGCGTCGGGAGGACCGTAAAAGAGGCGCCCGATCAGGGCATACAAGTTGGCCCGCCCGACATCCTCCGCTGCCAGCCGGGCAGCATCCGGGTTCGGCGCTTCATTCACGAGCGGTGACCCCTTTCGCTATCCGCGGGATAATCGAAGATGCTCTCCTTGCCGCCGGCCTGCATCATGTCGATCACGCGGCAGTCCCCGCACATCTGCAGGCGGCGCAACGATTCGGGCGTCGGGAACATCGAGTGCGTGCTGAGCCGCCCGAGCATGTTCTCGACCAACTGCTTCGTGCCGAACGGCTTGCCGCAGCGGACGCAGTTGAACGGCTCGGCCTCATTCAGCACCACGGGCGTCGTCGCCTGCCTGCCGAGCAGCAGGCGCGGCTTCAAGCGAATCGCGTCTTCCGGACAGGTTTTCTCACACAGCCCGCACTGCACGCAGTTGCGCTCGATGAACCTGAGCTGCGGGGTATCCTTGGCGTCCAGCAAGGCGCCTTCCGGACACGCGCCGACGCACGCCAGACACATGGTGCACTTCTGCTGGTCCACAAGCACCGCACCGTAGGGCGCGCCCGCGGCAAGCACGAGTTCCTCCTGGGGCATGGGCGCGTGCTTGAGCAGATGATCGAACGCGAAATCGAGCGTGGTGCGCTTCTCGTTGAACAAGTTGAAGGCGGCGGGCGGCACCGCGCGGGGGCTGCCGAGGTTCCATACTCCTCCCTTGAGCGCCGCCACATCGCGCGCATTGATCAGCCGGAAATGACCCTCCCCGTAGCCGAGTCCCGTCAGGATCTCTTGCGCGAGCTTGAGCTGGTCCTCAAGCGCGTGCGTGTATTCTGCCGGTTCAGAGCCGGCTGACAGGATAATGAACTGCGCCGCCCCCAATGCGATGCTGCCCAGCATCAGGTCGAGACCGAGAGAGGCGACGTGGAATACTTCAAGCGGGATGACATGCGCCGGCAGGCCGTCGCCACGCCGCGCGAGCCGCGCGGTCAGCTCGCGGCCCTCGCTCGTGTTGTGGAAAAGCAGGCTGGCGCCGGTGCCCCCGGCGCTGCGGTACGTTTGCAGGACCGTCTTGATCCGCAAGCCCATGTCCGCCATGCGGGGATAGGCATAGCTCATCGCGCCTGAAGGGCAGACCGTGGCACAGCCCCCGCAGCCCATGCACAGATGCGGCTCGACTCTGACCCGGTTCTCCTCCTTCTCGCTGACGATCGCGTTGGTCGAGCATACGTCGATGCATCGCGTGCAGCCGACGATCTCGGAACGGCTGTGTGCGCAGATCTTCTCCTGATACTGGAAGAACTTCGGTTTCTCGAATTCCCCGACGAGTTGCCCCAGCGCCTGCACCGCGAGCGCTTGCTCAAGCGGGTCTTTCCCCGGCGCCTGGTAGCCCTGAGGCGGCTGGGGAACGCGAATCAGCGGCGGCTCGCTCAAGTCGAGTACCAGGTCAAAGCGCTCGTTGCGGTGAACGTCGGCGCGTTCGAAATCGACCGCCCTCACTTCACCGCAGACCTTGACGCACTGCCGGTGCGCCTTGCACTTCTCGAAGTCGATCTGATAGGTAAAATCGATCGCCTGTTCCGGACAGGCATGGATGCAGGCGTTGCAGCGGGTGCACACTTCAAGATCGATCGGATTTTGCTGGCGCCACGTGGTCTCGAAGGCGCCGAGATAGCCGGAAAGCGTCGTCCCGGTCCCGGAAAACACAGGGTAATGCCGGTTGATCGGCAGCTCACCACCGTCGACCCGCGTGATGAGCACACTCACCGAAAACTGCTCGCGCAGGCGCTCCGCCCACCCGGTGGCCGCCGCCGACGGCCCGATGATCAGCAGCTCGCCGCCCGACTTGTAGCTGACGAGGGGCACGGGTTCTGGGTCAGGCAGGTCCGTGAGCGCGAGCAGCGCTGCGATCTTGGGCGTCGCGCGCCCCGCCTCGGCTGACCACCCCGCGGCTTCGCGGATGTTGACGAACCCGATGCTGCCGCTACCTTTGAGCTGTTCGTGCAATTCAGTGAATAGAGGGGCTTCCTGGGTACAAGCGACCACCAGATCGGAACCGCTCTTGACAACGCCTTCGAATGTGGCCAAGTGCCGGCGGCAGAGTTCGCTATTGATGCGGGGCGTCGCGTCAAGCTTGAGCGCCGCTCCCAATGCCTTGGCATTTAGCGGCATCGTCTTGTTGCAGTTGCAAATGAGCTTCTCTTTAGGCATCGAGCAGCGTCCGGCATGATTTCAGACTGCGGAAAAAACCTCCGAGATTCGCAATCCTAACGAAGAAGTGCCTCAAAAGGCTACGACTTCCGCGAGTCGTCGAGGGGAGGTTGGCGCGGGTGTTCCGGCTCCAATTGCGCTGCGGGCGCTTCGGCCGCCGGAGGGGCCTCAGCCACCTGTTGTTCGAGACGAGGCGGCTCATGTCCTGCCACCTGCTCCTGTTCTTCGCGTTTCGGCTGTTCTTGGTCCCCTCTTGCCCATTCGAGTATCTTCTGTGCCTGCCTGAGCTGCGCCAGCATCGCGGCAGGAATCGGCTCCGACTTGCTGTAGTCGTCGATATAGACGTCGAGCCCGTCCAACACGTTGAAGCGCGGGTCGCCGAACAGCTTCTTGAGCGCCGCGCGGCGCATGTCCTCGTCCACCTTGGGATGGAAGAAGGCGCGGTAATCGGAGTCAAACGTGAGCTTGTCCAGCGGCGGCAGTTCCGGCGCCGGCGCTTTGGGATTGACTGCTTCCGGCTTGGGCTGCGGCTTTTCCGCGGGCTGCTCGCGCGCTTCCTTTTTCAACCGCGTCCAACGCGCAAGAAAGGTTTCGTTGCTGTCGTCTGCCGCCGCGCGGGTCGAGACGGGCGTCGGCTTTCCTTTGCTGGTTTCAGCCACGGAATCCCACTCCCTTGTCCTTGTTGCTCGCGTAGCGACCTTTCTTCTTTGGCTCGGGCCGGTAGTGCTGCTCGACGAACGCGCCGATCCACGGGAAGAGCTCGACCGGAAGCGCCACGCCATCCACGCTTTCCCCTCCGTCCATCCAGCGCGCGCCTTCGTTATAGCTCACGGTCAGCAACTCGGGGCGGGCGATACCGTCATGCATGCGCCACAGCACAAAAACCCTGGGCTGCGGCGACGTGATATTAAGGTAATAGCCCTCGGCTTCGTCACGATGCAGCCTGATCAGGTAGCCGGGGAACAGCAATTGGGTCAACCTGTTGTTTGTCACGATCACGCGATGCGGCGTCCCCGCGGGCGAGTCATCGCACACCACTCCGGTCACGCCCCACTGCTCGGCGACCCACGGATTGTTGAGGGCTACCCGCTCCATGACGACCGCCACGTAACAAGAGGCGTTCTGAGCTGAAACGTCTTGAGTCGACATACCGGCATTGTGCGCCAAGCGCGCTGATCCTTCAATAAAAAGCGTGCTCAAATACCTGATTTACAAGTAATGCTTTCCTTGCGCACGCAGAAGGTCTTTTGCCATAATGCGGGTTCAGCATAAACACCCGAACCGCTTTCCAGAAAGCGAATCGATGAACGACTTGCATCCGCCGGCGACCTTGGGTCGGCCTCTGCTCCGCGACCGGCTGGGCCGCACCCTGCGGGACCTGCGCGTCTCGGTCACGGACCGTTGCAATTTCCGGTGCGTCTACTGCATGCCGAAGGAAGTGTTCGGCAAGGATTACCAGTTTCTGGAGCGCAAGGAACTGCTCAGCTTCGAGGAGATCACGCGCCTCGCGCGCATCTTCACGGAACAGGGCGTCGAGAAGATTCGACTCACCGGCGGTGAACCGCTCATCAGGCGCAATCTGGAGCAGCTGGTCGCCATGC
The DNA here is from genome assembly GCA_016202565.1 of Betaproteobacteria bacterium. Taxonomy (GTDB): domain Bacteria; phylum Pseudomonadota; class Gammaproteobacteria; order Burkholderiales; family SG8-41; genus DSOT01. The sequence goes on along the minus strand of JACQOK010000190.1, from coordinate 890 downwards.
TCGCCGCGATCCCCGGTCTCGATCTCACACTGACCACCAACGGCTCGCTCCTCAGTCAAAAGGCGCGCTCGCTGAAGGACGCCCGTCTCAAGCGCGTGACGGTGAGCCTCGATTCACTCGACGACGCGGTGTTCAGACGCATGAACGATGTCGACTTTCCGGTGACCCGGGTCCTTGCCGGTATCGACGCGGCGGCGGAAGCGGGGCTAGCGCCGATCAAGGTCAATATGGTGGTCAAGCGCGGCATGAACGAGGAGAGCATCCTTCCCATGGCGCGATTCTTCCGCAAACAGGGCCATATCCTGCGCTTTATCGAGTACATGGACGTGGGCCATACCAATGGCTGGCGCATGGACGACGTGGTGACGGCGCGCGAAATCGTCAGCCTGATCGATGCCGAAATGCCGCTTGAACCCGCCGACCCCAACTACCGCGGCGAGGTTGCGGAGCGCTGGCGCTACCGGGACGGCTCCGGGGAGATCGGCGTCATCGCTTCGGTCACGCAGGCATTCTGCCGCGACTGCACGCGCGTGCGCCTGTCTACCGAGGGCAAGCTTTATACGTGCCTGTTCGCGACCCACGGGCACGACCTTCGCACGTTGTTGCGCGGCGGCGCAAGCGACGCGGAAATCCGTGACGTAATCCATGCGGTCTGGGCGAAGCGCACGGATCGCTACTCGGAGATTCGCACTGCCGAAACGGCGCAATTGCGGAAGATCGAAATGTCCTACATAGGAGGGTAATGCGGGACGGGTAATGCGCAATGGGTAATGGGTAATGGGTAAAGAAAGGACGCTTACTCATCACTCATCACTCATCACTCATCACTCATCACCCGTCACTCATCACCCGTCACTCATCACCCGTCACCCATCACTCATCACTTGCAT
>JACQOK010000191.1 GCA_016202565.1 Betaproteobacteria bacterium | reverse complement strand
CGGGAACTGCTCTGTGACGCCGCGGCCGGTGGGACCGAGTACGGCACGACGCTGGACGACCTGGACCGGTACTTCCTCGCCTTCGCGGTCGCGGCGAGGACGCACCGCAATCAAGGCAAAGTCAACTAGAGAAGCATGGGAGCGATTCGATAATCCAATCGTGACCACTGCTGCCGTTGCCGTCCCGCGAGACTTATTGCCAGTCCTTCGAGCTCAGGTCCGTCGAGCGTTCCCTGGAAAAATTTACGCACAGGTCAATAAGGACGGCCCAGGACTGCGGAGTATAGTGAATCCGCGAGGGCCGGAGTCAGGCCAGAACCGTGTGATCCTCGGTGGCGCCGCGCCGAATGGACCGCTGTGGGTGCGGGCTGCGAGCCGGGATTACGACAACTCGCCGCCTTACGGTAAAGGCTACCTCATCGGCTTCCGCTGCGCGAAGGACGCGCCGAAGTAGGTGAGGCGGAGAAACTCGCCGGGTCAGAACCGCCACAGCGGTATCTCGCTGCCCGAGTAGAGACCTGTGAGCGGCGTCTCGACGCGATCGATCTTGTAACCAGTCGCGCTACCGCGGTCGGCCACCAGCGTGAAGATCTTCAGCTGGAAGACGTTCCGGGAGTTGGTGTCGGCGTCCGTCAGCCGCTGGAAGAATGAAATCGCATCCTGAGCTTCGCGCTCCATCTTGAGCTTGCGAAGGTAGTAGTGGATGGCCCCGGAATCGATCAACGTGCTCACGAGCGAGTTTTTGACCTCGAGGCGCAGGGCTTCTTGCTCCGCGGTCGACAGTTCCCTCCTGTAACGTTGGATCGAGGTCTTCAACACCGCGGAGGCGTCTTCCGGGCTACAGAGTCCGGGATAGTCCCCGAGCTTCCGCTGCACCGCAGCCAGCTCGTTTCTCAAGAACTTGTCTCCGTAGTCGAGCGCCACCTGATACCTGATCTTCTCGTCAGGGCTTTTCAGTCGTTTGTAGGCGATGTTCCAGTGGCCGCTATTCGTGGCGAAGTACTTGCAGAATTCCGCCGCCGTGGTCCAGTCTTGGCCGAGCCGGATTCGTTCATCGATCAACCGCTGACTGAGCAGCTTGTACGCTTGCTGGCAATCGCTCGCTCGGGTGACGCCATCGAAGTACCGGGCGATCGTGACCGCCGGGCCGCCCGGCTCCTGATGCCAGGAGTATTCCAACTTCGTGGGCCGATCGATCGTCCCCGCGTAGAGGCCGTACATGAGCTCGAAGACGAGCACATAGCCGGCAAACGCTCCGCCAACCCGCACCCTCTTGAAGGTGCGTGAGGGAATCACGAGCTTCAGCGTCGCCTTGTCGAGCGTGAGGTCCGCCGTGGATTCGAGCTTTTTGAACAAGAGCCAGGAGGCGCCGAGCGACATGAAGTGACAGACGAGTACGGCGCCGAGCGTCGTCGGCGTGCGCTCGAAGAGACGCCAGTAGGAGAAGTACAGGAGCGCGAAGATCACGAGGAAGCCGACGAGCGCTCCGCTGATCCGGATGCCGCTGGTCTCGGCCGTGGACTTCATGTACCTGAAGAGGACGAACACGGCAACGAGCGAAGCGAAGAAGACGACGAGGATGACGCCCATGTCGCCGAGATGGTCGACGCTCATATGTGTTGCTCCTTGATCCTAATGAACCACCCGTCAATGCCGGGATTCGACGCTGCAGGTTCCCGAGGCCGCCACACTCCACGATTTATGGGTATGAGTCAAGCCCTCGCCGGTCGCCGGTCTGACGTCTTGACGCCGTTCGATCGAGCCGGCTACAGTGGCGGCGTCGCTCGACAAGGAGACTCTAGGCCGACCGTGCCGCGCCGGCAGTTCCTCGCCACGACCGGAGTGTCGGAGCGTTGACGCTGAGCGGACGGCTGCTCCGCGCCGCAGAGGCGCAGGCCGCTGACCCGATCCTCGCGGGCCGGCCACTCGTCCGCCCCCATCCCTCCCCTCGGGTGAATGATTTCGTGGCTTCCACTGTCTACGTGAGCAGGCAGTCCTCATGGTCTGGCTCGAATCCATTGCGCGCGGCCTTTGGCAGATTCTCCTTCCCGGGCCACACGTTGCCAGGAGGCGGTCGCAGTTTCCTGGATGGTGCCGAGCTTGCTCGTCGGACTGAACGAGTGACTGAGAAAGGGCGTTTGCGCCCGGGCCGGAGGGTGACGCTGCCCGAGCTGGTGCACCACCTCGCCG
>JACQOK010000179.1 GCA_016202565.1 Betaproteobacteria bacterium | reverse complement strand
CGCATGTGGTAGCGGCTGATGTAGTTGTTCCACTTGAACTCGCGGCTGTCCCGGTGGTCGCCGTCGCCCATGTCCCAATAGCGCGGCGCCTTCACGCCGTGGATGAGCCCCCGGTAATGGAGCACCGGCAGATCGAAGCCGCCGCCGTTCCACGACACGAGTTGCGGCGTGTATTTTTCGACGCCGTCGAAAAAGCGCTGGATCACCTCGCCTTCGCCCTGGTGCGCGCCGCCGAGCGACCATACCCTGAAGCTGTCCCGCTCGCGCAGGGCGCAGGAAATCACGATGACGCGCTGAAGGTGCAGCGGCAGAAAATCGCTGCCCGTTGCCTGCCGGCGCAACTGAAACGCCATTTCCGCGACGCTCGCGTCCGAAACGGCGCGATCGAGACCGTGCAGACTGCGCAGCCCCTCGATGTCCGGAACCGTCTCGATGTCGAAAACCAGGACAGGTACCACGTGCGCACCGGGTCGCGTCAGCGTGCTCAGGCCGGAAACACGCCGGTCGACAGGTAACGGTCGCCGCGATCGCAGATGACGGTAACGATGACCGCGTCTTGCACGTCCTGCGCCACCTGCAGCGCGGCCCACATCGCACCGCCGGAGGATATGCCGGCGAAGATTCCCTCCTCGCTCGCCAGCCGCCGTGTCATGTCTTCGGCATCGCGCTGGCTCACTTCGATCACGCGATCGACCCGCTTCCAGTCGCAAATCTTCGGAAGGTAGGCCGCAGGCCACTTGCGGATGCCCGGGATCTGCGCCCCCTCGGACGGCTGGCAGCCGACGATCTGGATCGCCGGATTCCGCTCCTTGAGAAAGCGCGACACGCCCATGATGGTTCCGGTAGTGCCCATGCTGCTCACGAAATGGGTGATCGTGCCATCGGTGTCGCGCCAGATCTCCGGACCCGTGCCTTCGTAGTGTGAAAGCGGGTTGTCGGGATTGGCGAACTGGTCGAGGATCACCCCTTTGCCCTCGTCGCGCATTTTCTCCGCGACGTCGCGCGCCATTTCCATGCCGCCTTCCTTGGGCGTCAGCACAAATTCCGCCCCGAAGGCGGCCATGCTCTGGCGGCGCTCGAGCGACAGGTGTTCCGGCATGACCAGAATCATGCGATAGCCCATCATGGCGGCGCACATGGCAAGCGCGATGCCGGTATTGCCGCTGGTCGGCTCGATCAGCGTGTCCCCGGGCCTGATCTGGCCGCGTTGCTGCGCCCGGGTGATCATCGACAGCGCCGGTCGATCCTTGACCGACCCGGCGGGATTGTTCCCATCGAGCATGGCGAGCAGCGTGTTGCCGGTGCTTTCCCCGATCCGCTTGAGCCTGACCAGCGGAGTGTTGCCGACGAAATGCTCGAGTGTCTTGAACATGAAAAAATGAAAAGATTATTGCGTATGATACCTTACGCCGTGCCGCGCTCGAGCAAGCGTTCGCAATAGCGGGTGACGCCCTGCTCCACGGTCAGGAAAGGCGCCGCGTAACCGGCGCCGCGCAGCGCCGAAATGTCGGCCTGCGTGTAATTCTGATACTTGTGTTTCAGTTCCGCCGGGAAGGCGATGTAGCGGATGATGCCCTGCCGCTGCATGTCAGCGAGGGTCAAGGGGGGCTCGTTCTGCGCCTTGCGGCAGGCGTTCACCGTCGCGACCGCGACGTCGTTGAAGCTCTGCGCCGTTCCGGTCCCGGCATTGAAGATGCCCGACTGTTCCGGGTGGTCGAGAAAGAACAGATTGATCCTGACGATATCCTCGATCGACACGAAATCGCGCCGCTGCTCGCCATTGCCGTAGCCCCCGCTTCCCTCAAACAACCCGACGCTGCCCGCGGCTTGATACTGGTTGAAAAAATGAAAGGCGACTGAGGCCATGCGGGCCTTGTGCTGCTCGCGCTCGCCGTAGACGTTGAAGTAACGCAGCCCCACCACCTGCGCCGTGAATTCGCTCGAGCGCCGGCGCACCAGCTGGTCGAACAGGAACTTCGAATAGCCGTACACGTTGAGCGGCGCCTCGCACTCGCGCGCTTCCCTGAACGTCGTTCCGCCCCCGTACACCGCGGCCGACGATGCGTAGATGAAAGGCACTTCATCGGCGATGCAAAAATCGAGCAGCGCGCGCGAATAGCGGTAGTTGTTCTGCATCATGTAGCGGCCGTCGGTTTCGGTGGTATCCGAGCAGGCGCCTTCGTGCAGGATTGCAGTTAACCCGCCATTGAACCTGCCTTCGTCGAGCGTTTCCAGGAAAGCATCCTTGTCGAGGTAATCGGCGATCTCGCAGTCGACGAGATTCACGAACTTGTCCCCCCGGGACAGATTGTCGACCGCGATGATGTCGGTGATGCCGAGATCGTTCAGCGCCTTGACGATAT
>JACQOK010000192.1 GCA_016202565.1 Betaproteobacteria bacterium | reverse complement strand
TTTTGATTTTCATCGGCGTTTATCTGCGTTTATCTGCGGCTAATATTTCTTGATTCTGTCACGTGCTGTTAATCGACTCGTGCGCCGGACTGCTTGATGACTCGCGCCCACTTCTCGAATTCCGCCTTGAGGTGGGACGCGAACGCTTCGCGCGTGCTGCCGACCGCGACGCTGCCGCCATCCGTCATGCGCTGCTTCATGTCGGGAGTTTGCATGATCTTGACCACGTGCGAATTGAGCACGTTCAGGATCTCCACCGGCGTTCCGGCCGGCGCCAGCATGCCGTACCACTGGCTCGACTCGTAGCCATCGAGCCCCGATTCCGCCACGGTGGACAATGCCGGCAATGCGGAAATCCGGGCGCGGCTCGTCACCGCGAGCGCTCTCAGCTTGCCCGACTTGACGAGCGGTACCGCGTTGGTCGTGGGCATGAACATGACGCTCACCTCGCCGCTCATCAAACCAACTATGGCGGGACCGGTGCCGCGGTACGGAACGTGCACCATCTTCACGTTCGCGAGCGTATTGAACAGCTCCGCGGCAAGGTGCGGCGTGCTGCCGCTGCCCGAACCGGCGAAATTGACCTGGCCGGGCCGTGACTTCGCCAGTGCCACCAGTTCCTTCACCGATTTTGCCGGGAGCGACGGATGCACGACCAGGACATTGGGCGCGAAGGTGAGGAGGCTGATGGGGTCGAAGTCCTTGATCGGATCGTAGCTGACCTGGCTGTAAAGGCTCGGTGTGGTCACGAAGTTCGCGCCGTTCACCATCAGCGTATGGCCGTCCCTGGGCGACTTCGCGACGATCTCGCTGCCGATCATGCCGTTGGCGCCGGGACGATTGTCGATTACGAACTGCTTGCCCAGTGCTTCGGCGAGCTTCTGTCCGATGAGGCGGCCCGTCGTGTCCACGCCGCCACCGGCCGGGAACGGCACGACTATACGGACCGGCCCGGTGGGATAAGCCTGTGCGCTCGACTGCGCGAACGCGTAACCGCACGGGGCGAGCAGCGCGAGCCCCGCCAGCACGAAGGTGAAGCGCGGATAAATTGTTTTCATTGTTCCTCCTCGGGCGAAATTATAGGCCGCAACGCGTGCAGAAAAGCGTTAGCCACAGAGGACACAGAGTCCACAGAGAAAACACGAAACGCGTTACCACAAAGGTACGAAGGCGCAAAGTTGGCTCAATGAATCCTGTGGTTCGCAGACTTCCTTCGCGATTTCTCTGCGTCTTTGCGCCTCTGCGGTTCAAGGTTTTTGTCTCTGTGTTCTCTGTGATCTCTGTGGCCAAAGCTTTTTGGGGTTGATCTTATCTTCGTTCATCGGCGGTTCCCTTTTAGCGAGCGGCGCGCTGCCACGCTGTCAGCAGCGCCCGGGCCGCGAATTCGACGGCCATTTCCCGCTTGTAAGCGGCAGAGCCGCGCACGTCCGGCATCGGTTCGGCGAGTGAATGCACCGGCCGCGCCGCCTGGCGTGCCGTTTCCATGTCGAAACGCTGGCCGCGAAGCTCTGCGGGCTCGAGGATGATCGGCTTCCAGCTGACGGAACCCACGACCACTCGTGCCTGCGTGCATCGGCCTTCCCTATCGACACCCACCATCGCGGCGGTGTTCACGGTCGGAATCTCCAGCACGCCGCGCGCCATGTACTTGTGGAAACTCGACCCGCTGTGCGCGGGTTGCGCATCCACCTCCACGCTGACGACGATCTCGCCCTTGCCGAATCGGTCCTTGAACGCGTCCGCCAGCGTGAGGGTGCGCCGGCCTTGAGGTCCGGCGACGGTCACCCGCGCCTGCAGCGCGAGCAGCGCAACCGGCAGATCGAATCCTCCGATCAACGGACCCACGCTGCCGCCCACCGTGATCATCTGCCGGATGCGCGTGTGGCCCACCGCTTCCAATGCGTCGTCGATGGCCCACCAGCTCTCACGCAGTTTCGCATCGGCGTAGAGGGTCTCCTGGCGGACGGCTGCGCCCATGTGCAGCATGCCGTTTTCGTCGATCGACAGCGTGTTGAGTTCGGGAATGCGCCCGATCGCGATGAGACGCTTGGCGAACGGATAGCCGCTGCGTTCGCGGCGCAGCGCATGCGCCGTGCCGCCGCACACGATCGAAGCGTCTCCCGCTGCAAGCTGCGTCACGGCATCCTCCACGCTGTTCGCGAACACGAATTCTGGGTTGAACGGACGCGCCCCCGACGGTTTTCCGGCGGAAAGACGCGTCCAGACGCTGCCTTTGGGCGCAGCCGGCGTCGTTGCCCGCTCCTTGGCGTAGCGTTCCGGATGAAGCGCGCGGTGGATTTTTTCAGCGGTGAGCGGAAGCTGCGAAATCCGTACGCCAACCGCATCCGCGATCGCATTGGCGATCGCTGCGGGAATAGCGTCCAGCCCGATTTCGCCGACGCCCTTCGCGCCGAACGGTCCCGATGGCTCGTAGGAGTCGGCAAAAGCGACGTGCATTTTCGGCATCATCGCCGCACTGGGAATTGGGTAATCCTTCAGTTGCGGATCGGTGGGCGTGCCGTTGTACCAGTCGAAATATTCCAGCATGGCAAGACCAATGCCCTGCGTCACCGCGCCCTGCACCTGGCCTTCAGCGGCGGCCGGATGAATGACCGTGCCGCAATCGACTGCGGATGCCACTTCGAGCAGCTTGATCTGGCCGCTGTCCGGATCGACTTCGACCTCCACCGCCTGCGCCACGAAGTTATACGACCCCGACTCGTTGCCGTAGCGGCTGTGGTCGGGAAATTCCGAGGGGTTGTCGAACGTGCCGACGCCGATGATCGGCTGCCCGCCCGGCCTGTAGATGTTCGCCCGCACCACGGCGCCGACCGGCTTGAAGTCGGTCTCCGCGCCGTGGCGCGGTCCGATCTGGCCGCTGATGATCGTCAATTCGGCGGGTGGCAGTTTGAGCTGCTCCGCTGCCGCATCGAGCAGCTGCTTGGCCGCTGCTGCCGCGGCATTCTTTACCGCGTTGCCGGCGACGTAGGTAAGCCGGCTCGCGAGCGCGCCCAGCGCGTGCGGCTGCACGTCGGTATCGGGACGCGTAATATCCACGTCGTCATAGGGTAATCCGAGCGTCTCCGCGGCGATCTGCCGCAATACCGTCAGATTGCCCTGGCCGATTTCGCCCTCGCCGGTGATGACCGTGGCGCGGCCGTCCTCGTTGACGCGCACGATGGCGGAACTCCCGTCCCAGTCGCCGAAGCTGCGGCGGCCGTTGACGTGGATGCTGCAGCCCATGCCGAGGCCGCGGTTCGGCTTGCGCGCCTTGCGCTTTTCTTCCCACCCGATCATCGCCGCCGCCTTGTCGATGCACTGTTTCAACTCGCAGCTCGTGATCCGGTGGTTGTGCGGGGAAACGTCGCCTGCGTCCACCGCGTTCATGCGCAGGAGATCCAGGATGTCGATGCCGAGTTTTTCCGCGGCGAGGTCCCAGGCCTGTTCCACCGCCCAGTCCGCAGATGGATTGCCGAACCCGCGGAAGGCGCCGGTCGGGACGAGATTGGTGTAGACGAGCGTCGAATCGGCGCGCACGGCGGGATACTTGTAGAGCGC